>JBLIMP010000060.1:0-18227 GCA_047638855.1 Cellvibrionaceae bacterium | reverse complement strand
GAGGCGCTCCTTTGGATTAAGTCGAAAAGAGTCACTTTTCTCACGCCTTTGGCTGGATACAAGTGGGTACAAATATTTCATTTCATGACCCACATATGCTGTCAACCCCCTGAAATCCCAAAGAGCCCAAATTCTCTCTATCGGCAACTGTCCCTTTGAGAGGTTTTATAATGAATGGCACAATCAAACACGGCTTTTCAGTAAAAAAACAAATTCACCTGACTTGGTATGATCAAGTGTCCAAACAAAACATATCAAGCAAGTGAAAAATGCAGTGTATCACACTCAAAAGTAACAATAGAGAAGGTGTCGTCTTCAATTTCGCAACCCTTTCAATAACCTTGCCTCTGCTAGACGGTATTTTGATTCGGAGATTGCAAGCCAACTGGCTCAATAGTTTTTACTGAAAAGCCGTGTACAATCAAACTAATTGCCACACAGTTAGTCGTCTAGGTTGTATAATAAAAAATAATCAGAATTTATATTATCGAGCATCATATGCTTGATACACAATCTTATGTCCCCAAAAATTCTTGTCATTGATGACCATAAAGAAACGCTTGAGCTCATATCTTTAGTATTACAAAAGCAAGGCTACAGGGTATCTGTTGCCCATTCTGGGCAGGAGGGCCTTGACACTGCAAGTCGAGAACTACCTGATTTAGTTTTACTGGATGTCATGATGCCCGATATGGATGGCTTTACGGTTTGTCGCAAACTACGTCAAACCAAAGATCTAAGTAATACACCAGTAATTTTACTAACTGCGAAATCTCAACCTTATGAAAAGTGGGAAGGGTTTGAAGCTGGGGCCACTGATTATTTAATCAAGCCTACAAACGCTGAAGAGCTTCATCGTAGGGTCAAAACAATTCTTTTAAATCATAATCCTCAAAGCGATGTTAAGAATTTAGATTCAGAATCGACAAACCATGGAGATTCGTCTTTGTCACGCAGCCAAATGACCGTTTTTCTGGGGGCTAGAGGTGGATGCGGTACAACAACGGCGGTCTTGAATACTGCATTCGCTCACTCTATTTCCGAAAAAACTCTTTTGGTTGATATGGATATGGTTCAGGGACATATTGGGCTTTATCTTAATCAAAAGGTATCGGTTGGGTTGAATGAGCTAGCGGCAGGAAGCCCATTGAGTGTTTCCGGACAAATTGCGAATAATTGGGTAGTCGTCTCTCCCCAACTCACGATTTTGCCTGCGAAACCAAATATCGACAATGCGTTACCCATACTCGGTGAAAATCATCTCCCTAAGCTGGTTGAAGCGATGCATGCATCAGGTAGCTCAATCATGATTGACGGTGGACGTGGTATTCACAGTGGCAATTCATCTGTTTTAGAAAGAGCTGACCAAATTATTGTATGTACAAGCCCAGATAGAGTTTCATTAGCCAATGCCCGACAATTAATAAAATCATTAAATGACCTAGTTTTGCCTACTTGTCAATTGAATGTCTTGCTTATTTCTTTTGGGGAAGTGTCTAAGCTGCCACAGGAAAAAGTTAAAAAATACCTAGAAGCAACTGTTATTGATACAGTTGTTATCTCTCCGACCAAGTTGGCTGCGGCTATTAACAATGGTCGTCCTCTTGTTCTTACTAATCCTAACGATCCATTAACGGCACAATTTCGGAAAATTGCAGAACGAGCCACTTCTCTCTAGTAGTAACTTAGAAAGATGGTGCTTGCTCTACCGGTTAGTCATTGAATGCGTGAATACCGACAAAAATACAAATCGGAAATCCAACAGGCTGGACAAATGCTGAAGCAATGTCGATATGCAGTTGCGTTAGCAGGTGCTGGTATCAGCACACCCTCGGGAATTCCAGACTTTCGCACGGCCGAATCGGGCCTATGGGCAAAGCATGATCCCATTGTTGTTGCAAACATTTTGGCGTTCCAGCGTAGGCCACAAGATTTTTATGCGTGGGTGCGTTCCCTTGTCAAAATTATAAGTCAGGCTCAACCTAATACGGCTCATTTAGCCTTAGCTGAGCTTGAAAGAATTGGACCCCTTCAAGCTGTCATTACGCAGAACATTGATGGATTACACACGCGATCAGGGTCAGATACAGTTTGTGAAGTTCATGGTCATGTCAGAGAACTTGAATGCTTGAACTGTGAAAAACTTGAAGATTCAAAACTGCATCTGACCAAGCTTATAGTTGATGGGACTATGCCAGTTTGTTCAACTTGCTGTGAAGTGCTTAAACCAAAAGTTGTTTTGTTCGGGGAATTATTGCCTTTGGGTATATTGAACTCAGTTCAGGAAGTTACACGAAAATCAGACGTGATGATCATTGCAGGATCTTCGCTAGAAGTCGCACCTGTTAACGAATTGCCTTGGCTTGCCCACAACAGTCAGTCGCAGCTCATTATTGTTAACTTTGAATCCACACCGATTGATCATTTAGCTGATATTATCATTCGAGATGATGCTGTTAAAGTTCTCCCGGCCATTGTTTAGTATTTTAAAACGATTTCATAATCCTTTAGCTTAGCGAATTCTCACATGTTTAGAATATGACGAATCTACCAGAAAAAGAAACGAACAGAAATTTGAATACAGAAGAGATTCTTCCTGGGCTTCGGCCGCTTCATTTACAAAGATTATTGATGGTTAGCCATTCTTTAGGCTCGACTCTCGATCTGCCAGAAATCCTTAAAATGGTTTTGGCCGCCGCAACCGAACTAACTGAATCAGTCGGAACATCGATTCTGCTTGTAGAGCCAAATGGCATAGAGTTGAGGTTTGTCGCTTGTAGTGATATTTCGGCTCTCGAGAATCGATTGGTCCCGATTGACAAGAGTCTAGCTGGCTGGGTTGTATCACAAAACAAATCGGTCATTATTGATGATGCTCAAAATGACGTACGCCATCATAAAGAATCAAGCCTAATCGGTGGGATACAAATTAAGAACCTGATGATAGTCCCGCTTAGAGATAGGGGAAAAGTCATTGGCGTGCTCGAAGCTTTCAATAAAAAAGAGGGCGATTACTATACTAAATATGACCAGTCGGTCGCGCAAGCGTTAGCTGCACAAGCAGCTATGTCTATCGTTAATGCACGGCTTTTTTCTCAATCAGATGTGATTGCGGAAACGATGCACGAGCTAAAAACCCCTTTAATGGCGATGACGGCGGCTACTGAAATGTTAGAGATGAAAAACCTTTCAGAGGCTCAACGATCGCATGTTCTCAAAACGCTGAAACGTGAAACCCGGCGTTTGACTCGTATGACACAGGACTTCTTAACATTGTCTAGGCTTGATTCCGGCCGGTTTCAGTTGGACTTAACTGAAGTTGACCCTATCGAACTGGCAAGATCAGCCATGGACACACTTGAAGCCCAAGCTGAAAACCAGGGAATTAAGATGAGCTTGGTGACAGCAAGCCGTACAGCATCGCCCATTATGGGAGATGTCAGCCGGTTACAACAAGTTTTAATCAACCTGATTAGCAATGCCATCAAATTTAACCGTCCAAATGGCAAGGTTGCGGTTAAGGTCGTTAAGCGAGAAGAAAAAGTTTGGATTTCGGTTATGGATACAGGTAGGGGAATTGACGCGGTTGATATTGAACAGCTATTTGAGCGTTTTTATCGCGTTTCTCATGGAAACGAAGTGGCAGAAGGGACTGGGCTGGGTCTTTCTATTGCGCAGAAGCTGATGGAAGCACATGATGGTCGCATAAAAGTTGAAAGTCAGTTAGGTAAGGGGTCTGCGTTTCACTGCATCTTCCCTATTGCTGTTAAAAGCAAAGAAGCACCAGTGTAAAACAACCTTTATTTAGACTATTCATTATTGTAACGGGGCGTCTCTGTCGATATGATTGGCCCACTCTAAAATAAAAGCTATTCAGGAATCTAGCCTGCTGTATATAAAATCATGAAAAAAGAAAAAGTACTTATTATTGGATCAGGACCGGCTGGGCTAACGGCCGCTATGTATACCGGCCGCGCTATGTTAGAACCGGTTGTCATTGTAGGTGACCAGCTAGGCGGCCAGATTGCCCTTTCAAGTGAAGTTGAGAACTATCCTGGATATGAGGATGTAGTTTCTGGCCAAGAGCTTATTGATCGTATGGTAAAACAGGCCGAGAAATTTGGGGCAAAGCTTGTTTATGACCATGTTGTCGAAGTCGATACTTCAAAAGGTTCTCCGTTTTATGTGAAGACCTATAATGAAGAATATCAAGTTGATGCCTTAATTGTCACCGTAGGTGCATCCCCAAGAAAGTTGGGCATACCGGGTGAGGATAAGTTCTGGGGACGTGGCGTAAGTACTTGTGGTACTTGTGATGGGTTTTTCTATCGCAATCGGCCGGTTGTTGTCATTGGCGGTGGCGATAGTGCATTGGAAGAAGGATTATTTTTAACCAAGTTTGCAAGCACAGTCACTGTGATTCATCGACGGGATTCATTACGGGCCGGCCCTGTACTGCAAAAGCGTGCCTTTGCCAACGAAAAAATCTCATTTGTATGGAACACTGAAGCTGAAGAGGTTCTGGGTGATGAAGAAGTAACCGGTGTGCGGCTGAAAAATCGTGAAACAAATGAAATATCAGAAATTACGACCGACGGCTTTTTCCTCTTTATTGGTCACATCCCCAATGGGAAACTCTTCCAAGGGCAAATTGAAATGGATGAAGAAGGATATTTCATTACCGACGAGCTGATGCGTACCAATGTAGAAGGTGTATTTGCGGCCGGTGAAATCCAAGACTCTATTTATCGTCAAGTTGCCACATCCGTTGGGCAAGGGACTGCCGCAGCCATGTCCGCAGAACGGTGGCTGGCTGAGCACGAGTAACAACCAGTAGGAAGTGATCAGTGACCCACACAGTTAGTCACTGATCACTTTTGTCAAGCCGCTATTTACTTTCGACTACTGTTTAACCACCTGCATCAATGCGAGCCTTACGACAATCCTCTAAACCAACTTTCGCGTTTTCCCCACGGATCCCTTCTGGCCCCATTTCTTCAATCACGATATTAAACAGCCCTTCGGCCGTATATGAATCATCTGACATAGGGGCAAAACAAAAATCTTCATTGGTTCGATAATAGGCAAATGCCAAATAGTTATAGTAAATCGAAGTGGACTCAGTCAGAGGTATATCTTCGCGCCGCCCTTGCTCATAAGAATCGACAGCGGATTCTAAACGTGGAATTGCAAAATCATAGTTTGAATTTTTAAAATAGGCTGCGCCTAAATGCGCTTGCGCTCGCACTAAACTAGCGTCTAAGTTTACCGCCTTCTCAAGTGTTGCTTCTGATTCTGCATATTGTCCCGCCAAGAAATACATCCAGCCTAGCGCATCATATAAAGAGGCATTATTTGGGGTTGCTTCGATTTGGTCACGCAAAGTTACAATGGCTCGCTGGCGATTATCTGTATAGAAATAGCTATATGCGACTGCCAATGAGGCATCTAAATACGCAGGATTGATTTGACGAGCCGCTTCATAACTTTCAATTGCGCGATCATAATATCCTTGGGTTTCAAAAACAATGCCACGGTAATAGTGAACAACCTCGTTTTTCGTGTCTAGAGCAATTGCCAGTTCAATCAACTCATTTGATCGTTGATAATTGTCCCGATCTTGTTGAATGAGTGCCCCTGCCTGAAGAGCATAAGCCACTGCTAAATCAGGGTTCTTGCCAATGGCCCGTTCGGCCGATTGAATGGCTCGCTCGTACTGGCTTAAAGCCAAATCGCGTTCTCCGATTTCGGCCAGCCGCTCCCCATTTTGTAAATAGGCCGAAGCGACAGCAACCAATACATCAGCATCGTCTGGGGCGATGATACTGACTTGCTCTGCCACTTCAAGAGCTTCTTCTGCATCCCCCTCAATCGTTAACAGGTTAATGAGATCGATATAATAATTGGGGTTATTAGAATCAAGCACAATCGCTTTTCGATAGGCTTCGATCGATTTTTCAGTATCGCCGTCTCGATTATAAAGGGCTGCGCTAAAAGCAAAAGATTCGGCCGACCGTGTCGGTTCGGGCGTAATTGTAGGGATAATAACTTGAACGACCTGTTCTATATTTGAAAACAGAGTGATTAGACCACCGGCCGTTAAAATAATAAGTAACAGCATTAGACAACTAGGGCCGCCTCTGCGTGGATAAGGTGAAGGAGAACGGTTAATAATCATAGATTAGATACTGGATGTTGGATATTAGATGTTGGATATTAGATACTGGGTGTTAGATAGTAGTTACTAACATCTACCTTCTAATATCCAACATCTATCTGACCTTTGTGATATCAATTTTAAGCTTTTCGCCCCTAGATACAATTCCGCTACAATCTTTGTTAAATGAAACCTGAAATAAAAGCAGAGCTTTCCGATTGGCTTCCCCAGTTTGTAACATCAGAACGAAATGATTTAATCAATAAAATCTTAAAGATGCGGACCCGTCGTATTACGGCCGTACTTGAAAATATTTTTCAACCTCATAATGCGAGTGCCGTTTTACGCTCGTGCGATATCTTTGGTATTCAAGACGTACATATTATCGAAGATGTTTACGAGTATACAGTTAATCCTGATGTCGCAATGGGGGCATCTCGGTGGCTGACATTACACCGGTATGGTCAACCCGATCCATTACCCGCTCGTGGCACTAAAGGGACACGAGAAGCGGCTGACATTCGCAAGGCTACTCTGAGCAGCACCCCGGATTGTATAGAACAACTTAAACAAGATGGATATGCCATCGTTGCGACCTCTCTTCGGCCGGGGGCCGTTTCACTTTACGACCTGCCTATCGACAAACCATTGGCACTCTGTTTTGGTACTGAAGAAACCGGATTAAGCGACGTGGCCCATGAGTTAGCTGATGTTTACATGACGATCCCTATGGTTGGCTTTACTCAAAGTTTTAATATTTCAGTGAGCGCGGCCCTATCACTTCAACATCTCACGCACAAATTACGGCAAAGCTCAACAGATTGGCCGCTTTCACCGGCCGAAGCCAAAGACATCCGTTTGGCATGGCTGATCCAATCAGCCACAAAAGGCGATGCACTGGTGCGTCAGTTTTTACGCGACCGGGACGAAGCCATCCCTGAAGAATTTATGCCAGAGCCAGTCATAAAGCCAACCCCGAAAAACAATTATCTAGCAAACTAGCTCATGGGAATTGGCTGTGTCAATCAAGTTGACGAGGCGAGGCGATTTTGTTGATGCAATTGCATGTTTTATTCTCGAAAATCGCCTAAGTTAACGGATAAGCCGGTATTCAGTACCTGAATATGCTAGGTGATAAAATAAACTGATGGTAGAGAATATGAGGGGAAAATTGGATAAAACCCAAGACCGGCCGGTCGCGAATGGGCTGTTTCGTTGGGAAAAACTGCTGGCAATCATTATATTGATGGCCGCTTTTTTTCTGTATACCCACAATCTGTCGGCCGAAGGGCTGTGGCGGGACGAAGGGCTTGGCTACGCTAGAGTTATGCAGCCTGTACTTCAAATACTCAAAAATCAAAATATCGTTCAGGGAAACATAACCCCAGACCTGCATCCACCTGGCTATTTTTTGATGCTAAAAGCGGTCGTGTTTTTAAGTGGAAATAGTGAGTTTGTGTTACGCCTGCCTTCTGTATTTGCAGCCGTACTTAGCGTCGCGATGCTCGGCCGCTTAAGTGCTGATCTCGACCTAAAGAAACATAGATTCGCCCCCCTTATCGCCATGCTCGTGATTGGCTCTTCACCTTTTGTCTATTGGTATGCGCGCGAAGCCCGCATGTATAGCTGGCTCATATTCGGTGTGGCCCTTTTTTATTGGCAGCTGAGTCAACTACTCAAAAAACATCATTCTAGCCAGATACTAAGGTTTACGGCCGATTGGCTACCTCCCATTTTGGCCGCGCTTTTGCTCTTAGCCACTCACATTTCAGCCGTTTTTGTGATTGCATACGCCATATTAGGGCTGTTTTTATTCGTTTCCGGGCAACGGTGGCAAATACCATTGATTGCATTGGCCGCAAGTAGCCTTGGATTGACCTTAATCAGTTTAACCGAGTGGGGCAATAACCTCCTCATCATCCCATTCGACTTTTTCGCCACCCGGCCGTACGGTCAACTTTTATATGAAACAACAACAACCTTTAACTTAGGAGGGGCTGCTCCTCCCGAAACAGTTGGGCCGGTTTTCCTTATTTTTATAATCTTAGCCCTCATCGGTACCCTCACCCCCATTTTATCTGAAAGGTTTTCTTTAAAGCTTTTTTTACAAGGAAAAGCGGTCAGGACCATGTGGGTCTCCTTTTTCGCCATCTTTATTCCCCTTCTTCTCTTTTATCTTGTTTCGCTTATTAAACCCGGCTACTCCAATCCACGTCATCTCACTATTTTGGCTGTACCGTGGTTTTTACTCATTACTATGGGCATTGTTGTCCTTTTCAATCGTTCAAAATGGTTGGGGCTGATGTTCTGTGTCGCTGTCGTTTGGGTAGGCGGGCGCACAATCGTAGAGCACAACGTTCGGCCGCCCATTGTCAAAGATCAGTTGCGAGAAATTCACAGCTTTTTGGAAGAGCATTATTTACCCGACGATACCCTGCTATTTCATCTCCCGGCTCTAACCACCTCATGGCAATACTATGATATTCAAAATCTAAGAACCATAGGCTACCCACGTTGGACCGCCCCACTTGATTCTGAAATTGAGCTTGAAACTTTTCAACGTGAGATCGCCTCATCCGGCCGGATATGGTTTGTCGATTCCCTGGGCCGTGATAGCAATATAGAAAGCTGGCTTGATGAAAACTGGCAGTCACAACACAAAGTCAACTTCAAAGGAAGTTGGACAAGCATGTCTGTCACCCTCTATTTGCCCCCTGAGCCGCCCATCGCAAACGCTGAGAATCGCTTGATTGACCAGCCGCTCGTAGTTGGCAACTATGAATTTAGCCAACTGTTTGACCTAGCACCCGCCATGAGCGGCGATCCGTATTGGGTGACAGCCTTGTGGACCAATTCTGCGGCTAACGAGAACGTTTGTTTAAAACTCGAAACAAACAACGGTGATTTAATCACCCAAGATTGCCATCGGCCTAAACCGATTCCGGCCGGTACAAACACCATCGGCTTTGCCCTTAACCTGCCGCAAGGGTTACAAACCACCCACTACCAGCTACGCCTGTCAACGGCCGAAGCCACATCTGACCCACTGCCTGTTACGATTTTACGCAGCCATTTGCCAGTGTCTGATGCTGTTTTTGAAGATGATGGCTTTCTTGTTTTTGAGCCAGAACTAACCGGTGAGGTTTTCTATCCGGGTAGCTGGATTCATTTTAATGCGATTTGGCAGTTGGCCCCCACATTCAAAACCTCTACGGCCGAACGCAATCGGGACACCCATTGGCGATTGGTTAATTGGCGTGGCCAAACGGTGAGCGACAAAAGTGAAACAGTCACAATATCAACGGCCGATAGCGGCCAGCCACTCTTGTTCTTGTTGCCGCCTGATGCAACTGGCCGTTATCGGCTTCAGCTAAAAACCGAGTCGGGCCGATGGAAAACAGTTTCAAAAATAAAGGTAACCCAGTGGCCGTTTGAAGATCAGCTCCCAAGCCAAGCATCGCCTACGGCCGATGAAAACCGCTTTACAGACGAGCTATCCCTTGTTGGATATGAACTCAATCGGCAAAACGAGCAGCTAGATATCACTTTGTTCTGGCAAGCGGATCAGCGGCCGACAGATGATTGGATTGTGTTTATTCATGTGACCGAACCAGGCCAACCGCCAGCCGCTCAAACAGCCAACAAACCGGCCGCGGCCACCCGGCCGACAGCTGGCTGGCGAGCTGGAGAAATCATTCAAGACAGCCACACGCTAACTCTGCCAGAAGCGTTGACGGCCGCGCAATCAAACATCTATGTGGGGCTATATCTCGCAAGTGATCCGAATATTCGTGCATCGCTTACTGTGAATGGTGAGCCGCAAAATGATCGGCTATTTTTCATCGAGGTGGTTCCATCCAAATGATAAATAGAGCAAATTTTGAGCCATTTGCCATCTGGCTTCTTCTTGGCATCTACGTTTTACTGGGATTCGTGATGATGCTCACCAATCCTTTGCTAGAAAGCCCCGACGAACTGCTTAACTACGAGAATATGCGCACCATCATCGAACATAAAGCGTTGCCGGTGTTACAGCCGGGCGAGATGTCAAAAGCACATCACCCACCGCTTTATTATGTGATTGGGGCAATCATCACCGCTCCGATTCCCAACGAAAATCTAGAAGCGATGGGGGATAACATCAACCGATTTTTCGGTTTTCGCACCTATGATTTTGGGGTAGACAATAAGAGCCAATATTTGCACGGAAGTGCGGCCGAAGCTTGGCCGTGGCACGATGCCGCTTTAGGCTTGTATCTGCTGCGAATGCTCTCAATTGTGTTTGGGACAGGAGGAGTGTTGGCGGTGTACAAAATCGGCCGGACGCTGTTTACTGACCATACCCCAGCGTTGATTGCGGCCGCCATTGTTGCATTCAACCCGATGTACGTTTACATCCAAAGCTCGGTGCATAACGATGCCCTGACGAACTTTTTGGCAGCCTGTACGATTTTGAGCTTAGTGATTTATTGGCAAAAGCCATCTATGAAACAAGCCGCGATAGTTGGAACGGTGTGTGGGTTAGGGATTTTAACAAAAATCACCTTTCTGTTTTTAGGGCCGGTGGTATTTGTTGTGATGGCAGGGCGGCATTTTACATGGCCGAGCGTTGGGCGTAAGGGATGGGATTGGAAAGGTTTTATTCAGAGCCAGAGTTCTGCCCCATCCCTTTTGCCCCTACAACTGTTTGCTCGAAATATTTTAGTTGCTGGGCTGATTGTGATTGTTTTGGCGGGATGGTGGTTTGTGCGCAATCAGATTTTGTACGGTGAACCCACAAGCATGGAACTACAGGCATCGATCTGGCAACCCCGGCCGAATTCACCCGACTGGCCTGCGGCTTTTCGGGAGCTAGGTTATCTGCGGGATTCATTTTGGGGCGCGTTTGGTTTTGGGCAAATCGTCTTTCCTCGCTGGGTTTACACAACGATGAACAGTTTTGTTTTGGCTGGGTTAGCTGGCCTGGTCGTTTGGTTGCTCGGCTTTAGACAGATGGCATTAAAAGAGCGGTCGTACTGCTGGTTGTTGGGGCTGTTGCTGATTGCTCCGCTGACCGCGTTTGGAGCCACATTTAGCCGCATGGCGGTGAGTGCTACAGCCAACTTCGGCCGATATCTGTTCACAAGCTATGGGGTGTTGGCGATTCTATTGGCGTTGGGGCTATTTTCGCTATTGCGCTTAATGACGGGCGGGCGCAAATCGGCCGACTGGCTGTTTGCCATCCTACTCACTTTGGGGCTGATTGGACTAAACGTCTATACGATTTTTGGGGTCATCCGGCCGGTGTTTGCACCGCCGCCCGTTTATGCCACGGCCGATCAAGTTACCCTTCAGTTCCCGCTTGAAGTCGAGTTTCCGGGTGCGCTCAAGCTACTGGGTTATTCGTTAGATTCAATGTCGGCTGTCCCAGGGCAGCCATTCCCCGTCACCCTTTACTGGCAGGCGATTGACGGCACAACGGAACAAAATTTTGTCGAGTCTGTCCAGCTTGTTTCGGCCGATGGCGAGCGCATTGCAGGGCGAGACACATTACACGGGCTAGGTCGCTATCCGACCAAAAACTGGAAATCGGGTGAAACTGTCGAAGATCGCATTTTGCTATACCCGCCTGAAGATGTTGGCTCTGGTCCGGCCGGATTACGCCTCAATATCGGGTTAAAAGATGAATCGGGGCAGGCTGTTGCTTTAGACAACGGTGTCACAACGCTCACGCTGGGCATCGTACGCTTGGCCCCTTTCATTTACACCGAACCTTTACCCGTGCACTATCTCTTTGCAGATTCAATTAATCTGAACGTAAACCGATTGCCTGAAGAAGCTATGGCGGGCGAAACGATCAAATTGGCGATGTTTTGGCATTCAGTCCAAGCTGTCAGCGACGATTATGTGGTTCTAATCCACTGGGTTAAACCAGGCGAAAATCAACCTGCTGTACAATTTGATGGGCCACCAGATAAAGGTGATTTTCCAACAAGCCTTTGGCGGCCGGGCGACGAAGTAACCGATGTACACCAAATCACAATTCCGGCCGATTTGCCCACGGGCGATTACGAGGTTCTAGTCGGGCTGTATCAACTGTCTGATTTTGCTCGGCTACCGGTTACAGATGCAGCCGGAAATAGTTTCCCCGATCATGTAATCCCCATTGGTACGGTAAATGTAGGGCGATAGCTTGCTATTGCCAAGCTATCGATCTACGGAATTTGAATAACCGAAATTAATCATTCAGCCGTTCACCCATTCAACAGTTCGACAATTTTCATGCTTCAAACAAAAACAAAAAACATCCCACACACAAAAATATTTTGGGCAATCGTGGTAGTTTATGTGACGCTGGGCCTCATCTACTCATGGGCCACTCCGCCGTTTGAATCATCCGATGAATACAAGCACTTTCCAGTCATTCAACATATTCAGCAAACGGGCGAATTAGTCGTGCTTGATGCTGACCACGAAGGCAAATGGAAGCAAGAAGGGGCACAGCCACCGCTTTATTATCTGTTGATGGCGGCCGCCACTAGCTGGATTGACACCAGCGATCTAAACGAGGTTCATATTGAGAACCGCCATGCGTTTATCGGCAACGCGGCCCAGGTCAAAAACAAAAACCTGCTTTTTCACGACCCTGCGGCCGAACAACTTCCGTGGTCTGGCTCGATATTGGCCGTGCATGTCATCCGGCTTTTGTCTATCGGATTGGGGATTGGCACGCTGTGGTTTGGTTGGCAAACCGGCCGCTTGCTTCTAAACGAAAACGGGGCACTCACTGTCGTCGCATTGACCGCCTTTAACCCGATGTTTTTGTTTGTAAGTGCGGCCGTCAATAACGACTCCCTTTCGATCTTACTCGGGTCAGCCGGTCTATTGATGCTCGTCAAAATTTGGCACGGAGTAGGGGTCGAAGGGGGCGGAACCATCGTGGCCCCGAAGAACAAATTTGCTTCCCGCCCCCTACAGGATTATGCGCTTTTGGGGCTAATTTGCGGGCTGGCACTCCTCACAAAGTTGAGCTTGGCGACACTCCTACTTTTGGCCGGTCTTGTCACCGCCCGAGCGATATTTTTTGCATGGCAACAAGACAATCGCTTAAAAAATTTAATCAAACCAGCCAGCTACGGACTGCTGACCTTAACCATCGCATTCGCATTTGTGGGGCCGTGGCTACTGCGCAATTTGCGCCTGTACGGCGATCTGACCGGCTTAAACGCTTTTATCGCTGTACAAGGGACTCGGGATAATCCAACCATGGGTGGGGTTGATTGGATCGCTGAATTTGGAACGTTTTTCCGCTCGTTTTGGGGGCTGTTTGGCGGGGTTAATGTTTTTGCTCCGCAATGGTTTTACACCGTGTGCAATCTGCTCTTTTTAATCGGCATATTTGGCTTGCTATTAAAAGTTTGGCAAGAGCGGAAAAACAAAGGTTTGCAAAGGTCTTTTAATGTTACCGGCCTCATCTTGCCCCTTTTGATGGTGCTTATCACCATGACCTTGCTGATCCGCTGGACTATCATTTCACCCGCATTTCAGGGGCGTTTGCTGTTTCCAGCTTTGATCGGGGTGAATGTGTTGTGGGCGGCGGGACTTCAAGTGGTTAGTGATCAGTGGTCAGTAGTCAGTAACCGGTGGTCGGTCGCACCTTCAACCTTCAACCTTCAACTTGCAACCTCCACCTTCTTCTTCACGATGGCGGCTTTCATCCCATTTACACACATCGCTCCAGCGTATGCTTTTCCAGAGCCGGTCAGCGTTCCGGCGGGGAGCGAATTTGGCCCCATCACGTACACAGACTTAAATGGTGAGTCGATTGCGCTGGTGGGGGTGGCGCTAGAGCCTGGGCAAACGGCCGTGCCAGGCGATCAGGTTGGGGTAGCGGTGACCCTTTATTGGACAACTGAAACGGGTGTTTCTACTGATTATGTTTCTTCGGTACATGCATTGGGCCGTGAGTACATATCAGTGGGTCAGGTGGATCGCTATCCAGGCTGGGGCATGTGGCCGCCGACGCGCTGGCGGCCGGGTGACGTGTACGCTGACCCGTATCATGTGTGGTTAAAACCTGGTAATAAAGGGCCAGCGCTGATTCGGCTAGATGTAAGTGTGCTTGATACATCTGGAGCGAAAAATCGAATTTTGACCCCCATTGGAACAGATGGTTCTGTTCTCGATTTGGTATTGGTGGGCGAAGCAAAGTTAGGTCAAACCGCCTTGAGGCAACCTGCCCATACAAGCGGTTTTTCACCGGTTGATTTCACAGATTTTGTAACGCTGGCTTGGGTTGAAGCTCCTAGCGTTTCAACGGCCGGAAGCGACATTCGAATTGATTTGGAGTGGCATGCCAACGGAACTCCGGCCAAAGACTACACTGTGTTTGTGCAACTGGTAGATCCCGATGGGAAATTGATCGAGAGTGGCGACCAGCCGCCGTTGAATGGGGATTATCCGACCCGTTTATGGGAAGCTGGCGAACAAATTGATGATTTTAAACAATTGCAGATACCGGCCGATGCTGACCCTGGCGTCTACCAAATTTTGATCGGAATGTATGACCCGCTAACGGGTGAACGCATGCAGCGTTTGGATGGGGGAGATTCGGTGATGCGAGAGATTGAAGTTCGTTAGGCATAAAAAAAGCTCACGACCCATCTCAATCTAAGATTTGCCGTAAGCTTTTCCTGCTTTTTGCGAAGTTTTGAATCTAGTCGATACCGATTAGCTCAGTACGCTCCAAACTTCAATCTTTTTACGGACTCGTGCAATCACTTCGTTTGTAAACTCATCTGTTTTTGAGTGGCCGCCTAAATCGCCGGTTTTAACCCCATCATAGACCGCTTCCATGCACGCTTCGTTGATAGCACGGCCGGCCGTTTTCGCCTCGGGTTGGTCCATATAGCTCAATAGCGAACCGCTTGCCATGAACATCGCCATGGGATTTGCGACGTTTAGTCCTTCTAACGAGGGGGCGGTTCCGTGTGGTGCTTCAGCCATAATCGCATCGATCTTCATGTTTTCATCCATCGAAATAACCATCGATTCAGCCCCAGCAATCGAACCAAATACCTGCAATACAAGGTCAGACAGCAGATCTCCATCACGGTTTAAAGTCGGAATCGTCATCGCCTCCCCAGCGTAACGAATAAGGAGTGCAAAGGTTGCGTCGATAAGCTGGGGTTCATACCGCACATCTGGATACCGCGCGGCGGCTAAGTCCATTTCTTCTTTAAGCAACGCTTCATACACGGCACTGACGGTGTATTTGGGTCCACCAAATACTTTTGATCCATTTTTGCGCGCATGTTGAAACGCGAATTCGGATACAGCCCGGCAAACGCGTTGGCTGATCTTTTCTGTTCGCAGGGCAACAATGTCCCCATTCCGTTCTTCGCGCCATTCGGTCGCACCATAGGCGCCATCAACGGCCATGCGCACCACGCTGACCGGGGCATGAAAGCCACCCACCGGCCGGACACCTGGAATTCGACGGCCGGTGCGCAAGATGATTTCTGCGCTCATCGCATCTCTTAAAAGCGCGTTGGGGCTGCCGACATCATCGGGATCCTCTGGTGTGATTGTGGCCGCTTTCAACCCGATCTTGTGTTTACGAATGGCATCGGCCGCATCATAAACAACCTTGTTATCAGTTTTGCGTCGGTTTTCTAAGCTCAGATCGTAGTGATCAAACTCTAGTTCATATTGGATTACATCAGGCTGTAACAGCCGCAAAGTTTCTTCGAGTAGTTCTTGACCCGTTTGGTCCCCAGCTAAAATAGCGATTTTTCTCAACATTTATTTCTCCGTAATTGTTAGGCATTATTTATGAATTGTACAATAAAGAATTCTGAGATAGTGGAAGATGAGAAGTGCATACAGTGGTTCCAAAGCCTTATATTCTCACAAGGTTATTCGCAAAAGCGAGTTAATGGATAGAGAATAATAGATAAAAGAGCAAGGATTAATAAAACTTTGCACATGCTCCTTTATCTAATGCGGTTTTTTGATAAACTTTATTATTTTGTGAGTGGGTTGGTTTACCGATCAAGCAGTTAAGATTACTTTCCTCATTGGTGATTTTATCATATAGACTTGATTGTATGAGGTATTAGATATTGTACGCGCTACTTATTTCTGAAAATGCAGAGGAAAGGGACATTCTTACCCAGTCTTTAAGACAGGTGGGAATGCAAATTCTGGCACATAAAGATTCTTCGTCGCTTTTAGATTATTCATTGATCAAGCCGGTAGATTTAGTTGTTGTGACGACTGAAACCTATGAATCCGCTTTGAAATATGTAAAAGACGTTCGTACGGTCACTCAGATTCCGCTGGTCATTATTCTAAACCTTCTGACAGAGAAGGAACATTGCCTTTTACTTGATAGCGGAGCCGATATGATTTTTCCACGGCCGATAGCAACTCGTTTGTTTCTACGCTATTCAAAGTTGCTGTTGCGTAGAGGCGCTGGTATCCCACCGGCTCTTTTAGAACCGATTCATTCTGCTTCTGTTGTACTTGATCCCGGCCGACGGGCTGTTATCCTGAAAAAAGCAGGCCAAGATGATCGGGTTGTACGTTTAACTCAACTTGAATTCCGCCTTTTATACGTTTTAATGATCAATGAAGGACAAGTAATGCCAACTAAAGAGCTTGTTGAAAAAGTTTGGGGATATACGGGTGAAGGGAATCGAGATTTAGTGAGAGGGCTTGTTCGTCGGCTGCGGAAGAAGATAGAGCCGGAAACCGCTCGTAAAGACTCTACAAATCACTTGATTCAAAATCTTCCTGGGGTTGGGTATCGCTTTAATACAGAAGATTGAGCCTCCAGTTGATCCGCAAATAGAGAGCTACTTTATATAAGGCGATTTCCGAGAATAAAACATGCAATTGCATCAACAAAATCACCTCACCTCGTCAACTTGATTGACACAGCCAATTCCCCTGAGCTAGTTTGCTAGATAATTATTTTTCGGGGTTGGCCTAACCTCCTCCCCGTTTAGGCTCTAGCATAGGGTATAGAAAAAAAAAAGACCCAGCTAGTCTTTAATTAAAGATCAGCTGGGTCTTTTTAGAAGCACCTTCACATTCAATGATATGTCGATGGCTTTTCTGTGCCCTGTACGGGAATCGAACCCGTGTTTTAGCCTTGAGAGGGTTAGCTCTAAAAGCATAAACCTAGGATGTTTTACTTTAAGCGTATGCCTCGAATGTGTCTAGAGCCGCACGCCTAGCGGCTTGTTTATCGGGGTTGTAATAGTGGTTGATGATAACACTAACTCCACTTTTGTGGCCTAAGACATTAGCCGCAAGCGCAACACCATGTGTACGAGCCACGTTTGTGCCAATTAGTCTTCTCATTTTTTGGAATGAAATAACAGGGATGTTTGCTAGAGTACAGACTTTTTTTCTAGCACGTAAAAGGCTTTCATTGCTAAGTGGCTGTAGATATTTAGCGTGGTTTTCATTTACGACGATAAATAGGCGATTGTGCTTATTTATCGTCGGCCGGTTATCGATGTATCGCTGAATGATCTTTGCTCTACGCTGATCTAGGATCGCCTCCATTGGTTCTTTCCCGTTGGATTGGATTGAATAAGCGGTGCGACTGTCTATTTGAATGGGGTTTTGCAGAGCATAAAGCATATCAGTGTAGCGGGTTTCACGGATGTTACTTCGACGCATACCAGACACACCCAGCGCAAAGATGGCCGCATCCCGTTGCAGTGCAAGAGTTTGTCCCATTTTGTCCTCACAAACAGTTAGAGCAATGCCTATATGGGCTGCGTTTGCGGTAATGATGTGAGTTGGTATCTGTGAGTAGTACGGAAGTGCTTTGGCGGGATTATTATTTATCCAAGGTTGGCAAAAGTTTAGAAATGTAACAAAGCAGGAGCGATGAAATGCGAGGTGACCGTCTGAGTACCCTTTACGATCAAGTTCTGCAAACCAATTTTCTATGAGTGGGACATCGATGATCTGAATCGAATTATCCCCATGTTTGTCGAGAAAGTTTCCTAACTTGTATTGGTATTTTTGTTTGGTTGATCGTATGCGACCTGGCTGTGTCATAAATTGTTCA
>JBLIMP010000059.1:0-18275 GCA_047638855.1 Cellvibrionaceae bacterium | reverse complement strand
CTGTTGCACCTGATAATTTATTTCTGTGGGTGTGTTTTGGGTGTTTTTTTTCATACACTAATCATCCCTTAACACACCCCATTTTTCACCCTCAATTCAATCTTGAGTTAGGGAAAACTAAAGTAATTGGTGAGTTGTTGAATTTGTGAATTATTATCTTTTAATTCTTTGGTTTGCAAAGAGCTAGGATTTGCATGGACAAATGCCATGACCCATCAATAGTTGTTGCTACAAGCAGATGCCGAATAGTTACCAAAATATCATTGAAATCTATACAATCGAGCCATGCATTCAATTTATATCCCCGTCCCAAAGCCGTTTGATTTTATTTCTACTGTGACTGATCATGGTTGGTATCAGCTTGCGCCATGGGTTTGGCGGCCGGAAATTTGCACACTTGAACGGGTTGAAAAACTCGCATCTGGACAAGTTGTGCTCGTCTCAATTTGGCAAGATGGGGATCGCCTGGCAATCAACTGTGCAGACAAGCTCGATGAGGCTGAAAGCGACATAATTCGTGTTAGTATCATGCGTTCATTACGGCTTGATCAGAACTTTTCCCCTTTTTATGCAGTTGCCCAAAACAGCCCTGACCAAACGTTGTGGCAAGCGATTCAATACGGCCGGGGGCGACTGATGCGAACCCCAACCTTGTTTGAAGATGTGATCAAAATGATCTGTACTACGAACATCAACTGGGCGCAGACACGACAAATGAGCCAACGGATTTGCGATACTTTAGGCTCTCCGCTTCTGTCCGATCCTGCGCGCAAGACATTCCCGTCACCAGCCCAAGTAGCCATTGCCAGTGATGAAATTTTTGCAGAACAGATTAGACTGGGTTACCGCAATGGTTCTGTGCAATATTTAGGCCGTGAAATCGATTCCGGCCGATTGAACCTCGAAGCCTTAAACCAAACAGAATTGCGCGGTGATGCCCTGCGCAAAGAGCTCCAAAAACTAAAAGGGGTTGGTCCATATGCGGCCGCGGCTTTAGCTGGACTCATCGGCGATTACACCCATTTGCCGGTCGATTCAGCCTATCGGGAGCATGTGCGCAATAAATATTTTGATGGGGACAAATCACGATCAGACAAAGAGATGATGGCGATTTATGAAACTTGGGGCGAATGGAGGCAGTTAGCCTATTGGTTTGACCGGTGAGCAGTGGTCAGTGGTCAGTGACCCGTGACCCGTCGCGTGCCAGTTTTACTGGTGCGGAGCACACGGGTCATTGACTTAACTCTAAGAAGTCCCCGGCCGATTCCCCATTAATTTCTAAATCAAGCCGCTGGCCACTTACAGGGTCATACCAACCGATAATCAACTGTTGAATATCCATCACAGACCCTACAATCGGATTGTCCACTTCTACAATGTCGGCCGGAATCGGTAACCAGTGAAGTTGCACAATCATGTCCCCAGCCCCCCATGATGAGGTTGGAACTGAGAGCTTATCTGCCTGAGCGATAACTTCGCCATTGGGTCCCAGAATTTGAGTAAATAGCACTAAATCAGTAGCGGGCTGTTCAATTACATTCCAAACGGTTAGCAACCCGATTTGCAACGCGCCAGGGTCCGGCCGAATCTGAAATGCTTCCAAGCTAACTGTGTCACCAAACTTTAGCGAGTCTTCAGACTTTGCCAAAAAGTCAGTAAAGTCAGATCGAATTCCCACTCCATCAATTTCGATTTGATTCAAAATCCCGTCAAAGTCACCTTCTTCACTAGATACTTCTCCGGCCGGAAACATAAAAACCGGCGCGAGTCGGCTATTGATGAGGGTAAACGTATCCCCGGCCGGAATGAGCAGGCTGTCTCGGCCGTCGAAAAACTTTAGCTCAACTTTTTCGTTGTTGTTCGCTAACAGCCCAACCGCCCCATCGTGATATTTGCCTGGAGCATCGACAGAGATGGCGACTGTGCCACTTAGGTTGTCATCAAGATTCTCAATCGCTTCAAAAAGGACAGATTCATACTGCAAGCGCACTTCGGGATGGGTGGCCCAATCGACGAAATAGCTTTGCACAGTGTCAAGCCCTGCATAAGCGAACAGAAAAACGATCATCGCCCCAGCTAGTATCTTTTGCACTTCTGGGGAATTGCGCCACATCCAATCGATGAATACGGCCGGAAAAATGTACAGCACCGGCATGATTGCAACAGCTTGAGTTGTGCTTAAAAACGGACCCGTGACAAACACTGGAACCATTCCTAAAATCAGCCAGCCCAGCACAAAAACGGCCGGGGCGTTGTTTTTAAAAAGACCCTGTTCACCCTCTGGCTTAAATCGCCAAATAAAAAGAAGCCCCAAACCGAAGAAAGCGGCAAAAATCGGCAATAACAAGGCTCGTTCAGAAATGTTGTAACGCCAAGCTGAATCCCCAATGGTGAAGAGCATGCGTACCCCTTCGGCCGTATTGCGTAGCAGAGGAAACCAATTGCCGTTTTTTGCTTCTAATAATGGCATTGCCAAATCGCTGATACGGCTTTCCGCTTCAGGGTGGCGGATTAAAAAAATTAACAGAGGCGAAGCAATCACCCCCATCGTGCCCAGTGTCGCAAGTGTCGGCCGCCAGGTAACTCTAAAAATATCTCGTTGAAAAATCAGCCAGTATGCAAGCATTCCGGGCAGCAACAACCACATAATTCGCGCCGGAATATAGGTGTAAAACGATAGACCCAACATGACACCGGCAATCAGCCATGCCGGGGTAAAAGCTGAGACGCCGGAAGTTTTGATTTCACCCCTTGCGTCTTTGGCTTGGATACATAAAAGCCAAAAATAAATGCCTAACACCAGAAATACAGGCATGGTAATTGTGCGTAGTGCATGACGCGAAACCATAACGGGCCAAAAGCTAAGTGCAAGCGTCGCCGTTGTGAGTAATGCAACTCGATCTGAGAAAAGCTTGCGGACAAGGGCAAAGGTCGCTGCGACTAATATTATCCCGAAAAAGGCGGAGACAAGACGAGGCGCTAGCCAAGTTGGCCCCAGAACGGCCATGACTCCGGCCGTCATATAGTCATAAAGCGGTTCTCGCCCATTGGCCACAGCAAAGTAAATCGGCCGCTCAATCCCGGTTACAATGTTCCACGCACTTAAACCATGTACCGCTTCGTCGTGAGTAAGCCCTGGTGGGGCACTGGAAAGACCAAATAAACGCAGTCCGGCCGCTGTAAGCAAAATCACCAATCGCAATAATCGGCTACGTCCTAATCGAGATAATTTCATAAGCAGGATGATACATAGCCCCCTTGCGGGATGCCAATAGAATCGCCACCTGCTAAAATGTGGGGGTTGGTTAAGGATGGATGATAGGGATAGAGAACGTGTAGCGGTTTCTATTTTCGTCTTTGGACCAACGTCAATTCCCAAATCAAACTTACCAAAACGATAGAATGAGTGATAATTTTTAAACGATAGGTTGGCTCGAACCTCCCTATTCTCTATCCCTCGTCCCTGTCCTTTTCCCAAATATTATGGCATTAGCAATCGGCATCGTCGGCCTGCCCAACGTCGGCAAAAGCACAACATTCAACGCGCTTACCAAAGCGCAAAACGCAGAAGCGGCCAATTACCCGTTCTGTACCATCGAACCTAATAAGGCAATTGTCACGGTGCCCGATTATCGAGTAGACAAACTGATCGAGCTGGTTAACCCGCAAAAATCGATTTATTCAACCATTGAGTTTGTCGATATCGCCGGATTGGTTGCTGGTGCCTCCAAAGGTGA
Source organism: Cellvibrionaceae bacterium (assembly GCA_047638855.1). Classification (GTDB taxonomy): domain Bacteria; phylum Chloroflexota; class Anaerolineae; order Promineifilales; family Promineifilaceae; genus WTJY01. The sequence goes on along the minus strand of JBLIMP010000059.1, from coordinate 14,538 downwards.
AGGGATGGGGAACAAGTTCCTCGGCAATATTCGAGAAACCCAAGCCCTTGTGCATGTGGTTCGCTGTTTTGACGATGAGAACGTGGTGCATGTTGACGAACGGGGACCAGACCCAGTTCAAGACATTGAAATTATTAACACAGAACTATTGCTGGCTGACATCGAGCAATTAGATCGTAAAATTGACCGATTGGTACGCACGGCCCGTGGTGACAAGGCGTTGCGGCCGATGTTAGAGCTATGTCAGGCTCTTCAAGCTCACTGTAACGACGGGAAATCGGTCGCTTCTTTTGCAGATCGAGAAACCCCACTGTTTGTTGAACTGCTTCACGAAATGCGCTTTCTAACCGGCAAAACGGTTATCTATGCGGCTAACGTCAGCGAAGATGATTTGGTAGACGAAAACGACTATGTGCGTCAAGTCCGTGCCTATGCGGCCGAAAACAACGCTGAAGTCGTCGTACTGTGCGCTAAATTTGAAGAAGATATGGCCGGGCTAACTGATGAAGAACGTCAAGAGTTCCTAACTGAAATGGGGATCGAAGAAAGTGGTCTTGGTCAGATTATTCGCAAAGGGTATTTGGCTTTAGGCTTGATTAGCTACTTCACGGCTGGTGAGCAAGAGGTTCGGGCTTGGACAATTCAAGATGGCTGGAAGGCTCCGGCCGCTGCAGGTGTCATCCACACTGACTTCGAAAAGGGGTTTATTCGGGCCGAAGTGATCAACTTTGATAGCTGGGCTGAGCACGGTAGTGAAGCAGCGGTCAAAGCGGCCGGTGAAATGAAAACGGAAGGGAAAGAGTACGTCGTTAAAGATGGGGACGTCATGCATTTCCGCTTTAACGTGTAAATACAGAATTAGACCAGACTGATTTTTAAAACCAGTCTGGTCTTGAAGAATCTAAGAGGGGACGTTGCCTGCATTCAAATATTTCACAAAGGGGTCATGGCTTGCATCATCATTCCACGTATATTCAGACACCATGGCGGCCCGCTCAGCCGCTGCACGGCCGAACAAATTTGATATGACTCCCAAAGCCATATCGGTGCCAGCCGACACCCCCGACGATGTCACAAACGGCCCATCTTCTACCCAGCGAGCCTGTTCAACCCAATCCACTTTATCACTTTGGCTGGTCGCTAGGCTAAACCACATCTTGTTTGATGTCGCTTTCCGGCCGTCAAGCAGCCCCGCCCTGGCTAAAATCGCAGATCCTGAACACACCGACATCGTTACCTGCGCCGTCTGGCTACGGTCACGCAAAAAATCGAGCATCGCTTCATTTTGAAGTTCTGGAATCGTGCCAATGCCGCCGGGTAACAAAATTAAGTCAAGCGGCGGGCAGTTAGCAAAACTATAGTCAGCCACCGTTTTTGGCCCTTGGGTTGATTTTACTGACCCAGCTTGCTCTGCTACCGTTACAATTTCAATTTGGGGCAAAATGCCAAACATTTCAAGTGGGCCGAACATGTCTAATAGTTCAAAATCGTTGTAAAAAATCGCACCTAACGTTAGTTTCTTCGTTTCGCTCATTTAAACCTCTTTAGTTTTTTAGCAAAGTATCTCAGCAAACGTGGCAAACACCAGCCTTTCAGATACGATAGTTAGCATGTAGGGGCGAAGGAGTCGTAACCACATTGGCTCTGAAGAACGATATGACTTTCTGGCCCTTTCACCCCTTACGCATTTGAAAATTATTGATAAATAAGGAAAAGCTATGTCCCATTTTGAAACAAAACATACGGCCGATGATGGTGAAGAACTCTATTTGCAGGCGTGGGTACCAGATGATTTTAAAGCGGCCGTTTTGATTGTGCATGGCTTGGCCGAACACAGCGGCCGTTACAATCATGTGGCTGAGCATTTTAACGCCAATGGCTATGCTGTCTATACGTTTGACGGTCGGGGGCATGGCAAAAGCGCACAAGGTGTGCCGGACGCTTTTTTCCCGTCGATTGATCAATATACTGAGGATGTAGATGCTCTGTATGGCAAAATGAAACAACATGCGGCCGGAAAGCCCTGTTTTATCTATGGCCACAGCATGGGCGGATGCATCACGACCTATTATGAAATCACCCATCAGCCAGAAACGGCCGGAATTCTACTGACTGGAGCAGCCGTTGCTATCGGCGATGATATATCTCCGTTCCTGATTCGCATCTCAAAGGTTCTAAGCTGGCTTGCACCTAAAATGGCCACAACGGTTTTAGATGGCAACTCGATTTCTCGTGACCCCAAAGAGGTGGAAAAGTACAACAACGATCCACTTAACTATCGTGGGGGAATTCGGGCTAGAGTGGGGGCCGAAATGTTGAAAGCGATTAATCTAATTATTGAACAGACAGCAAAATTCAAAAACCCTGTTCTGATTATGCACGGCACGGCTGACCGCATTACGGCCCCTATTGGCAGTCAAAATTTGTTTGATGGGGCGTCTTCGGCCGACAAAACGCTTAAAATGTATGACGGGCTTTATCACGAGCTAGTTAATGAGCCAGAGAAAGAGCAGGTGTTAGCAGATATGACCGCATGGATGGATGCCCGAATCTAGTTCGGATGCCCCTTGTGGGTGCCCAAACCAGTTAGAACCCTTCAAGTTCAGAAAGATCAGCGATGCCAGAGGTTAGATTGGCGATCCCCTGCAATAAAGCCAGGCGATTATTCCGCACGTTCAAATCTTCATCCATCACCATCACATCATCAAAGAACTTTGTGATAGCCGGTTCAAGATCACGTAAGCCGCTGACAAATGCGCCAACTGTTCCATTGGCTGTCGCTTGTGCTTTACTGAACGCCTCAGCCAAACCTTTTTCCTGATCAAGCGCAAAATCGGCCGGGCGTAGTTGATGGATATCAGTCTCTTTGCGCGTAATACGGACACAGCGAGCATACGCGTCGAGCAGTTTCTCCCAATCGGCCGCTTGGGTTGCTTCGGCAAGCTCCGCAACCGCTTGTGAAGCTCTAAATGGATCATGGGCTTGTTCGAGCAAAATAGATCTGACCCAAGTCGACCGGAATCCTTTTGCTTCCAAAATCACGCTTAAGCGATCTTGAATAAAGACCATCGTCGCTTTTTGCTGATCCCAACCTGCATTCACACGGTCGCTTTCTGGCAGCAATTCGGCCGCTGCTTTAACACCTTGGCGCAAATCTAAACTCACTTCGTTTGCGATTAGATTTTCAACAATATGGATCGCAGACCGTCGGAGTGCAAACGGATCATTTGACCCTTTAGGGGCCAATCCGGCCGCAAACAAGCCGGTCAAACTGTCCAAGCGGTCAGCGATAGCCAGTGCCATCCCCGCCTTGGTTTTAGACACCCCGTTGTACTGTTCAGCTATTGCGCTTGCCACAGCCTCAGACTCTCCGCTCATGCGAGCGTAATTGCCACCCATAATCCCTTGCAACGAAGTCATTTCAACCACCATGTTTGAGCCTAAGTCAGCTTTAGCCAAACTGGCGGCACGCGCGGCTGTTTTTGTGTCATCATCGCTCAAGCCGAGCAACCGGCTAACGGTTGAGATAAGCTTTTCAAGTCGCTTAGTTTTATCCAACATCGATCCCAAGTCACCCTGGAAGGTGAGTTTGTCGAGTTCGGGTAAAAAGTCGCTGATCTTCTTTTCTTTGTCGTTGTTAAAGAAAAAGACCGCATCGGAAAAGCGCGCGCGGATCACCTGTTCATTGCCATGCACAACCTTTTCTAAATGCTCGCTGTCACCATTTCGGACACCGATAAAGTTTGGCATTAATTTGCCATGCGGAGCCTGGCCTCCATCATTTGCGTACACTGGGAAGTAGCGTTGATGTTTACGCATCACGGCAACCAAAACCTCATCTGGCAGTTGCAAAAAGCGTTCTTCAAACGATCCGGCAAAAACAGTCGGCCGTTCGATCAAATAGGTCACTTCTTCTAAAAGTTCAGCGTCATCTGGAATAACGCCACCTTTTTCTTCGGCCGTCTGTTTCGCCACGCTGGCGATAATATGTTTGCGTTTGTCCGCATCGATCACAATGCCGTGGGCGGCCATGAGTTTGGCATAGCTTGCGGCGTTATCGATCAAAATCTCGGGAGAGCTATCCGGCCGTAAGCCACGGCTTGTTCGGCCGCTGGCGATTCCAGCGTAGTCAAAACTCACTTGGTCTGGCCCATAAAGCGCCACAAACCAGCGTAGCGGCCGGGAGTAAGCGATGTTGCTGGCGTTCCAGCGCATCGCTTTGGGAAACTTAATGCCAGCCACAACAGCGGCTAGTTTTTCAGCCAAAACTTTTTGTACCGGTTGACCTGCTTCAAAAACGGTGGCTACCACATAACGGCGTTTCCCATCTTCTTTAATGCGCAAGGCAGACACGTCTAACCCTTTGCCCCGAGCAAAACCGATAGCCGCTTTGGTCGGATTGCCATCAGCGTCAAACGCACGGTCGGCCGGAGGTCCGGTCATCTCACTTTCAAAGTCAGCCTGCTTGGCCGCCATCCCTGAAACAATGACAGACAGGCGACGGGGCGTGCCATATACCTCAACTTTTTCATAGCCAATGCGCAACTCGTCGAGTAGAGTCGGAATTGATCCTGTAAGCTGGCCCACGGCATTTGGCACGTCTTGGGCCGGTAGCTCTTCTGATCCGATTTCGAGCACAAAGGTTTCAGTTCCTTCGGTAACGGTAACTTCGACAGGCTCAGCCACCTGTAGGGGTTGCGATTGCCACCCTTTGGTCTGAATCTCTTTTAAAGGATGGCCTAGTTCTTCTCGCTGTTTGACATATTCTTTCGAAATGGCGCGCGACATGTTGCGCATCCGCCGGAAATAGTTGGCCCGTTCGGTCACACCGACAGCCCCACGGGTGTCTAATACATTAAACAGATGGGAACATTTCAGGTTGTAGTCATGGGCTGGGGCGACGAGGTTATGCTCTAGACAGTTACCCGCCTCCCGCTCGTAAATGTCATACGCTTGGCGCAGAGCATTTTCATCAGCCACGTTAAAGTAGTACTCGCTGTGCTCAACTTCTGAATTAAATAGAACTTTGTCGTACCCAATCCCATTTCCATAATGGATGTCCCACACGCTATCAACCCCTTGCAGGGCGGTGATAATCCGGTCTAGCCCGTAGGTCAGTTCGACAGCGACAGGATCAAGGTCCATGCTGCCTGCCTGCTGAAAATAGGTGAATTGGCTGATCTCTTGGCCGTCTAACCATACTTCCCAACCAAGCCCCCAAGCCCCTAGGGCGGGTGATTCCCAGTTGTCTTCAACAAAGCGCAAGTCGTGCTCTTTGCGATTGATGCCGATCGCTTCAAGCGATTGCAAATAGAGTTCTTGCGGGTTGCCGGGGTCTGGCTGCAAGATGACTTGGAGCTGATGGTGCATTTGTAGCCGATTGGGATTTTCGCCAAAACGGCCGTCGTCCGGCCGGACAGATGGCTCGACATAAACGACGTTCCATGGTTCTGGCCCAAGGACGCGCAAAACGGTGGCTGGATTCATTGTTCCGGCTCCGACTTGGACGTTGTAAGGCTGGGCGATTAAGCACCCCTGATCTTTCCAGAATTCCTGTAGACGCAGGAGCACATCGTTAAAGCTTAGTGGTTCAGACATATTTCAGTTTTCAGTTTTCAGTAATCAGTCCGAGTCAATCGCAGATTGGCCGTTGATTGCTGACTGTTTATTAATTTTATTTGGGTTAGTGGGGCTAACCGGCTGAGGCGAGCTTAGCAAGTAAGTCAAGCTTAGCGAACAAGTTTAACAGATTTGGTTTTAGGCTGTACCGGCTTTTGGGGAATAGTTACATGTAGTCAAGCGCTTGCGGTGTCATGCTGTAGGCGAGTATTAATTTATGTTAGTTGTGACGCTTTGAAATGATGTCAAATTGCATTTTGCATCGCCTAAGGCCAACCCCGAAAAATAATTATCTAGCAAACTAGCTCAGGGGAATTGGCTGTGTCAATCAAGTTGACGAGGTGAGGCGATTTTGTTGATGCAATTGCATGTTTTATTCTCGGAAATCGCCTAAGTGCTCAGAGGCACCTCTGCGCTTTTTAGTCAACCCAGCAATCTCTATAATCAACCCGATGTTTTGAGTCGAGTTAAACTATGTTTAAGCTTATAGACTAAGAATGACTTTAACTTGAAGTTAAGTTAATTATAAAAGTTTGCCGTAGAAAGAATTGCCCCTATGATTAAAATTAAATCCCCCCACTTGACCGGTGCTGAAGTATCTTGGTTTGCCCCTATTTGTAGCGATGATTACGAATATTTGGGTGTTCCTGAGAACAAATACAAAGCCAACTTTACCAATACATCGTCCGTTCTGCTTGAAGCAGATCGTTTAGGCTTTCGCAATATCCTTTGCCCGTCTTCATATCAAGTTGGGCAAGATACGCTTACTTTTGCATCGGCCGTTGCCCCGCAAACTAAAAATATCAACTTGTTAGCGGCCGTTCGTTGTGGTGAACTTCATCCTCCAATGTTGGCCCGAACCATTGCGACCCTTGATCATATTTTGGAAGGACGACTGACCATCAACATCATTTCATCCAATCTACCGGGTGAAACTCTTGAATCTGCCCCCCGTTACCAACGTTCACGCGAAGTTATTGAAATTCTGAAACAGGCTTGGACTCAAGACCATATCGATTTCCAAGGTGATTTTTATAATCTAAAGTTAGATACAACTGATCCGGTCCGGCCGTATCAGCAAAACGGGGGTCCATTGCTCTACTTTGGTGGTTATTCGCCTGACGGCAAAGATTTATGCGCAGAGCATTGTGATGTTTATTTGATGTGGCCTGACAAGATGGCTAATTTACGCGGCCACATGGAAGATTTAACCGCACGCGCAGAAGGATACGGCCGTAAGATTGATTATGGTTTGCGCGTACATGTGGTGGTGCGTGAAACAGAAACAAAAGCACGTGAAGCCGCAAATAAACTTGTGTCTAGATTGGATGATCAGTTTGGTGAAGAGATCCGTAATCGGGCACTTGATGCCAAAACATTGGGTGTTGCGCTTCAGTCGCAGGCACGTGAGCAGGCTGATGATGACGGTTTTATCGAGGACAATTTGTGGACCGGCATCGGCCGGGCACGCTCCGGCTGTGGCATGGCTTTGGTCGGTGACCCTGACCAGGTTCTTAAAAAGATTCGGGGCTACATGGATATGGGGATGCGCTCATTTATCTTTTCAGGCTACCCTCATCTAGACGAATGTCAAACGTTTGCACGATATGTTTTGCCAGAATTAGAAACGATTTCGATGCCGATTGCTCAAGGACGCTTACCTAAAGAGACGCCTATGACTCCTTTGGGCGCTGGAATGAGGGTTTAAACGTTAGACACAATACCTTCGTCAAATTAAGGCCCGATAGTGCGATTGGCACCATTTTAGGGGCTCATTACCCGTAGAAGCCAAACCTTGACGAAGGTAGTGATTAAGCCTTCAGAATAGACGCTTCCCATCTTGTTAATATTTGCATAATTTCAAAAGAATCTTGAAGCCTTGGAGCGGGGCGGTTAAGTGTTTTGTGCCCTTGCAATATCGCCTCTCGAATGTGTTTAACCTGATAGAAAAAAGCATCGCCTTCGGCCGTCACTCTGATTGGTTCTGGCTCTTCATCAAATAAGGTCAGCGTCATCTTATTACTTTTTTCTGGGAGCCACGGATTGGAGTCAAAGCGCAGGCTGCCCTTTTCCCCCACAATAACAAAATCTGAAAACATGCCATATGTTTCGGCCGTGTGCAGTCGGGCCGTGACCCCATTAGGGAATCCTAGATTCAGCGATGCTTCACAAATATTGCCATCTTTTGTAGAAATGTTGCCTATCCCTGTTAGGTCAAAATCAGACCAGACGTCGTTCCCGTATGCTGTTTGCAAAACCAAGTGCAACAATGATAGTGGATAACAACCTAAGTTATAAAGCGCACCTTTTCCGGCCGGGTTGACGAATTGAGCAATGTCGGCGCAATATTGACCACTGACCGTTCTGACCTTGCCCAGCACGTTGCTTTGCAGCAGATCAACTAGCTTTTTGATGAGAGGGTGATGTAAATACATAAGCCCTTCGATGAAAAACAGCTGGGAATCAGACACAGAATCAATCATTTTCTGGCTCTTTTGCATATCAATCGAAAGGGATTTCTCGCACAGAATGTGCTTTCCGGCCGCAATCGAATCAAGCACATAGGTATGATGCAGATGGTTGGGTAAGCCGATATAGACAATGTCCACATCAGGATCACTGATCAGGGCTTGGTAATTATCATATTTGCAAACAACAGAAAATTGCTCAGCAAAACTGTCTATCGCCTCTTGCCGCCTGCCAGCCACAGCTTGAATAATTGAACCGGAATCTTCATTAATGGCTTTGCCCATTGTTTCAGAGATAAAGCTTGTGCCTAATATGCCCCAGCGTAACTTACGGTTTTTCGTGTTCATAAATGTTGATTGAGATTTTTTAATTGCGGGTTGATTCTTTATCATACTGGCATTCCTCCGTACCCAAATGGGTCAATTTGCGCACTGTATCCTCCCTCAACCCCTTTCACCACCACGCTAATCGCATCATGCGAATGCAACGACTCCATATGATTTGCGAACACTCTGAAATCCTGAATGCGATCATCCTCGCTTAATTCTACATAAAGCAAACGGACCGCATCTTCGACAAATTTAAGCGTAGCTGCATTCATTTCGGCAAACGCTTGCTCATCTTCTCGTTTTACCATAACTTGTGTTTCAGTAACCAAAGCTCGGCGACATAGCTCAACTAAATCTTCAATCCAGAGTAACCGATTGTACTCGATAGAGACTTTGGCAACGGAGCGTTGGCTATGTGATACAACGGCGATTCCGCGTGATGCGCTGGCGTGTACGCCTAGCTCATAGCTACAGGGGCAAGCGGATGAATATTCAAAGTCTAAGTGCATAAAATGACGTAGTTTGCCATCGGCCGAAATCACTGTTTCAAACACCACTGGGTAGTATTGGTAGCCAGATAAGCCGCTGCGCAAGCTCGGGACCCGAATCGGGTAATCAAAAGCGATAGCGATACGGGCTGAAGAAGACCCAAGTTTTTCAAGATAACTACGGGCGATGTCTTGAAGCAAATCAGGCGTTAACTCCTCATCCTCATATTCATAGAATGTGCGAATGATCCGGCTCATATTAATCCCCTTTTTATACGCTTCAAGCGAAACACTTCCGGTCACTGAGCAATGGATTAATTGAGTTCCTCCTTCACGTCGCCGTACATGCATTGGGATTTTGAAGTTATGAATTCCGACATGCTGAATTTGAATTTTAGGGCTGTTATTTTCCCCATTCTGCAAATCGGGCAACGTCGCTCGATATTCAGGTGTCACCACAAATTGATCGTCATAATATTGCCGTAGATCGCTTACGGCTGGCTTGGTATTCAACTGCTCTGGCGCACGGTTGTTGCTTTTGACTGCCATGATTGCTTCTCCAAGGCTCGGTGCCTAGTTGGGATAGTTTTGATTAAAAGCGTGTTTAACTTTACCAGATAGATTAATTTGATCATTCCTTACTGGCTATGTACGTATCAACCAAGTTTCAGTTTGCGGGGCGGGCTAAGTTCAGAGTTTTAAAAGCTTCGAGTAAAGCCAACCCCGAAAAATAATCGTTCGACGATAGTGTTCGTGGGTTGGCTAAGGAGCGATTTTGGTTGTGTAAATGGTTGATTTGTTTCCAGAAATCGCCTAATAGAAATATCCAAATTCTCTTACCTATACTTGGACGGCTTTCGATTTCATGGGATCATTAGGAATCATCAAATAGTTACCGCAAAAGCGAAGGAAAATAGCATGACAGAAGCTGAAAAAAAATCATTAATCGCGATCCCGATCATTATATTATTAGGAGCAGGGCTAGCATCTGCTGGCAGTCAAGGGGGTATGGTTGTCGGCCGTTTTCCGTTATACGCCGTGTGCATTAGCCTTGCTTTTATCGTTAATTGGATTGTTTTTATCCATGCCTACAGCAATCGGACAGAAAAGTTTTTTGATTTAACCGGCGGGATTACTTATCTAACTGTCACCGTTGTCGCTGTTTGGCTAAGTGGCTCAACTGACTTACGATCGATTGTTTTAGCGGCGATTATCATCATATGGGCCATGCGTTTAAGCTTGTTTCTATTTCGTCGAATTCGAGCAGATGGGCATGATGGCCGGTTTGATGCCATCAAACATTCTTTTATTCGCTCGTTGACAACTTGGACATTACAAGGGCTATGGGTTAGCTTTTCGGCCGCGGCCGGGCTTGCCGCCATTACCTCAGCCAACAAAGTACCACTAGGCATAATCGGCATCATTGGCTTACTCATTTGGATCATCGGATTTGGGCTCGAAGTGGTGGCCGATCAACAGAAAAAACAGTTTCGGGCTGACCTTAATAACAAAGGCAAATTTATTACAAGCGGAGTATGGTCTTGGTCCCGCCATCCAAACTATTTTGGTGAGATTGTTTTGTGGGTTGGTGTGGCGATTATCGCTTTGCCGGTTTTAAACGGTTGGCAATATGTGACCCTCATCTCTCCGATATTTATCTATTTGCTATTAACAAGAGTCAGTGGTGTGCCTTTATTAGAAGCTCGGGCAGATGAAAAATGGGGCGGTCAAGAAGATTATGAAGCGTATAAATTGCAAACGTCGGTGTTAATCCCTCGGCCGCCAACAGGTTAATTATATGAACACTTATAGAGCGACACTAGAACAACTTGAACCCATTGCAGACCTATTTGATCAATATCGGCAATTTTATAAGCAAGAGCCAAACCTAGATGGCTGCCGCGACTATATTCGCCGCCGTCTTGAAAACGATGAATCAGTCATATTTGTGGCCCAGTCTAAAGAGGGTGAGATTGTCGCATTTACACAGCTCTATCATTCGTTTTGCTCGGTGGCCATGCAAGAAATCATCCACTTGTATGACCTGTTCGTGTCACCTAAAGCCCGTCGGCAGGGGGTAGGAATCCTTCTCATGGATGAGGCCAAAACGTATGCTCAAACCTACGGTGCGGATCGGCTTGTACTCGAAACGGCCGTAGACAACGTTCCCGCTCAAGCCTTATATGAATCGATTGGGTATGAACGTGACCTCGACTTTTATACATATCAATTAGGACTGGGACCAACCTAAGTAATGAAAATTGAGTAAGTCCTGCTCTACATAACCCCTGATTTCTATCTGTTCTGGCCAATATAGGTAAAATAAGCGTCTTAAAAATTGAAGATAGATGTTCAAGTTGGCCTCGTGCCTGCTCATACTGGCATCTTCGAGCGGTGTTAGGCCGATTCCGAATTGAAGGGTTATTTATTTTTCCGAAAACGCCTTACTACATTTATCGGTAACCCCCACAAAACCCCAACCGCAAAATAATAGATAAGATATTTAGCAATAGAGGTACTTATGACACTCGTGATGAAATTTGGTGGCACGTCTGTTGGTAGCGCAGAAGCGATGCGACAAACGGCCGAACTCATAGAAAAATTTAAAGCGGATTGGGGCAGCGTGGTTGTTGTTGCTTCGGCAATGGGATCGAAGCCGGTTAAAGTGACCGATTTGCTTTTGAACGGTTCCCAGGCCGCCCTTAAGGGTGACTTGGCCGAAGTTGAAACTCTGTTGCCTAAACTGCGCGCCATCCATTTTGATGCGATTGAAGGATTGGTTCCGGCCGGAGATAAACAAGACGCGCTCAAAGTTGAAATCGATGGTTTTTTGACCCATTATGGCAACATGTGCCAAGCGATTTCATTTTTGGGTGAGATCTCGCCACGCGCATCAGATGCAATTGGCGGAATGGGTGAGCAGATGAGCATCCGCATTCTAGCCGCTTACATGAGCGAGCGTGGGACCCCGGCCGAAGCCATCGACGCAACAGAGCTTATTGTCACAGACGATAATTTCACGAGTGCGACCCCACTTGTTGAGCAAACAAACGACCAGACTGCCGCTCGTCTTTTGCCCCTCATCGAAAGCGGCGTGACACCTATCGTCACCGGTTTTATCGCAGCTACGGCTGACGGTGTGACCACAACCTTAGGGCGTGGTGGATCTGATTACAGCGGGTCGCTCATCGGCCGGGCCATCCATGCGGCCGAAGTTTGGATTTGGACCGACGTTGATGGGGTTATGTCGACTGATCCACGCATGGTCCCCGATGCACGTACTATTCCTGAACTCACCTACCGAGAAGTTTCTGAGCTGGCCTTTTATGGTGCGAAAGTGCTGCACCCTCGTACCATGCGGCCCGTCATGGAAAGTGGTATTCCGCTACGAATAAAAAACACATTTAATCCAGAACACCCAGGAACTGTCATCTTAAAAGAGAGGGATATAGCCGGAGGGAATATTCGTGCCGTAACCGCCATTCGTGAGCTCAGTTTGATTACGGTCGAAGGGCGCGGCATGTTAGGCATTCCAGGTGTGGCGGCCCGAACATTCAAAGCGGTGGCAGACACCAAAGCCAGTGTTCTACTTATCACCCAATCCTCTTCAGAGCAATCGATTTGCTTTGCGGTGCCTCAGTCATATGCCCTTGAAATTACGCACGCACTTGAAAGTGAATTTTCAACCGAGCTTAAAATACGGGACATTGACCGTATTTTTTCACACGACGATGTTGCGATTATTACTGTTGTGGGGGCTGGTATGCAGGGGACCCCTGGCGTTTCCGGCCGCTTTTTAGGTGCTTTGGGTGAATCAAGAGTCAACATTATCGCTATCGCTCAAGGTTCTTCAGAGTGTTCGATTAGTGCTGTTGTGAGGGGGAGTGAAGTTGAAACTGGGATTCAGTACATCCACAAAATGATAGTGAATCAGTAGGGCGGTTCATTCTTGAACGCAAAACAAAAATGGGTAGACTGAAAATCGATCAGTCTACCCATTTTTGTTTTGACACGTATGCGCAAAAAACGCCTAAGAGCCACTCATGACAATATCATGGACCTCTGCATCTTTTTCCGGCTGGGCTATGTCCCGGCCGACAGCGACGGCAATCGCTCGCATTTGAATAATCAAGTCAGCATAAGCTTGTGGCTTTAACGACTGGCGGCCGTCTGACCATGCTTGATCTGGCTCTTGATGTACTTCAAGGATAAGGCCGTCAGCTCCGGCCGCAACCGATCCTTTCGAGACAGCCCCTACGTACTCTGACTTACCTGTGCCGTGGCTAGGGTCAGCGATAATCGGCAAATGGGAGAGCTGTTTGACGATAGGGATCGCATTAATGTCGAAAGTATTCCGGGTTTCAGTGACAAAGGTACGAATGCCACGTTCACACAACATTACTTTGTGATTTTTGTGTTGCAGAATATATTCAGCAGCTAGCAACCATTCTTGTATCGTAGCTGACATCCCTCGTTTCAGAAGAACCGGTTTCATCGATTTTCCGGCCGCATTTAGCAATGGATAGTTTTGCATGTTACGCGCACCAATCTGCAAAATATCAGCATAGTCAGCGACCATAGGAACCAAATCTGGCTCCATCACTTCGGTAATAATCGGCATGCCTGTTTCTTCGCGTGCCTCAGCTAAATAACGCAATCCTTCCTCGCCCAGCCCTTGAAAAGCATAAGGGGAAGAACGTGGCTTGAATGCCCCACCTCGTAAAATTTGAGCACCCGCCTCTTTACACGCATGGGCGATTTCGATCATGTGGCTACGTCCTTCAACTGAACATGGACCTGCCATCATGACTAAATTTTTCCCGCCGATAGTGACCCCATTAACATCAAATTGGGTGTCTTCTGGTTTGAATTCACGGCTCACTGATTTGTAAGGCTTGGTAATAGGCACAACTTTCTCTACCCCTTTCATTCGGCCGATTTGGAAGCGGTCAATCGATGTTCCATCCCCAATCACACCAATCACTGTGCGGTCTTGGCCGATAATCGGGTGTACTTGGCACCCAGCTTCCTCAATACGGGCCAAAATGGCATCCACTTCTGCTGAAGTAGCACTCGTTTTCATAATTAAAATCATTGATATTCTCTCTTTCTAAACTTTTGTTTTTGGGTAAATTGCTCTGTGCGGTTTGCCAAGAATACAACCTCTAAGGCGATTTTTGAAAATAAATGGTGTTATTTACGGGCGAGCCATTTTTGGTTACAAAAATGACATAGCCCCTACATTTTGATGTCGCACCTGAGTAGTTATCATCTATTTGCACAACCAATTCCCATGAGCTATCTCGTTTAATGGTTATTTTCAGGATGAGCCTAAGCCAACCCATGTTCGAGCATATAATTAGCGATATCTTCATCACTAATAGGTGGTACATGCACTTTGTCCGGCCGTAGCTTAACCGTTTCTCCAAGGTAAATATGCTCAATTTCCTTCTGAGATTTTGTTGTATTCCAGTGCATCATCACCCGCACAACTAACGGCATCGCCTCTTGAACATTCATCTCATGTGCGCAAATTAAAGGCACATCGACCCAGCCAATTTGCCGGGCCGCAATGGCAGGAAAACAACTCACGATATCTGGGGTTGTCGTTAGCCATACGCTGGCTAAATCTT
>JBLIMP010000058.1:0-18282 GCA_047638855.1 Cellvibrionaceae bacterium | reverse complement strand
CAAACTCCCTTTTTGCATCTCTGATAATGTAGTCCGAATTGTAGCAATCTCGCTATTTAATGGACGATCACTGCTCCCATTACCAGGGAAGTTGCCTCCAATCACGGCAATACGGCCGTTGCTGCCAGTGTGAACGCCATTAACGAATGCCTTGCCAAACAACCCCACCCAATAGGCATGCCCGCCATAACTATCGATGAGTCCATCAGAATTCACCCCACGTAACAGTTCCGGGTTTTCAATTACATTTAAAGACGGATTGAACATGAGGTTAAAACCCAGACTATTGAGCTCTATTCCCAAGACCCGGCCTGTGGCTGCTGCCATTTGTGGTTGCCAAGTCGCCCCAACCGCTAGTTGATTTGGTATTTCTGTTAACCCGTCTAAAATTTCTGCATGTACGCCACCACCGTGTGTCGTGGCGATAAATATCGGGACGCCGCGTGAAACGACCGTTGTAGATTGTAAAGTTAACTCCCCGTTTTCTTCGTCAGCAATCGTATCTGCCAGCTCTGCTAGTAGCTCTTCACTAACAAGGCGGCTGCTTCGTCCCAAAATAGCAAGCTCTTGTAGGCTATTGGTTGTCCGCGCTAAAGCAGCAGGTAGACTCTGTGCATCTGAATAGTTAGCACGATCGGCCGAAAAAACGACTCCCCCTACATGATATTCCGTAATTAATTTAACAAGGTCAGAGTCTAAATCAAGCTGGTTCCCTTCAAATGTAACCAAGAATAACTGCCCGACACGTTCCTCAGGTGTGAGTGACTCCAGCAACATTTGTGCTTGTTGCAACGTAAAATCAACCGGCTCATCTTGAGCATAGCTAACTGGAATAAAAACACCACCTGCAATCCAAAATAGGATGATGACAGGAAGTAGGGCCAAACATTTCTTCATAGCAACCAGCAGAAAAACGCACTTTCAGATGTTCTCCCTACAATCTTCTTCTCCAACAAGATTTTATCCGTAAATCGGATGGGCGAACTAGCCAACAAAGAGGGTTATTAAGTATACATAATATTATACCCCAATCTAGTCAGTTGGTTGCTGAAAGCGTTACCATTTTGTTTAAATTCTAGAGTTCTTTGACTCTGTACGTAGGCAATAAAAAAGCATCGTTAGTCGATGCTTTTTTATTGCCTATTCGTATGTGCGACTTAGAAATTATTGTCTAAGGTACCTGCCCCGGAGTTGGATTCCCCCACTCCTCAAAGTCTAAACATTCATCTGTATCGTAGTTAAATGGGTTTCTTCGCAGCGAAGCGCCTGCCAGAATGGTTGCGGGGCAGGTGGGGTAGCCGGGCACAATTTTATCTCCATAAACAAGCACATCGACCACATTGTCAAACTGATCACGTAAAAATACAACATCGCCTAGATTCCCCAATCTAAGAAATGTCGATCTATCTCCCCAAGCCGGATCATCCACTAACTCTGGAATATTCGGGTCAGAATTTAACAACTCGAAATTAGGTGCTATAACAAATTGCGTCGTAAATTCAACCGCCTGCTGAGTAACTATAAGCACACTATGTGCGGGCAAAATCGTTCCGGCCGGAAACCGGCGCAAATCAGCATAATCGGCGGGAGTTGCTGCGTCTGACAAGCTATATCCAGATATATCTCTTGGTTGCCCAGACGGATTGACTATCTCTATAAATTCGGCCGCATCGCTGGCTCCAAACGGGTTATACAGAACCTCACTAATCAATAATTGATCCGTCGGAGGCTCATAGTCATTATAAATCAAAGGCAGATAAACCCTGCGAATGAAGTCTTTGTGAAACATCGAGCTCAGTAACTCATAAGCACCATTTGATTGCACCTGCAACGCCATTTCTCGATTGACTTTAGACGATTGTTCAGAACCATTAATGCTACCCACATGCACGTATCCCCGGCCGTTGATCTGAGCCAATACCATCTTGTTATGAATACCTAATCCTGTTGGGTTTCCTATCTGGCAAAGTAAATCAAGTTTTTCGTCCCGTGCAATTTCAATCAATCGCTCACAAGTTTTCGTGTTTCCAGTCAAGCTATTCGGGTCATCAAAAAAGCTATCGAGCAAGATTTCAACTTTGCTCCCACGTCTAGCTGCCGCCAAATAAGCATTTAACCGCAGATTAGGGTCGTTTATCTCATCAGCTCCCCAATAACCTCGTTCATATTGCTGTTGCACAAGCACTACATCACCGCTTCCAGCTTTTGCTAACAATCGGAATAAGCCATGTTCAGGATTTAGAAAATTTTCAGGTGCTTGGATCACTTCAAATTCAAAGTTTCCAGTAAATGCAGATGGTTGTGGAAAAGCGACGGTGTAAGTAATCCCATTTTCATAACTACTAGGCGAAGCAACCACCCCTGGCACCCAGTCTAGAATGTCCTGGTGACTAACCTGATCAACATCATCAGCAAAAATAGTCTGCAAGTGATCAACCACACCAGACGCATCAGTGATGAGTGTGACTCCACGTCGGCCGAAGGTTCCATCATCCTTGCGATCAGCAGGCATACTATTAGGGCTGAGATTGTCACTGCCAATCACAGCTATTTTGCCGTCAATAATCATAAATTTAGCATGTATAAAAGTATATCGATCAAAAACCCTCAAGCTTTTATCGTTCTGCATAATAAAGCATTGTGCCCCAGCCAATGCTAATTGATGGCAATTCCATCTTTGCGTATCAGCTATTCCACCAGGAGGCCCTCCTTCAAGCAACAGCTTAACTTCAACGCCACGTTCGGCCGCTTGTTTCAAATGCGCCATCAAATCATAGCTCGCAAACGTATGCGTTTCGATCAAAATTGAACTTTTTGCGTTATCAAATAGAGTCGCAATCGCTTCGAACGCGTTATCGGGAGCAATAGCCACAGTTAGCATAGCCGTTTCAGTGATCTCATATGGCTTGAAAAATCGCTCAGCCTCCCAACCCGGATATTGTACGCGTCGGCCGTTAATTGGATCCGCTTCGTCCTGCCCCCAATCTGCGGCCGAATTTGTGTCAGCCAAGAGCAAACCACTCATCGGATCTGATTTGCGAAAAAACACCTGCCCTTCGGCCGCTCCCACAGAATAAAATTGAAGCGGACTACCCAACCACTCCCCTGCAGCTCGCAATGCTACCGGATCACTGGATTCATAGGCCAAGGCATCAATGATTTGTTCCGAACTATCAGACAAAATAACCTCATCGCCCGCGTTAGAAAATCCGGGCCAAGAACCGATCATATTTGTAACCTCAGCAATCGTATTGGTCTGTTCGTAATCAGGCATAAACCCAAATTGAGTTTCAAATTCCGTTCCGTCATGCGTCACCCATATACTCTCACCGGCCTCAAGAATCGAATCATTTGGAAAAGTTAGTTTGTGTAAGTTTCCGCTATCATCTGATAACCCCCAACCAGTTAAATCAACATCCTCGTTCCCAATGTTGATCAAACGAACCGCTTCATCTGGCTCATTTAAAGCCAACCCATCAGCATACACTTTCTCAATTAAAATATCGGCATCAACTTTGGCAAGCACAACTTGATCAGTGCGGGGTTGAAATAATATGACAAAAATAAGGGTCAAAGACAAAAGACATGTAGCAGCAGCTCTCAGCAAGCTCAAATTATTCATATTCTCTACTCCAATAATTAGGCAGCAAGTTCACTCAAAAACATAAGTTATTCAATTACAACCGAAAATAAAATGGCTCAAAATTACGCAATAACTCTAAATAGATAACCAGCGTTCATAAATGAACGCACATTTAATCCATTAACAAAATCGGTCAACCATTGTAGATCTAATTAGCATACAAACTTGATTTTACGGCCAACATATCTTGGCGCACACTTGGGTCTGTCTCAACTCGCTCCATGATTTTTTCATAACCGTGCAGAATCGTAGTATGGTCACGATTTCCAAGTTGAAGACCGATTTGTGGAAAAGACGCTCCTGTCTCCGTCCGAGCTAAATACATCGCAATCTGACGTGGGTAAGATATTGAACGACTACGTCCAGCACCGCAAATAACCTCACGTGAAACACCAAAATGATGACAAACAGTGTCTATCACTCGAGACACGTTTACTTTCTCTTGCCGATTCACTAAATCCGCCAATGCCATCCGCGCAAGTTGCATATCAACCTTCTGGCTTGTTAATTGACTATATGCAACAACCTTATTCAAAGCCCCTTCTAACTCACGAATATTATGGCGGACCTGATGAGCAATCATCTCAATAACATTGCTTGGGATGGTTACCCCATTTTCTTCAGCTTTTGTTTTGAGAATCGCCATGCGCATTTCAATATTCGGCATTTGAATATCAGTCATCAAACCCCATTCGAATCTTGACTGCAAGCGCTCTTGCAAAGTCGCCATCGCCTTTGGTGGGCGATCACTAGAAATCACGACTTGCTTCCCGCGGCTGTGCAAATCATTGAACGTATGAAACAGCTCTTCTTGAGTTGACTCTTTTCCAGCAACAAACTGAATATCATCAATTAGCAAAACATCAGTTGTCCTATATTTTTCACGGAACTGACTAGTCTTCTGTGAACGGATAGATTGGACAAGATCGTTTGTAAAGGCTTCAGATGTGACGTAGAGCACTTTAAGTCCACGATCGGTACATTTATGCCCAACTGCATGCAAAAGATGCGTTTTACCTAGACCTACCCCCCCATAAATGAAAAGCGGGTTGTAGCTTGCACCAGGTTTCTCGGCAACGCCCAAAGCTGCTGCATGTGCCAGACGGTTACTCTCGCCAACGACCAAGGTCATAAATGTATAGCCCAATCGCAGTCCCGTTTTATTTGCTACATCTACCTCACGCATCGAAACGACCTGGCTGCTAGGTTCACTATGCAAAAAATTCCCGTTTTGCTCCGCACTGCTGACATATGCCTCGCTATCATTTCGCATGACAACTTTTTGACTTCCATTTCCGTTTGGCTTGCCATGCGTATTACCATTTTTTAGACTATCAGCCATCACTTCAAATGAGATTGAATTGGTATCTCCAGTAATCGCATTAAGTGTCCGCAAAATCGTTTCTTGCAAGCGATTTTCTAACCAATCACGCGCGTAATCATTTCTGACCCCAATAGTAAAACTCTGCCCTTCAGTATGTATGAGCTGAGCGTCTTTTAGCCAAGTGTTAAACGTAGCACGGGTCATTTGTAATTCTAGCTCGCCAAGAGTGGCTTTCCATGCTGATTCAGGTTGAGTCATAATAGATCGTTTAATAGCTGGCAGGGTC
Organism: Cellvibrionaceae bacterium; assembly: GCA_047638855.1. Taxonomy (GTDB): domain Bacteria; phylum Chloroflexota; class Anaerolineae; order Promineifilales; family Promineifilaceae; genus WTJY01. The sequence continues at coordinate 13,029 of JBLIMP010000058.1, read as the reverse complement.
AAAAAGAGCTCCTAATCAGGGGTTTGACAAAAAAAAGATGAATTTTTCATTTTAGATAATGCGGCCAAGAATCCTAACCTCTGAAATATACAATGAGTCTGAATTCAATTGTGTACCCCTTTTTATTCCTTCTTGCAAGGCTTCAAAAATCAGATTCTTTCTTTCGTGACTGGATAAGGATTCTAGCAAATGGGCCGAAGAAATACAATGGAGTTATGTCAATTTAATCTTAAAACGTACCATTCTTTAGGATTCTGCTTATTGACACTTGTCTATTTTTTAACATACTTGAAAGTTCGTATATCTAGGCCGTAAATACTGTCTAGATATGCCCTTGACCCCTATATGTGCTGGAAAGTGTTAATCAAATGCCTTTTCCCCTATGTGTTTTACTAATACAACAATTGGTTTTTTCTATTGTCTGAAATGTTGGTTTGGGATTTGGCAACTTTTATTGATTTTTCCATATCGATTTTTGGGAAATCTTCACAAAAAAAAAGACCCCATAATGGGGTCTTTTTCCTACAAAAATTAATTTAATTTAATTCAAATATTGTCGCAAATGACCTGCAAAATTTGGATGACGCAGCTTGCGCAATGCTTCTTTCTCCAACTGGCGAATTCGCTCACGAGATAAGCCAAACATCTCGCCAACTTCTTTAAGCGTACGAGATTCGCCATCTTGTAGGCCATAACGCAATCTTAAAATGCGAGCTTCACGTGGGGTCAATTGATCAAGAATTTCACTAATCTCTTCTGTGAGCATTGTCTGAGCAACGGTTTCGGCCGGTGGCGGCGCATCAACGTCCTCAATAAAATCGCCTAGCTCAGCATCAGATTCATCACCAACCGGCCGTTCTAAATGAACCGGCTGGCGGCTGGTCCTAAGCATCCAACGCACACGCTCTTCTGGAAGCTCCATTTGTATCGCAATCTCTGCGGCCGTTGGTTGGCGACCTAACTCTTGCTCAAGTTCTTGAGCAACTTGATACAATTTACTAATCCGGCCGCCAAGATGGGCTGGGATCCGGATTGTACGGCCATGGTTTGCCAAAGCACGAGTAACGGCCTGGCGAATCCACCAAGTTGCATAAGTACTAAAACGGTTTCCACGAGTGTAATCGTACTTCTCAACCGCTTTCATTAAACCTACATTGCCCTCTTGAATCAAGTCAAGAAATTGAAGGCCACGACCTCGGTATTTTTTAGCTATGCTTACAACTAAGCGGGTATTGGCCCGAATAAGATGTGCGCGAGCCATGTCCGCAATACTGACTCTTAATTGAAGATCATCTTGATCCTCGTCCGCCATGTCTTTTGTCATGTTCATCTTCATGACAGCCGCCCGCCCCAGCTCAATTTCTTTAGCTAATTGAACTTCTTCGGCCGCTGATAAAAGTGACTGCTGTCCCATTTCACGGAAATAAAGACCAACAGAGTCATCAATAGGCACACCACTCAGATCGAACAAAGGCGCTTCATGTGAGCTATCTCCATCATAACCATCTACTTCGGTTGATAGATATGCCAAGCTCTCATCCACATTAACGTCACTGCCCAAAGAATCAAATTCTGCAGCATCTTCAACTAATGCGATATTCTTACTTTGGATTTCTGCAATGATTAAATCTAGTAAACCCATATCCTGTTCAACGGCTGGAACCGATTCAAGAATTTGTGCGTAAGTAATGAAATTTAGCTCGGCAGCTCCAACAAGGAGCTCCTGATACCCTGCAATTTCATCTAAGGGGTTGATCACATCAGACATATATATTTAAACCTCTTTTAGTTTGAGCGTAGTTAACTACAGAAATAATAGCGAGAGAGCATTTTGTGTAGTAAAAGGTGATTAAGTAAGGAAATATTATCCTTAAAAACCTACCATTGCATTGACCCCAATTACCCTATCATTTCTTTATTGGTAAATCACTTGGTGTGTAAACTATTTAACTGCTGGCGCAGTCTAGCATAGACAGACGGCAAAAGTCAACCCCGGAATTAACAAAGAATTTATGGTCTTTTTCAAAAATACACAATGCTCGATAGTGAATTCTTGAGAGGATCATCAACCTGGGTCTGATTGACATAAGGTTGATCTTTTTATAACTTCATCAACTCCAAGTAAAGGCGTTTTAAGGATGCTCGTTGCGAGAGAAGTATCTAACCTCAAGCATTCAGGCCACGCTGAATATGAAGGCATCGGTCCAAATTTCAAGGTTTCTCTATTTGAAATACCCCACCAATCAAGCATTTTTCGGCCAAATTCGGCTCGACTCAAGCTCTGTCTACCCACAATATGTACTATCCCACAATAGTCATGGTGGATCAGCTCCAAGCAAGCTTCGGAAAGAGTATCCACCCAGACAGGCTGTCGGATTTGATCAGTAAAAAGAACAATGTCTTTCCCAAGTTTTAGCGACGCTTCTATCCATTGGGTCCCATGATCTTTCGTCTGCAAGCTAAAAATAAGAGAAGGACGAATAATCACACTATTGAGATATGCAGCAACCATCTGTTCTGCGTTTGCTTTTGCACGTCCATACGCATGCAAAGGGGAAACAGGCGTATCTTCATAATAAAGATTTTGTTTGCCATCAAATACAACATCAGTAGACATATATATCAAACGACAATCCAGTGCTTGAGCAATCTTTGTTACACCTAATGCTCCTTGTTCAATAGATGCCACCATTGCTTCTTCATTCTCGCTGCGATTTGATGCCGCCAAGTGAACCAGGACATCGGGTTGGAAATCCATTGCAATTTCTGTAAATCGATCAGTATCTCGGATATCAACTTGTACAGCGTATCCAGGAAAATTATCTATGGGTGGGGTTGAGTACCAAGTGTGGCAAAGATCATGCCCACGAGCATTCATATAAGGGACCATATGGCGGCCCAAATAACTAGTTCCACCTGTAATAAATATTTTCATCATTCTCGCCCTATGCTGACGGCTGAGCGTAATACAGCGTGATGCTAATCCCTTTAGAGAGCAGCTATTGTAGAATTTCGGCAGCTCTTTCAGCTATCAATACTGTTGTTGCCAATGTTCCGGCCGCTAGCGGTTTTGGAATAATTGACGCATCAACGACTCGAACCCCATCTATACCAATTACCTTGCACTCAGAATCAACAACGGCCATTTCATCAGCTGATTCCCCCATACGGCAAGTTCCTTGATATCCCCATGAAGATGTACTTGTCTGTGTCACAAAATTAGCGACATCCGCTTGTTTAGGCCACACAAGGCTAGAAATGTTTAATTCTTCGAAAATCTTTTTCAACGTAGCAATCCCGGCCGACAAACGTTCAACATCTGATTCTTGATCAAGCAAATTCGGATTTATGTAAGGCATATGCAGTGCATCGGTTGAACGCAATGACACTCGGCCAAAACTAGCTGGATCGGTAAGCGTCAGTCGCACTCTGTAATGCTTATTAGTCGGATTACTAAAGTCTTCTGGCCAAAGCTGCAACATTAATCCGCTTGACGCTGAATCACCATGGGGCGCCATGGCCACCGCTTCTGGCAAGTTTTGCACATCAGGCTCTCGGTTGAAAAACCCCTTTTTATGAATTCTGACTTGCCCATTTACGGCAATCAATAAATCAACGGCCGGAGGATCAATAAAATGATTTCCGACACCCGGCAAATTAATTCGAGGGAAAATCCCCATCCGGTTTAAATCTGGCACCGTCCCAATCCCCGAAAGCAACAAAATCTGCGGCGAGCGCAAGGCCCCAGCACATAAAATCACTTCCTTGTTGGCCATGATTTCTTGAATCTCATCGGATTCGCCTCGATAAGTACGTAGGCCAACCACACGATCATTCTTAAACAGCAAGTTTAAAACATGAGAATCATGTCGCACCGTTAAGTTTGAGCGATATTTCGTTTGTTCAAACCAATTTTCAGTTACACCAGATCGGCCGGAAGTAGACACCATAAGTGTGGCCGGGTTCACACGGTAGCCATCCTGAATAAAAGCCCCAGAAAATTTTCGTCCAATATCACTCAACGGGGACTTATGCAGAGATAGCATTGACTCCGCTTTTTGGGTTACCCTTGCCATATCGTTCGCTGACCAGCCCGGCAAGTGCCAATCTTCAAAATCTTTGGCCACTGGTGGTTGCCATAATCCATAACTCAACCGCTCTGCTCCACCAACCTGATTTGGAGCTACGATTTTAAGTTTCCGGCCGTTCAGCGCCAGTTGTGGCACTGTTTCAGTATCATCACCGGCCGTTGCCTGGATTTGTTCAACGTGCTCATACCATCTGGAAGGCTGATTCATTTTGTTTGATTCAATAGCGGTGCTAGCTTCCAGCAACAGAACAGAGTTTTTTGATGATTCAGTTAAACGGCTGGCAAGGACAATCCCAGCCGTTCCAGCTCCTACAATAATATAATCATACATATAATTTTAGATTTCTGGTTTTAAATTATTGATTCGCTTCAAGTATATACAAGCTAATCTCTCTGCTCGTATACAAATTGGCGCACGCGCGATGAAACAGCAGAAGGGTCTACTTTACAGTGGGCTTCACCCGTTTCTACAGCCCGTCGTGCAACTGCTTCAGCTACGGCCGGGGCCACTGCAAAGTCAGTTGCATTGGGAATGATAAAATTGTGAGTCAGCTGTTCATCCGTTACAAGTTTAGCAATCGCATGGGCAGCCGCAATTTTCATTTCATCTGTAATATTCGCCACTTGTGCGTCCAAAGCACCACGGAAAATACCAGGGAAAACGAGCGAGTTATTGACCTGATTGGGCATATCACTCCGACCGGTTGCAATAATCGCCGCCCCTGCCTTTTTTGCAATATCTGGCATCACCTCAGGGGTTGGATTTGCCAGGGCAAAAATAATCGGATCCTTAGCCATACTTTTGATCATCGCCGGTTTTAAAATACCAGGAGCCGATACGCCAATAAAAACATCACGCCCCTTAATGATTTTATTTAGATCACCTTTAATCCCATCGGGATTGGTAACTTCTGCCATACGCCGTTGCATCCAATTCAGGCTAGCGTCATCTACATGAAGCGCACCTTGGCGGTCAACCATCACCAAGTCTTCAACACCTAACGCCATGAGAAGCTTGGTTGTAGCAATCCCGGCCGCACCAGCACCCGTCACGACTATGCGCAGTTCAGCCGGGGTCTTACCGGTCAAACGACACGCATTCATGATACCTGCTAATACAACCACAGCCGTTCCATGTTGATCATCATGAAAAACCGGAATATTCATTTCGGCCCGCAAGCGTTCTTCGATTTCAAAACAGCGGGGCGCACTAATATCTTCTAAATTAATACCGCCGAACGTTGGTTCCAGCCGCTTCACCGTATCGATAAATTCATCTACATCCTGCGTATTAATACAAATGGGAAAGGCTTCTACCCCAGCAAACGTATGGAAAAGAATCGCCTTCCCTTCCATTACCGGCATCGCGGCTCTAGCCCCTATATTTCCTAGCCCCAAAACGGCACTGCCATCCGTGACAACCCCTACCAAATTTCCTCTGGCTGTCACCTTAAATGATTCTGAATGGTCCCGAGCAATTAGTTCGGCCGGCTCCATTGCGCCTGGCATAAGATAAAACTGCTTAAGAATAAATTCATCTTTGACTGGAATATTTGAATTAATTTCGAGCATTCCACGAAACCGCTCGTGCAATTCGAGGGATTCCTCTTGAATCGTCATCGGTTTTTCACTTTTCGGTGGCACAGGAAATTGCCCTTCGTAGACAAACCGACGGGTACGTTCTGAAATATCAGCGGGAGTAATCCCTTTTTTCTTATTTAACCCCTCTTTAATAATAACTTCAGCTACAGCCGCAGCTACTTTGGGAGCGACCCGATAGTCGATTACCTTAGGGTAAATATAATAAGGGTGCAGATCTTCTGGTGCAATAGAGTCAGCGATCGCTTGCGCCGCTGCAAGTTGCCCCGAAACTGGAAAACGCCATGCCTCAACGTCAAGCAATCCACGAAAAACCCCAGGCAATACCGCCGTGACGTCCATATGATTGGGATAAGTTGAATGAGCGGTTGCGACAACGGCCGCGCCGTTATTCTCGGCTTCACGCGGACTCATCGACATCGGTTCCCCAAAAAGGAACATGATCGGCCGCTCGGCCATTTTCTTAACCACAGATGGAGACAGGTCTCCTCGAACGAAACCTATATAGGCATCCGCCTTCTCCATCATTTTTTCAAGCGGACCATCCAGCAACTCTTGATTACTGAGCTTTGCAATTTCCCATTTGGCCCAATTCATATTATACGCACGGTATAAATAAACAGCCCCCTCGCGATCACATACAATAATATTGCGAGCCCCATACTGATGAAGCAACATTGCCGTACCTAAACCGGCCGCACCCGCCCCATTGATCACAATTTTCATTGTTCGCAAATCTTTTTTGACAACTTTGGTTGCGTTAATCAGTCCAGCTAACACCCCCATCGCTACTCCTTCCATGTGGTTATTAATGATAGGGATTGTCAAAGCGAATTCGAGCCGACGGGTAGCAGAAATACACATGGGCGACACCACGTCTTCCATACTAATGGCCCCAAATGTCGGACTCAATTGCAAAATCGTATCAACCAGTTCACCGGTCCGTTGCGCCCGAATCGCAATCGGCAGGGCATCAACCCCAGCAAAGTTTTTCAAGATCACCGCTTTACTTTCAAGAACTGGCAAAATCGCTTCGGGGCCAATATCACCCAGTCCATATGCGGCTGATCCGTTTGAAACGATAGCAACAAAGTTGCCACGACAAGTCAAATCAAACGATCGACTAGGCTCTCGTGCAATTTCAAGGCACGGAGCCGCTACGCCGGGTGAATAGACAAGACTTAAAGCGGTGCTATCACGTACTTGAACTTTGCTACGAATGCTAACCAGCCCACGATATAGTCTGCGGTAGCGCATGGCTTCGCTTTCTTCGGAGTTATTTTCAACTAATGAATGAAGCATATTTTTCTTCCAAACTAAAAAAAATGCCATCAGCGTCTTTTGGTAGCCTGATGGCCTAACTATCTTTTGTATTTCTTTGTTTCTATGTGATTAAAAAACCCTAATTATATATCTTCGTTACGCTCTGTTCTTCTCTATTGATATTGATCAAGTTATGCTTGCCGTATCATGAAATCTTAGCCAATTGTCGGCCGTCACCAACCCTGCGTGTCACTTTTGCATAATCCAAGTGCTCCAAGAAACCAATTGCATACTTTCGGCTCGTATCAAACAAATCTCGCACCTGCGGTGCAGTAATCTCACCGTTCTGTTTGATATAGTCAATAATTTGTCCTCGGAACCGATTATAATCTTCGGTGCGGTAAACAACATCGTCACTAATTTGCTTCATACGCCCCAGATCAATTAACGCGAAATAAAGATCATCGCCCACGGCCGATTTAACATCTTTGACATTGGGAGAGTTAATTCCAGCCCGTACAAACTGCTGCATCAACTTGTCAATCTTGCTGTTCTGCATTTCTGTAAACACAACAGAATGATCTGCCTCTCGCAATACCGCCCCATCGGCCACAAACACAGACTGCGCAATAATCGGTTGCAATACCACGGCTTGTACCTTCAAACGGCTCCGTACTTCTTCAAGTGGAATCCCCAAACGCAAAGGGTGATCACGATGAAAAGTACGGACCAGTTGGTTCATGTCGTCGCTTAAGTTTTTAAATTTTGTCCACGTAATAATCTGCTTGTCAATTCGAATGATCCGCTCAGTTTCAAACAGCTCTGCTAATGCTTCCTCAAACCGGCCGTCATCCATCCCGGCCGACCTTTTAAATTTTGCTACATTCACTGGGTCATTTCCAACAAGTTTTTGCAACAGCAAATCGCCTGGAGTCCCTTTTTCAAGCGTCTGGAGCCGTGCAATCACATCTGGGCGAAAACGGCGATGCTTACGTCCTGGGAACGGATCAAGCACTTGCCCCCCACCTATTGTTGAAGCAGGTGACGGCCGGCGAACAATAAATCGATCTCCGCGCATCACCGCCACAGGCTCTTTCAAAGCGAATTGAACCCAGCCAGATTCCCCGGCCACAATTTCATCTTTTCCCAACAAGCGCGTACGTGCCTGTACTTCAGAAGAGCCTACAAAAAGTTTGACGTCTTGATTGTGTTTAAAAGGTGCATCTGCATTGGGCAATTGTCGGTAAATTGCATCAAATAAGATTGTGCTATTCAAAACCCCTTCGGCCGTCAGTACATTTCCCCGTATAAGTTGATCACGGTCAATCCCTGTCACATTAACCGCTACCCGGCTACCCGGCTCAACTTCGTCACGTTTGGTGCGATGGCTTTGCAATCCCCGAATTCGTCCTTTCAAACCAGTTGGCTGAATTTCAACCGAGTCCCCCGTTTGCAACCGGCCGTCAAGTAAAGTTCCAGTCACCACGGTACCGAAACCGCTGAGCGAAAAAACACGATCAATAGGCAACCGTGCCCGGCCGTTGTCTTTCCGCTTGCCCACGCGGAGCAAATGCTCAGAGAGCATATGACGTAGCTTATCTAACCCTACCCCGCTTTTAGCAGAAACAGCCACAATTGGCACACCTTCCATCACCGTTCCTTCAAGGGTTTCAGCAACTTCAAGCTGAACCAGCTCTAACCAATCCTCGTCATCAATAAGATCTGTTTTAGTCAAAACCACAATACCGCTACGAATCGTTAGCAGGTCCAAAATAGCGAGATGCTCAAGCGTTTGGGGCATCACACCCTCATCGGCCGAAATAACAAGCATGGCGAGATCAATACCGCCGACACCTGCAAGCATATTTTCAATAAAGTCTCGATGTCCCGGCACGTCGACTACACCCACTTCAGCTTCAATACCAGGCAAAGTTAGCCAAGCAAAACCCAAGTCTATCGTCATCTCTCGGGCTTTTTCCTCAACCAAACGATCAGGGTCAATACCGGTTAATGCCTGAACAAGGGTCGATTTTCCATGGTCAACATGACCGGCCGTACCAATTACAAACATAAAGTAAAATGCAAATTAAAGGATTTAATAAATTTCTTCATCAATAGGGACAAGTGAAGGCTCACGGCGCCGCTCAGGGTCCATTGAGCGGGCCTTTTCAACTTCCATAATCCACAAGCGTGGAAGTTCCTTGATCGCATCAAGTTGAGCCGTTTGAATACGAGAAAGTGTGTTCTTATCCTTCTCAAGATCACGAGCAAACTCCTGTAGTTCTGTCACACGTGTTTCAATTGTGCGTGCACGTCGGTCATTTGTGCTGGTTGCCTGCTCAAGGTCAACCGCAAAAGTACGCCATCGATTTTCGATCTCAACAATGAAATTGTCCCAGCGGCTTTGCAAACGATTCGACTCAATCCGACTAGATTCAGTTGCCTCCCGCAGGTAAATCTCCATATCAGATTTCCATTTGTCCAAAATCGCAACTGCATCTTGGGCTGTTTTTGACTGCTCAGCAAACCGTCCCCACTCAACATTAAACAGGCTCATCCGGCTTTGAAATTCAATTAGAGACTGCCCCATATTTTCAATGCGTTGGTTCCGCTCGTATTCACCCAGCTGCATCTGGTCAACCCATTCTTTTTGACGACGGGTCATACCCGCTTGTGTCTCTTGCAATTCTCGCAAAGCGGTTTCAGACTTAGTCACGCTCGTTCCAAATATCTCGACTCGGCCGGAAATATTTTCAATGCGGCGTTTAAATTCATTCACTGTGATCTCAACTTGAGACAATGTTTTCTGTCGCTGTTGCTCACTTTCTCCCACAAACGAAAGCCCTTGTTCATTTGAGTCAAGCCGGTTTTCTATGGTGGTATAACGTCCTTGAATCGCGCCTAACAAACTTGACAAACGAGATTCTTCAGCTTGGCGCAGCTCCATCTCTGTATTCAGCTTGTTAAATTCTTTGATTTCAACACGTAAGCCACTAATTTCTCGGTTTAGTACATCGTTTTCAACCCTACGTAGGCGATTGGTTTCATCAACGGAGGTTTTCAGATGTCTCTCAGAATCATCAATCATTCCTTTAACTTGCCCCTGAAACGCTTTCATCGACTCATCGACAATTTGAATACGTTTGCTAGAACCGGCTAAATCGATCAGGCGATTTTCCAAGTCTTCAATACGATTCTTTTGATCGCGAATCATCTTATCTTGGGCTTCAACAATATGTTGCAAGGATGTAGTCGAAGCATTATGCTTTCGCTTCTCTTCTTCAAGCCATTCGATTCTCGAAAAGACAGCTTCGAGTTCGTGGCGTTTGACTGATCCCATGTCCTGGGCCATATTCTTACTCCGGTAGGTTGATCGATAACTACTCAAACATGACTTGTGTTTGTTTGAAATAGATTCATTCTTTTCTTATTGTTTGATTCACAAAGGTCGCATAAACAAAAATGCGAAGCAATTACGTGCTTAATTTAAGCAGCCGCAGTAAATTTCGGACCCGCATTATAGCGAAGCACGAATTTAGTGTCACCTTATGATGAGCGATGAATGAAATGTTTCAGCCGCTTGTCGTTCATCTTTCATTCTTTTTATGCATATTGGAATAGATGCTAGGCTACCTTTCTATCAGAAAGGGGGCATTAGCCAGTACACACTACATTTACTCTTAGCTCTTGCTAAAATCGATCAATCGAATCGATATTCTGTTTATCAGATGGCAAAGGATAAGGACACATATACTCCGGCTGTTCCAAATTTCAACCGCAAAAACCTATATACGCCTTGCCACCATCGGTGGGAGAGATTTACATTAGGTGGGGAAATACTATTAGGCGGCCGCCCACAGGTTCTTCACTCTCCTGACTTTATCCCACCATTATTTGGGGCAAAACACAATGTTATTACGGTTCATGACCTCAACTTCATCCATTTTCCACAGTTTTTGACGGCTGATAGTTTACGCTACTATAAAGGTCAAATCAGTTCGGCCGTCAAACAATCTGATCATATCTCGGCCGATAGCCACCACACTCGGCAAGATCTGATTGACCTTTTGAATGTACCGGCCGAAAAAATAACAACGGTGCATTTGTCTGTTAATCCGCTTTATCAAAAACACTACTCGGCCGCCAAAGTCAACCAAACCTTGGCAGAGCTCAATCTACCAAAAGGCTTTATCTTGGCAGTGGGAACACTTGAACCCCGGAAAAACCTAGAAATGTTGGTCGAGGCTTATTCAATCTTAAATCAAGACCATGCAATTGATATTCCTTTAGTGCTAGTCGGAAAAAAAGGTTGGTTGGTCGATGGATTGTTTCAAAAGATATTGTCAAGTGGACTTTCAAAGCAAGTTATTCATTTGGAGGGTGTCTTCGATGAAAAACTAGCACATTTGTATCATGCAGCAGGAGTCTTGGTGACCCCCTCACATTATGAAGGATTTGGCTTACCAGCTCTTGAGGCTCTTAACTGCGGCTGCCCCATCATCGTAAGTAATCAAGGTTCCTTGCCAGAAATTGCTGGGGACGCGGGCAAGATGCTCCCGCCAAATAGCCCAGCTGAATGGGCCACAGCCATCACGCTTGTGCTTAAAGATACCGCCTTGCGCGAGAAGATGATTGCGGCCGGAAAAAAACACGCGGCCACCTTCTCTTGGCAGAAAGCGGCCGAACAAACGCTAAGAATCTATAATCAAGTCGCCACATAGGGCCTTTGGTAAATAATGATATCCGTTCTTATACTTACTCCTCAAATCCCATGGCCTTCACACCAAGGTGCCAGCCTGCGTAATTTCAATATTATTCAAGGATTGGCGGCCGAAAGCGACGTTTCACTTTTAAGTTTTGCTGAACCCGATCAATCTTTAGAAGTTGAACCGTTAACTTCATTGCTTAGACGATTTGAAACGGTCCCTATCCCACAACGTTCAACCACCAAACGAATCTTTCAGCTTCTTACTAGCCGCATTCCTGATATGGGACATCGCTTGTATTCAGCTGAATTTTTCAACAAGTTAGCACAATTGCTGGTAGACCTAAAGCCAGATGTCGTGCAAATCGAAGGAATTGAGCTCGCGAGGACGATTTCGGTTATCAAACAAACATCCCCCAATACCAAGATTGTGTTTGACAATCACAATGCAGAAACAGCCTTACAAGAGCGTATTTACGAAACTGATATTCAGCATTTCAAAAAGCTACCTAAAGCACTTTATTCTCGCATACAAGTAGCGAAGCTACGTCGTTTTGAACAGTGGGCGTGCCAAGAAGCCGATATTGTCACAGCAGTTAGCCTGCGTGATGCAGAAATTCTTGATGCATTGCGGCAGCCAGAGCAGTCAAAGGTCGCCGCAGTTCCCAATTGTATTGACCTATCCAATTATCAAGTTGCCGATGGGCACGGGGAAAAATTGTTTGACCTGGTGTTCACGGGCAAAATGGATTATCGGCCGAATGTCGATGCGATGCTTTGGTTTACAACAGAAATATGGCCTTTAATCCGTCAAGAAAGGCCAAAAACCAAGTTAGCTATTGTGGGGAAAAATCCAGCTCCAGCGATATTAGAGTTGGATCAGGTGAAAGGAATCACCGTTACTGGAGCTGTAGCTGAAATCGCCCCTTGGCTTAACTGTTCGCGTGTGATGATTATGCCTTTACGCATGGGAAGTGGTACACGGCTTAAGCTGATTGAAGCCTTGGCGGCGGGATTGCCTGTTGTAAGTACGTCAAATGGGGCCGAAGGCTATCCGCTCGAAGAAGGCAAGGAGCTCTTACTCAGCAATTCCCCGGCCGATTTTGCGAAACAAACTTTAAAGTTACTAGACTCCCCAGAATTACAACAAAGACTTGGGGCAAATGGTCGTAGATTCGCTGAAGACTATGATTGGCGTAAAGTCATCCCTCAATTTATTAAGCTTTATCGGCTCTTTGGGAATTCAGGGGGAACCAGTATATGTAGGGGTTAGGCATTTTCGCCCTATACTTTGAACCGATTTACTCATGCAACAGAAAATATCTCACCCTGGTGGGTTTAAACGTCATCGGGGCGAGATATTCACATTAAC
>JBLIMP010000057.1:0-18320 GCA_047638855.1 Cellvibrionaceae bacterium | reverse complement strand
TATCTGGCAACTGCACCAAAATCAAACTCAGCCCTTGCCTTTTTCGATGCCTTGAAAATTGTGAAAGATGAAGCAAGTGGTGATGTTCCCAATCATTTAAAAGATGGGAATCGTGACAAAGAAGGGTTCGGTCATGGTAAAGGGTATCTTTACCCACATGCGTACCGTGACCATTGGGTCGCCCAACAATACCTACCTGGGGAACTTCAAGGACGGCTTTTTTATCAGCCATCTGATCAAGGGTATGAAAAGTCAGTGCAAATGGATGTGGCCCGCCGGCGCGAAGCGCAACTTGAAGCGATGTTGGCACGTGACTTGTATGAACCGAATTCAGCGGGTGAGGTGTTGACAACGAGTCCTCAACATCAGCAAACAAATGGATGGTTGCAGCGAGTGATTTCGGGTGAAGGTGGGACGCTGGGGGAAATTCGGGAAAAACTATTCTACCTTGCTGATGTGAAGCGCCACCATTTGATTTTAGACGCACATGCGTTAACCGGTCTTTTGACATGGGAGGCGGTGCGTCAAGCTCCTGAAGGTGGGGTATGGGCTTTGGCCCCAGACGAACGCCCTGCAGAGTTGTTGGGCCAGCAAGCAGCCGGTTTAAAAGATGGTTTGATACGGCCGGAAGTGATTCGGGATTTGGAGAGCTTGCCTGATGGTGTTTTATTCGATCGTATTTTGGTTCGTGATCGCTTTACGCAAGGACCCGCCGGATTAGTTCCGTTTTTGAAAGAGGGACTTTTGCATATGGCGAAATCGGGCCGCTTTGTAATTGCTCAGCGTATTCCAAAACTTGGACAGCGTTTAGCTGATTTGGTCCCAAACTTACCGGCCGATTTGCGTATAAAGATTAGTGCTGCCGAGGCTCAAATTTATTCCCGCTCGGATAACCCAGTGGTCAATTGGGATGCAGGTACATGGAACTCAATTTTTGCTGAAGTTGGGTTAAAAAATTTACATCACGAGTTGATGCCTATCAGCGGAAAGCGTACGTTAAGTCGTGATCAAGTTAAAAGTTGGTTTTTGCGATCTGATAACCTAGAATCCCCTGCCTATTGTGATTATCTTGATGAGGTGGGAGTTACTGCAGATGAACTTGTTCAAGTTCAAAATGCATATATATCAACGCTGGCTGGCAAAGCTATAGACTGGACGATTTCTGTAGGTTTTTGGGTGGTTGGACAATAAATTTTTCTTTTTGACCCAGGCTGGTAACAACTAATTTAACGTGAACTTATCGTTAATAGCTTAGTTTGGTGAGAATGATCTCGATTTTTCTAAATCGGCTTAGTGAATTAGGCGTAAAGTACGGGTGAACCATTGGGTTGCTCTAGATACTTTTTCCGAGTTTCAAAATATACTTACTCTGTGATAAATTTTACCCTCGAAGCCCAAAATGAATTTAAAACCCTAGTGCAGGATCGGAGAGATTTTCATCGCCATCCTGAAATGGGGTTTAACGAACATAGAACCTCTAAAATTGTTGCTCAACGTTTAATGTCCCTTGGAATGGAAGTCCAAACCCGGGTTGGCCAAACTGGTGTCGTTGGCTTATTAGAAGGCGATTTGCCTGGTCCAATAGTATTGCTCCGTTTTGATATGGACGCCTTGCCTCTTACTGAAGATACAGGCTTGGAATTCTCATCTACAAATCCGGGCGTAATGCACGCCTGCGGCCATGACGGTCACATGTCGATGGGGTTAGGGATTGCCCGCATTATGGCCCGTTATCGACACAAAATAGCGGGTACTTTGAAATTTGTTTTTCAACCGGCCGAAGAAGGACTCGGCGGCGCTTTCGCCATGATTGCTGATGGGGTACTAGAAAAGCCAAGACCTGATGTTGCATTCGCGATGCACCTGTGGAATAAAATCCCCTTGGGGCAAGCTTGGGTCACCGATGGACCAGCAATGTCTGCTTCAAGCCGCTTTGAATTAACGATTACTGGCCGGGGAGGACACGGAGCGTCACCACACGAAACAGTTGACCCGATTTTGGCTTCAGCTCACGTTATTTCTGCTTTACAGAGTATTGTAAGCCGAAATATAGACCCGCAAGAAAGTGTGGTCATTAGTGTGGGGCAAATTGTAGGTGGTACAACCTATAATGTAATCCCTGAAAATGTGCTGATTAAAGGGTCGGTACGGAGCTTTAGCAACGAGATTCATCGTATGCTTTATCGTCGAATTTTGGAAACAGCAAGTAGTGTTGCAGCTGGGTTTGGTTGTGCAGTTGCACTGGAGACGGTTGTTATCGTGGCTGCCGTTGTTAATGATGCAGAGGTTGCTGGCCGGGTACGTCAGTCTGCAAACAAAGTTTTAGGTTCTGAGAATGTTTTAGATCGTAAAGAGATGGCTTCCGAGGATATGGGGTATATGCTTGAAGAAATCCCTGGTTGCTATTTTTTTATTGGTTCAGCCAAGGGAAAAGATGAACTGACCTACCCGCATCATCATCCAAGGTTTGATATTGACGAACAAGCAATGATTAATGGCGTTGCCGTTATGGGCGAAGCTGTCGCCAGCTATGTTTTTCCTATAGGTACATAAGGGTTTTGCTTAAAAAGTACAGTTAGTTTTCTTTAGGGCTGCTTGGGTTTGATCAAATCCAAGCAGCCCTTTTTAGTCCAGTCTATAGTTTCTGCAAGTGATTTAGTCTGCTTTTTTTCTATACCCAAAAGGGCTTTCTTTTCTTCGTCATTCATCGATTTCCAACGAGATTCGATTATACGCTCCATTCCTTTGCGGAGTGCTGGTCGTTCTTTAAGGCGATTCCCGAGAATAAAACATGCAATTGCATCAATAAAATCGCCTCACAGCCAACCCCTGAGCTAGTTTGCTAGATAATTGTTTTTCGGGGTTGGCCTAAGTCTATCCATCCATCGGCGTAAATGGGGGAAATCGGTTAGATTCATGCTTTGACGTTTATAATTTGCGACCCATGGGAAAATGGCGATATCGGCTATTGTGTACCTATCTGAGGCGATGTATTCGTAAATCCTGCCGGTTCTTCCGTAAAAAATCAAACGACTGATTATTGATTTAGGGAGCTAGACCAAGCTTTTTTACGGCTCATATCAACAAAATATGACATACAGGCCTCATCAATCATGGTTGCCTTCATATTTGGCTCTTCGCCAGAATATTCACAAATAGCGATAATTGTCTTGAGTATGTCGCGCGGATGAGCTCCCTGCATCGCACGGTTGTTATTTCCGCGATACCAAGTTTTTAAAAGATGCACAAAACCGTCTTTATCAAAGGGCACACGTAGGTTTCCACACATGATCCGAAATAATTCATAAAACATTTTCTCATCCGGTGAACCTACTTCTACTTTAATCTGAATGCGGCGTAAAAACGCATCATCTGCGAGTTCGGCCGGATCAAGGTTGGTTGAAAAAATGATTAATTGCTTAAATGGGAATTCAAAAGCTTGGCCTGATTGTAGTCTCACAAAATCGATCCTGGTTTCTAGTGGAACAATCCACCGATTGAGCAGCTCAGACGGCGAGATTTGCTGACGGCCGAAGTCGTCAATTAAGAACAAGCCACCATTGGCTTTCATCTGAAGTGGCGCTTCGTAAATTTTTGAAACAGGCTCATAACGTAAATCAAGCTGCTCAAGATTTAACTCGCCACCAACCATTACCGAAGGACGTTTAATTGGGACCCAACGCATATCGCGACGGCCGAATTGCTCTAAGAATGTCTTGTTGTCGTTAACTTCTTCATGACGTAGCTTGTCAAATATTTGAATAATTTGTCCACTAATCGTAATTGCGAAGGGAATGAAAATCGGTTCAGTCCCTGCCAATAATTCTCCACATACCTGTGCAATTGTGGTCTTTCCGTTCCCTGGAGGACCATAAAGAAATAGGGAAGTTCCTGCATTTAGCGCCGCGCCAATACGCCGATCAAAATTTGGGGGAAGGATTAAACCTTTTAAATGGTTTCGCACACGAGTAGGCGTTATTTTTTCAATATTGCTGTATTGAATTTCAACAGACTCGTTATATGCCTCAACCGGAATAGGTACGGGCCCTACGTATTGAGACCTTTCCATCGCATCACGTGCCTTTTCTTCTCCAGCTTCTGTTAAGCGATAGATATAGCTCATGCTATTCAAGCCCCCGCCCTGCGTACGAGGGACTTCTACCATATTGTCTAGCTTCATTTTTGCTAATAGAGAGTCAGCTAAACGAGTTGAAACGGCTAGCACCTCAGCAAAACGTTGTACGCTGACTTCGCGCTCTTGAAACATTAGACGAAAGAAGAGATCAACCACCATTGCTCTTGGCACACCAAGGCCATCAACATCGTGAATAGCAGAAAGAAGCGGTTTCATGGGATGCGTCATACGAGACGCTAAATCTTTTGTGTTTAAGGAAGTCATACGTGTACCCGTTATCACTGAGAATATAAATCAGGAATTTGCTAGTATTAAGTTTATTGTATTTTGACTGTAGATTGATACCACAGGGAAGGTGAAAAAACCAGATGGTTGTTTTTATGCCCATTACTCTGCGGCCATTTCTGAGAGTTTTTTGATAAACAATAAGTAAGCATTTGCCAATGGCGACATCGGTACGAAGTCCAGCTTGGGTAATCGGGTAAATAAAAAGAGGGTGTTTTCTTTTGAGAACACCCTCTTTTGGTTTTGTTTGAATGACGTTCGTTTAGTTTTCAGATTCTTGACTATTTTCTGAAGGGATGCCGTTAACGGTTTGCTCGTTGCTATTTTCGATTGCAGCAGTCGTTACTTGCCCGCTAGTGGCCTCAACCGCTTCGCTAACGACTTCAGCTTCAACTTCGGCTGCATCTTCTCCATCACGAATAATGGCAACCGAAGCAACATAATCAGCCTTGCCTTTCATCTCCATTATACGTACTCCCTGACTGTAACGTCCTTGACGTGAAATCGTGTCAGCACCAGTTCGCATAATAATGCCTTTAGCGGTGATCAATGTCACTTCATCATCTGAGTAGACGAATCGTGCGCTCACAATTTTCCCAGTGCGCTTAGGATCAAGATTCATGGCTCGAACCCCTTGCCCATAGCGATTTTGCTGACGGAAATGAGCTACAGGAGTCCGCTTGCCATAACCAAACTCGGTCACAATAAGCAAGTCGCTGCCACCTTCTTGTACTTCTCCATCTGTGATTTCTTCTTCTTCTTCGTCGTCGGAATCAATGACCTCATCGTGAGCCACGATAGCGCAACCTGCCAAAACATCATCTCCATTGAGACGAATACCGTTTACGCCGGCCGCTGTACGGCCCATCTCCCGCACATCAGTTTCATGGAACCGGATGCCCCGCCCACCTTCGCTAACTAGAATGACATCTTGATCACCCGATGTCATTTTAACCCAAGACAATTCATCACCATCATCAAGAACAATCGCTTTTAGACCATTTGACCTGACATTATCAAACGAACCGATTGAGACGCGTTTTACTCGCCCTCGTCGTGTTGCCATCAATAGATGCTCAGCATCTGAAAAACTGCGGATTGGTAGACAGGCTGTAACCCGCTCGTCTTGCTCCATCAGCAGAATATTCATTAAAGATGTCCCTTTTGCGGTTCGATCTGATTCAGGAATCTCGTATGCTTTTACAGAATAAGCTTTGCCCCTATTTGTGAAGAAGAGCAGCGTATCGAGATTTTTGGCCGAAATCAACTGATCTAGCTGATCTTCATTCCGCGTATTCATGCCGATCAACCCCTTGCCACCTCGAGCTTGCACCCGATAGGTTGAGGCTGGCGTCCGTTTGATATAACCACGGGTTGTGATTGCTAACAATACCGGGGTGTCTTGTACCAAGTCTTCGTCATTAAGCTCGCCAGAACCACCAATAATTTGTGATCGACGTTCATCAGCATACTTGCTCGTCGTTTCCAATGTTTCTTCACGAATGACACCTAACATCATCGCCCGGTCATTTAATAGACTGTCGAGGTAATTGATGTGTTTAGTGACCTCTTTGTACTCATCTTCAAGCTTCTGACGTTCAAGAGCCGCTAAACGACGCAATTGCATGTCTAAGATCGCATTTGCCTGAGGCTCGCTAAGTTCAAAACTTGCCATCAAGCTAGAGCGGGCCTGATCAACATCAGGAGATTTGCGAATCGTTTCAATGACCCGATCTAGATCATCAATCGCTTTAATCAGCCCTTCAAGAATGTGTTGTCGCTTTTTAGCTCGATCTAACTCATGCTCTGTTCGACGAGTGATGACGTCAATCCGATGCTCGATAAAGATTTGGAGTGCTCGGCGTAATGACAGCATACGCGGATATTGATCGACCAAAGCAAGCATTTGAATGTTAAAGCTCGATTGGAGAACAGTGTGTTTGTAAAGTTGATTGAGAACCTTACGAGGTTGAGCATTACGTTTTAGCTCAACAATGATCGAAATTCCGTTACGGTCCGACTCATCTCGCAAGTCAGATATGGTGTTAATCACCCCTTTGTTGACCAACTCGGCCATTCGCTCGATCAAAGTTGATTTGTTGACCTGATAGGGTATTTCAGTGATGTTGATGCGTTGACGATCCGGTTTGTTTGGATTTTCTTCGATCTCTGCCACGGCCCGCATGATGACTTTGCCTTTGCCTGTTGCGTAGGCCGATCGTATCCCTTCTGTGCCAACGATGAGTGCTCCGGTGGGGAAGTCGGGTCCTTTAACAAACTGCATTAGCTCATCAACGGTTATTTCATGAACTCGGTCATAATTATCGATCATATGGATGATCGCATCATTCAGCTCTTTGAGGTTGTGAGGGGGGATGTCAGTAGACATACCAACTGCGATACCGTTGGTGCCATTGAGGAGCAGGTTAGGCACTCGATTCGGTAGGACAGTTGGTTCCGTAAGTGAATCATCAAAGTTTGAGGAAAAATCAACAGTGTTTCGCTCGATATCAGCCAGAATGTCGTTGGAGATGGTCGACATTTTTGCTTCGGTATATCGCATAGCCGCAGCACTGTCACCGTCTATTGACCCGAAGTTCCCTTGTCCGTGAACCAAGGGGTAGCGTAAAGCGAAGGTTTGAGCCATCCGCACCATCGCATTGTAGACAGATTGGTCCCCATGTGGATGGTATTTACCTAGTACCTCACCCACGATACGAGCACTTTTGCGATGGGGGCTATTCGGCCGAATTCCCATATCGTACATTGCATATAAGATGCGCCGATGGACCGGTTTTAAACCGTCACGTGCATCGGGTAAGGCACGGGCCACGATAACACTCATCGCGTAATCAAGATATGAGTTACGCATTTCGCGATTAATATCGATGGGATTGATAATTCCTAAGTTTGTTGTATCCAATTAGAACCTCGTATTTAAGAAGGGAAAATTAGCATTCTGCAGACACTACTGATTGGAGAATTTTCTCTCTCTGAATTCGATTTAACACAAAATTTCAAATCGATTTAAGGTGAATGTGCAAGCGTAAATTATACCACTATTTTGGCGTTTAATCTAAAAGCTGTATATACCCACGAAAACAGAGAGTGAAAATTAATTTGGTACTAAATATTCGATATTATGGGGTTTGACTCATCAGTTTACAGTTTCTGTGGCTCAAAAACCGGCCGAACAACGATTCCGCCAACCATTAGCTCAAGCCCCTTTTCAAGGGCGGATGATTTGACATAACCTAAGGCGCGTTGACCTACCGATGTGGTGATAGCTCCAGCCGGTTTCCCATTCGCCGTTATTGTTGCTCCAGTCTCTAATGGGGCCATATTTTCAGAATCGAAATCAAGCTGGACCAGTTTGCGGGCGATCTTTCCACGACTGTCCATGCGAGCGATGATCTCTTGTCCGGTGTAACATCCTTTGGTGAATGAAACATCGTCCCAGAGGCCGGTTTCTAGTGGGATGTAGTCTCCCGTCATCTCGTACCGTAGACGAGGCTGCACTGCTTCGATGCGTAGCGCGTCAAATTGTTCGTCAGTAATGGGTTGGCTGCCAACACCTACCAACGCTGACATCACTTTTTCCTCATCTTCAATGGGGAAAAGCAGCATGAAACCTTCCTGTTCTAACGGATCAGTCGCATGTATGGTTAATTCGATCTTGTTTATTGTGGCTTTAACCCAACTATGCAGTGAAAGATTAAGCTCTAAGCCGGAAATTTCGTTTAAATTTTGTGCAGAGCCAGCCCCGTAGACAAAACAGGCTGTAAATTGATTGGTGATTGGCTGAATGCTGAAATCATCGTTATAGAAGACGAAGCGCATCAAATATCGGCCGATATTATCGTCATTCTGCTCACCGGTCATAGCGATAGCGGTGGTTTCGTCAGCATAAATGATAAGTCGATCAATAATCCGACTAATATCAGTTGTGAGTACCGTGGCCGCCCCTTGGCCGGGTTTAAGTAAACTGACTTGGTTTGTAGACATACGGTTAATTAGATCTAGGCGACTCGCGCCGCTAACTCTTAGGAACCCCATGGGTCGGATGATGTGTTTCATAAGGATTTTTGATAGATGATCTGTAAATGTTGCTAAAGCTAGGAATAAAAAAAACGGATGCCATATTTCTACAACATCCGTCAAAGATTTATATTAACCGATGGCGAACCCACACCGAAGACTGATTAAGGACTGACGATTATACAAAACAAGGAATTGAATCGTCAGTTTAGAAGGAACGGCGGATACAACTTCGTTGTTTAATTAAATTTCCGTTCCTAAGAGTTCTTAGTTCCAATCTGCGGGGTTAAGCCCAGATTCAGCAAACCAGTCACTAATGAATTGCCAATCAATGCGTGGTCCTGGTTCCCAAGTGAGCCATGGGAATGGATCTCCACCAGACGTGACAACAAAAATGAGTCCGATTCCTAATCCCATAACGACTGCGCCGGACAGGAATACCCACAAAACCCCATAATTAACCGTTCCGGCCGAGGTTGATTCCACCGCTTCCATACGTTCAGGACGGAAGTAGAAGTATCCACCGATGATGGCAACGAAGAAGCAAAGCGATCCGATTGTGCCGCCACTGCCGACAGAAATCCCCTCGCCCATCACATAACCAAAGAAATAGGCCATGAAGACAACTATGAGACCTGCCGCCCAACCATCTCGTGCGGGCCTCTCGTGTGTTTTTGGCTTGCCGGTTACCGGTTTGATTTCGTTCTCCGCTTTGTACCAAGCTTTTG
Source organism: Cellvibrionaceae bacterium (assembly GCA_047638855.1). Taxonomy (GTDB): domain Bacteria; phylum Chloroflexota; class Anaerolineae; order Promineifilales; family Promineifilaceae; genus WTJY01. The sequence continues at coordinate 9,134 of JBLIMP010000057.1, read as the reverse complement.
CCTTGTTCTCGAGATTATTGACCGATTCGTCGTGTGATTTGTCTTCACCACTTAGGATGGAAGATCGAGAAGCTAGATAGCCTAAGCCTGCGATTGGAATGGTAAAGGCGATTAACCCACCCACCACAAGCGCAGTTAAAACAGCAAGGAGCGATGGAGAGGTGTAAGTTCTTTCGGTTTCAGATTTTGAGTTGAATTCACCTAAAGCTGGAATTTTGATCAGCTCCTCGCCCACCAAATATCCATCAACCATGAGTGTTACATTTTCTTGATAGACAGGCGCAGAAGGGATTTCAATATGCGAGGAAGAACTTTTATCACTTGCAAACGCATTCCCAATACCACGTGAGATGGTTGGGACGATAACAGTCAATAAGCCTGTAACCATGAGAACTGCAAGTATGATAAGCGGGAAACTCCATTTGTTTTGAGTCATTGAGACCTCTTTTTAGGCGATTTTCAGGGCAAATCGCTGCAAAAAATTTATGTTTTTCCGGAGTCATTCTACCCGGTATTTCAGCGTCGCATTTTAGCACAGCCCCAGAGGAGAGGCGAAATTGTAAGAGAGACTTTATAACCGTTTTAGAGGGCTAAGCGCCTATTTTTTGCCAAGTTGCTATCTTGCGAAGTTGCAGGTACAAACGGTTAAAATAAGACAGGCAGGTTGGAATATAATATGCATTTAACACTGGAAACAGCTCAACAACTTAAAAAAGCTGGGATAGATTGGAAACCACTTACGCACGATTTCTTTTCTATTCCTGATGTTGAAATGGACGACAAGGTTTTCGCACTGAGTGATATGACAATTAGCATGGAAGTATTGCACGGGTACCATGCGATTACATTTGTAGGTTCCGTCGAGTGGGCACTTGATTTTGTCTATCATTCAGATGCGGTTTGGCTACCCACTGAATCTCAATTGCGCAATATGATCGTGTCCCGATTGGGTGATGCACCCTCGATGATGCTGCAGACGAGTATTGGCGGATATGTGGTAACGTTGAAGAGTGAGTCCGGCCGAAGGATGTTTGAGGGGGCAACCGCTATTGAAGCGTATGCAGCCGCACTTCTGGGGTTGCTTTAGTTTTCCAGCACATGATTAACTTATACGATTTAACTTTTGCGCAACTCACAAAACTGCTGGACCAATGGGGTTTTAGCCAGTTTCATGCTGAAAAAGTATGGAAGGGGCTTTATCAATATTTGGCTGAATCAGTAGATACATTGCCGGAAATCAAGCCATCTTTGCATAAAAGGCTGAAAGCAGAAACGACAATCGGCCGGATGAAACCTATTACTGATCTTGCTAGTCGTGACGGGGATACGCGCAAATTCCTGTTGGCTTGCGAAGATGGGCAATCGATTGAAACGGTCATTATGCGGTATGAAGGGCGGCGTGACCGGCCGGAAGAAACCCGGCGTTTTACCGCTTGTATCAGCAGCCAGGCTGGGTGCGCCATGGGATGCGTGTTCTGTGCTACCGGACAGATGGGGTTTATGCGCCACTTAACGCCGGGCGAAATTGTGGGGCAAATCGTTTTTGTTTCGCGACTTCTGCGTCATGCAGGGTCTACGGGCAGTTCTGCGGATATAGCTCAAAAGTTGCGCAACGTTGTTCTTATGGGGATGGGTGAGCCATTGCACAATTACGAGAACACAATGCAGGCGATTGAAATCCTGACCGACGATCGGGGGTTAGCGTTGGGGCCGCGTCATATTACGCTGAGCACAGTTGGATTACCCGATGGGATTCGCCGTTTGGCGGATGAAGATCGACTAATCAACCTTGCTGTTTCTTTGCACGGAGCAACCGATAAAGAGCGACAGAAGCTGGTTCCACCCGCCAAACGCTGGCCCCTGGCCGTTTTGCTTGATGCTTGCCGTTATTACTCAGAAAAACGGAATCGGCGTATCTTTTTTGAATGGACACTGATCGCATTTGAGAATGACACGGCCGAACAAGCACATGCGTTGGGGCAATTGTTAATAGGCATGGAAGCGCATATCAATGTGATCCCACTTAATCCAACAGACGGATATGGTGGCTTGCCCAGCGACATGCAGCGGGTGAAGGATTTCCAGGCTGTGCTGGCCGAATATGGGTTGCCGTCTACAGTGCGTCAACGACGTGGGATCGACATTGCGGCCGGGTGCGGCCAACTGCGCCAAAGAGAAGCAGAAGAGTAATACAGCTACCTGATGAGACAAAATTGCTAAAATTGAGACATTGAGGGAGAGATTTTCATATAAATTGGTACACAACGTTTAATCTGGCATGTTTTTGATTAACCGCAAAAGTGTATCAAGTTTATTTGTCCTTTGAAGAGAGTTAAAATGCTTCAGAGGAAAGAAAGGAAGAAAAACAATGAAATATCCAATTGAAATCCCTGGTTTTGAAGGCCAAGATTTACGAGTCGAGAGTGGAGGCTTTTTTAGAGCCCCTAAAATTTCTGTCAATGGAGAGGCTCCTCCAAAAGGGCCAAAATGGGGAAGTTTGTCTCTCACCCGAAATGATGGCACCCAGGCTGTCGTCCGTATGGTCAATAATTTTGTGGACCCTATCCCTGGCGTCACTGTAGACGGTGAAAAATATCACCCGACAGAGCCGTTGAGCTGGTTTCAGTTTATTTGGGGCGGCTGGCCTGTGATTCTATTGTTTGTTGGCGGTTTTGTTGGAGCGATATTTGGATTGATTCCTGGAATGGTCAACGGCCGTATATTTCGTAGCGAGATGAATGATGCATTGAAATATGCCGTTACGGGTGGTATTTGTTTTGTCGCTTGTGGATTGTATTTAATAATGGCTATCGCTATTTCGTAAGTAAGATCGATTGTTGTTTTAAACGGCGTAAAAAACCGGCCTGACTTTTCAACGTATTCTCTAGAAGATTAGGTCGGTTCAAAAAAGGCCCTATGTATTTTGGTAACTTATTCTTTTAGATTGCTTTATTTGAAATTCGGCTTCCGTTTTTCTAAAAATGCCTGAATCCCTTCAGTTGCATTTTCACTGCCTGCAAATGTCGAAATAGCTTGGGCTTCTTCTTTCATCTGGCTTTCAAGCGAATTATCAAATGAAATGCGTAAAAGCTGCATTGCTTTACCCTATGCAGCGGTTGGCCTTTGTGCGAGCTTTTTCGCCAATGTCATGGCGGTGGGTAGCAGTTCTTCGGCCGGGACCACTTGGTTTACTAGCCCCCAATCAAGCGCTTCTTGCGCATTCAGCCGCCGATTACTCGTGGATAGGGCGATTGTCGCCAGTTAGACGCTATTTATTTAGAGTAGAAGGTCATGTTTTGCACGGCCGATTCTGCATCTGGCAGCAAGGCTGGCGCGAGTTCGGCTGGAAGCGTGATGATTATTCTATATATTGTGTCATTCACGATCACAATATATTGCACAACCTGTAGATTGATCTGATCCCCTGTAGGGGTTTGAATTTCGCGGAAATAATCGACTCGTAGGGCTGGTAGGTCACTAATGGTGATAGAAGATTGTCCAACTTCATCGGGCGATAAATCAAATTGATAAATCAACTGTTCAACAGCTAACGGGCCAAATTCACTAAGCGATGTGATCCCATCGGCTGGCTGAACCGCCATGTTAATGTTTGCTGGGCTAGGGGAAGATTGCGAGGCAGCACTCCAATTGATCGCATAAAACTTAAGACCAGATGCAACAAGCCCTTGAAATAAACTGCTCCCGAGAATTTCTTCTAATTCGCTTTGGCCAGAAGAGTCGGCCGTTTCTGTCAAGTCAGCAACCAGCCAATCGGCCGGAAGCGTTATCCCAAACCGGTCAGCGGTTAGCTCGTAACGAATCGTGCCGTCTGCTTGATCAACTTGATAGAACGCTAACTCAGGTGTGGATGTTGCAGGCGGTAAGGGTGTCTCTGTTGCGGTTGCAGTTTCGGTAGGAGGAATGGTGGACTCATCTAATTCTTCGGATCCTGAGGATTCTGCTGCTACCGCTTCTTCTATAGGGGCCGTAAGAGCCGTAGTCGCTGCTGGGATGGGGGTTAAAGTGGAGAGGGGCTGCTCTAGACTTTCGGTTGTTGCCTGAACTGCTGCATTTACAGTTGCCTGGATGTCAGCGTCAGAAATCGATGTTCCATTGCTGGCACAACTGACGATAGTAAGCGAAGTAAAAAGCAAAACAAAACTAAGCCCAAAAGGGTATTTTTTAAAATTTATCATAGGTTGATTTGGAAAAATAGGATAAGAGAAATTATAGCCATCTGATAAAGAGAGTCGCAAGAGAGTGTTATAATCTCATGCAATCGTCGAGAAGGGGAGTGTGATAGATGTTGGAATTTGAAGATAAGGAGGTGGTAATGTCAAAGAAAAAAGTTCAGGAAATGTTTGGGGGGAAAGCAGATGCGTATGCGATAAGCCAAGTCCATGCGAAAGGGGCAAGCTTGCAGCGTTTAGTTGAGTTGATTCAACCACAAGCTGAGTGGGTTGGGATCGATATTGCTACGGCGGCTGGACATACGGCTCATATTCTCGCCCCACATCTTGCGACGATGATTGCCACAGATATTACGATTGATATGTTGCCGAAGGCGATTAGTTTGGCGGCCGATAAAAAGCTTGGAAATGTGGAGGCCGCCGGGACAGATGCGGAGAATTTGGCATTTTCAGACCAATCTTTTGATCTGGTTGTTTGTCGAATTGCGCCTCATCATTTTCCAGATATTCCTCGCTTTGTAAGTGAGGCTTGGCGAGTCTTACGCCCTAATGGGGTGTTTGCAGTGGTCGATAATGTGGTTCCATCGACCGGCTCGAAAAAGAAGAAAGATCAAGCGGCGTACACTAATGCGGCTGATTTTGTCAACGCATTTGAAAAACTACGAGACCCCAGCCATGCACAATGTTATTCTTTGCACCAGTGGGTAAAATTGTTTAAGCAGGTTGGCTTTCACAATGTACGCAGCGAAACCGGCCGCAAACGAATGGAGTTTGCCCCCTGGGCTGATAGAATGCATGTTGCGGCCGATGACAAGATTCGGCTAAAGGCGATGTTGGTACAAGCCCCTAACATTGTCAAAGAGTTTTTGACCCCTGAATTTGACGGGGATAAAATTTTCTTTACCCTAACGGAAGGAATCATTATCGGAATTAAAGATTAGGCGATTTTAGCTTTCACCCACTCTTTTGCCACGCAGGCACAAACGCAATGAAAACATATCATTTTTGGATCACAGGTTGTCAGATGAACTACTCCGACGCACGCCGAGTAGCAACTGAGTTAGAAAAACTAGGTTATCGTGCTACGCCACAAATTAATGAAGCAGATGTGGTGGTTCTACAAACCTGCACCGTGCGCCAGCAGTCTGAGGATAAGGCGTATAACAAGCTCTACAATTTGAAAAAGCTTAAGCAAGAGGATCCAAACAAGACGATTGCTGTCATGGGGTGTGTCGTTGGGGTGCGGGGCAATGAAACGCTTGAAGAGACCTTCCCGTTTGTAGATGTGTTTATGGAACCCGCGACTGATGGCAAGCCGCTTGTGGCGCATCTAACCCAAGATGAAGTGGCTGAGTTTGAAGTTCAGCAGCGGGAAACGCTGAATGATTGGCAAGATGGGGAAGTCATTCTGCCCGATGATCAGCGAGGTAACTTAGTTGCTTCTCCTGTTTCAATTGTTTACGGATGTTCACATGCTTGTACATTTTGCATTATTCCATCGAAACGGGGACGTGAACGAAGCCGTCCAGTCGGGGAAATTGCGGCCGAAGTTCGCTCTCTTGTGGCGCAGGGGGTTAAAGAGGTGATGCTTTTGGGGCAGATTGTTGACCGCTATGGGTACGATATACCCAATGGACCGGATTTGGCTGATCTGTTAACGGTTATTAATGGAATTGATGGGTTGGAGCGGATTCGCTTTTTGACCAGTCACCCGAACTATATGACCGACAAGATATTGCACGCTGTTACTGATTTGCCAAAGGTAATGCCACAGATTGAAGTGCCTGTTCAGGCTGGCAATAATAAAGTGTTGAAAGAAATGAAGCGGGAATATACCCGTGAACAATACATCACATTGATCGGCCGGATTCGCGAAATTGTGCCAGAGGCAACGATTAACTGTGACATTATTGTGGGTTTCCCAAACGAAACAGCGGACGAATTTCAAGACACCTATGATTTGCTTGAGAATCTGCGGATAGACAAAATTCACTTGGCCCGTTATAGCCCACGGCCGGGAACTGTCAGTGATCGTAAATTTGAAGATGATGTGCCTGACGAAGAAAAACGTCGTCGTTTTCACCTCTTAGAAGATCAACTTAAACGGATTAGCCAAGAAAAGAATCAATTATTGCTAGGGACAGTTCAACAGGTGCTTATTGAGGATATGCAGAAAGGGCGCTGGCGCGGCCGAAATCCGCAAGGCAAACTTGTTTTCTTAACTGACTCGCGTGATTTGAAAGGGCATTTGGTTGATGTAAAGATCGAAGTAACGGGGCCTTGGAGTATGTCAGGAGACGCAATTGACAAACCGGCAGAGGAAATGACTCAGCAGAACGGTAGGATTGAATTACAAGTTATTTAAGGGCTAAGTTTTCAATTACACTGCTTAAATGTCATTTTATAGGATGAATTTATGTGGTGAATATCTTCACGGATAATTTATAGGAGATGTATTGTTTTATACATCTCCTTTTTTATTCACCCAATATTTTCCCCCGCCTGCAAAGCTTACTGATAAACTTTTGAGATCATGTTTCATATCCTTTTGTTTATGCCTCGATTGCCAAAGTCCGAAGAAATTTCCCGGCTTCTGGTGGCGAAAAAAAATTACATTGTTCACCGAGTCGCTAATTTACGAGAAGCGGGATTGCTACTGACACGCCAAAAAATTGATTTGTCACTGGTTGCTGTCAGCCCGAACGATAGCCTTGTCTACTCACTCAATATGCTACAAGAAAATTTGCCGATTCTACTGATTGCGGAGGTAAGTAATCAGTATGTTTCTGAGCGGCAAAGAAAAATGGCTTGGGGGATTGTCACCTATGAGCGACTCACCGAAGTCTTTCCGGAGCTAGATATTATGAACGAGCCGAAAAGTAAGATCGAAGAGATATTTTTACCCAAGGATAACCAAACAGCGCCTAGCTTAAATACAAAAAAGCTAACCCAGTTAATTGCGAGTACTTTAAATCACTATGAGCTTGATATGATTTTGTTGACTCGAAAACAAGAGTTGGTTGGATTGCACATTCATGGCGACTATAGTCAAATGATTCGGGTCGGCCGTTATGTGCGCAATAATTGGGACGCAAAGCCTGTTCCTGGCCAAATAACTTGGTTCACGGATGAAAAAGCTCCTCCGCGAAAAAATGGCAGACCCAAACGTTTTCTTTTACTCACAATTCCGTATGAAAGCTTTTTGCTAACTTTGGCTGCTGGTGACAAAGGGACTGTCTTAAAAATGCGACAAGCGACGCGCCGTATTATCAAAGGAATGCGGAATACTGAGCTAGAACCTGAGTTGTTAGAAGAGAAAACCGGTGCCTCAGGTAAAGGGGTGGGAGAAGTGGTAGAAAGCCGAGCCAATCTTGCTACTGCTGAGTTTGCTTTGGTTTGGAAAACGAAACGATCATTATCGGCCGTAGAAAAGTCTGAGCTTCAACGTGTTTTACCTATGATTGGCCGCTCAATCGGCTGTAGTTTGTCGCCAGTTTCGATGGAAGATGATTACGTGCAGGTTCTGTCTACTTGCCCTCCCGGCCGGACCAGCGCATGGCTTGTGCAGACGTATAAAAAACGATCTTTGGAATACATCAAAAAAGAATTGCTGATTGATGATGATCCATGGGTGGAAGGCTACTACGCACGCCCGTCTAGCTGTCCTCTCAAAATGTCAGAGCTTTCGATGTATATCGCTTCTGAAGCGCAGCTTGTATCTGACCCTGTAACAGTTTGATTTTTTATATCAGCATGCCTTGTTTTTGTTGAAATCAAGGCATGCTGATATTTTGATAAACAGCTACCTGCACTTGCAGCCGATTCAAAATAGAGCCGCTCCTATATCAACTGTTTCCCTATTTTTTAGCCTAACTTTATTAGCTTGCATCGTTTTCTTTCTTCCGCCATAGTTAAATATAAATTTTAGTTCAATTGCTTAGGGCGTTGAGGCTTTTGCCTATGTAAACACCAGAGTCCCTATGCTTTGAAATACCACAAATTAAGCAATCTTTCACTTGCTTAAAGGAGAAAAAATGTTTGGATCTGCAACTCTTGAAGTTATTTTAGGAATGATATTTATTTTTCTGTTGCTTAGCGTCATTTGTTCAACAATCAACGAATGGATTTCAGCTAGTTTGAACTTGCGAGCAAAAACAATGCAGTCCGGAATTAGACGTTTGCTAGAGGATCCAGATGGGCAGTATTTGGCCAAACAATTTTATGATCATCCTTTAATCAAAGGGCTTTCACGGAACAATCAAAAGGTGTTGCCATCATATATTCCGGCTGAAACGTTCACCACAGTGCTGATGGATTTACTTGCGCCCCAAGAATTTGGCAAGCCAAAACCCTTGCGCGAAATATATGTTGATATTCAAAAGAAACTTGATGGTATGTCGACTGAAGATAGCTCCTTCGGCCGGGCGATTATGCTACTGATGGATGAAACCGGTTTATCTCAAGAACAGTTGCAGGAGCTTAAGAGCGGTTGGAATCAGGTCGGAGAGATGAAAGAGAAGCTTAAAGAGCTGCAAAATGGGGCGATTGGTGAAATGAATATCCCCCAAGTTCAAGGTTTGATGGAGACGATTACAAAATCGGAAGCAAAATTGCTTATTGCGGAAAAAAGAGCCGACCAAGCGATTTTAGGTGCTCGCCAGAAGATTGGGGAGCATTTTGACCACGCGATGGATCGAGTTTCTGGTTGGTACAAGCGCCAATCGGCTATAAGTATTTTTGGCATCGCTTTGGTTGTTTCTGTTTTTCTGAATGTCGATAGCCTCAGTTTGGCGAGTAGCCTTGCCAATAACCCTACTCTGCGGAGTACCGTAATTGCTGCGGCCGATAACGGCGTGGCGAATTTAACCGATACAGTTAATGCGGTTACGGAAAGTAGCGGAGCACAAGACTTAGTTGATGAGCTAAACCAACTCGGTTTGCCCA
>JBLIMP010000056.1:0-18374 GCA_047638855.1 Cellvibrionaceae bacterium | reverse complement strand
CGTCGGGGTTAATGAAACTGCATTTACTCGCTACGGGTTTGTCGTCATCATTATTGTATTTGCACTCATTGCACTTACTGGGCAAATAAATCTAGATCGCTTAGTCACACAAATGAAGCTGACCAGAAACCGAGAGCGTGAATTAGTGCACTCTCTTAAAGACCAGAGCCAGCAATTTGACAAACAAGTTGCGATTCGAACTAAGGCAATTAAAACAAGCACTCTGATTAGCCAACGTATAGCTTCTATTCTTGACGAGCAAAGTCTTTTACAAACAGTAGTTAGCCAGTTACAACAAGAAACTGATTATTACTATGCCCAGATCTATTTGAAGGATGGATTCACTCCGTCTGAGGCAGTATACATAGTTGCAGATAGTGATCGTCAAGGCAGGTCATATATCCCCAAAGGATATCGATTACCAATATCTTCGGGACTAATTGGGGAGGTTATGAAGACTAAAAAGCCAATTCTAATTGAAGATTTGCCTGCTTCTGAGTATACAATTCCAAGGGATCCGATTCCTAATTCAATATCGGAGCTGGCAGTCCCGATCAAGCTTGGGAACGAAGTTTTAGGCATTTTAGATGTTCGCCAAGATTATTCCAATGGGCTTAACCAAGATGATATTTTTTTACTTGAGGCAGTTGCCGGTCAATTAGCAGTTGGCATTCGAAATGCAAGACTTTATGCCAGAGCACAAAAGCAGACCCTACGCGAAATGCTTGTGAACTCTGTACGTGAGCAGTTACAGTCAGCTGAATCAGTGCAAGAGGCGATTGAAATAGCAACTAAAGCTATATCGGGTGAACTTGAAACCAACGCCCGCATTTCAATAGGGTTAAACAGTTAATTATCCCATGAATTTCCTTGAACGTATTAAAAACAATCCAGTTTATCAGTCGATCTTTGCAATAGGCCTCTTCTCGATACTATTAATCACGACGACAATTGTCCGATACTACGCGGTTATAGCTCGTTTCAATGCGAAAGAAGGGCCCGATTTTGTCAACCGCTATGCGGTTGTTGAGATCTCATTACTTTTAATTTCACTTGCATTGGTCAGCTTCATTTGGGTCGTTTTGCTACAACGACGATTAACCAGCCAGACCGCCTTTAATTTACAAGATTCTAGCAGCCAGCATGAAGACAGCGGTGATTTAAAAGAATTAATTGAACAAAAAAACCTTGCGATCATTGAACAAAATCGGTATTTGACACAAGCTATGGAGGTGGGTCGCGAGCTGTTAAATATCAATGCTTTACAAGAAATTTTAGCCAAAGCGGTTGATGATATTCAGAAAAAGTTTGATTTATATTATGTGCAAATATATTTGTCTGAAAGTTCGGAGCGAACATTAACCTTAAGAGCAGGCAGTGGGCGTGTCGGAACAGAGCTAGTGCGTAGAGGGCACCGTTTAGCAGTTGGCTCTGGTTCAATAAATGGCGCAGCTGCCCAACGAAAAGAAACAATTCTAGTTTCTGATACAAGTGATAGTGAGCTCTTCTTAGCTAACCCACTTCTTATGCGAACTCGGTCGGAGATGGCTATTCCATTAATCGTTTCAGATCAGGTTTTGGGAGTCCTAAATCTTCAAAGTATCTACATCAACGGGTTAAGCCCATCGTTACATAAAGCCATTGAAGGGCTTGGGTCTCAATTGGCGATCGCTCTTGATCATGCAAATCGCATTGCAGAGCTTGAGGAAGCTCAACAAAATGTTAGCGAACAAGCTGCAAGGCTAACTAGAGTAGGGTGGAAAAACTGGTTGGCTTCCCTTGATAAAGGTGAAGAGCTAACTTATTCATATCAATCAACAAGTAGCCAACAGTCAGGCATAGACGATAAATCGCACAATATGTTTATGGCATCTGCCATTGTTGTATCGGGGGCTGAAGTCGGCAACGTTCATATCGAAACAGATTCAACTCGTCATTGGGGATTAGAAGATATAGATCTTGTGCGTGCAGTCGCGGACCAACTGGGTCAAAAGATTGAGAATTTAAGACTACTAAATGAGTCGGATCGTTATCGCGAGGAAGCAGAGATCGCGTTACGACAATTAACGCGCGACAATTGGGGAGAGTTCACAGACAATTTTGATATTGGAGGATTTGTCTTTAACGGTCAAACTGTTGATCCACTTAATTCTATCGATACTGTTCTTAACAAAAATGAGCGTCAAATAGACATTACGATTCAGGGTGAAATAATGGGCGCAATCTCTATTCCCGAGCTATTGGATGACTCGGGCGAAAGCGAGATGGTTAAAGCAATCGCAAACAGTTTAAGCGGACATCTAGAAAACCTTCGGCTTACGGAACAAACAAAACGACAAGTTTTCGAACTATCTCTTTTAAATCGTGTGAATTCAGCTATGACAGCTCAGCTTAACCTTTATGATTTAGCTGATGTAGTTGGGTCAGAGCTTCGACGTGGGTTTAGTGCTTCCAGTACTTTTATTTCGATTTACAATCGGGATACAAATATGATGGAATACCCCTTCTTCTTTTTGGATAATCGGGACGGTGTACGGCGCATTTATGAACAACCTCGGTCGCGTGGGACCGGTTTTTCCTCTCAGGTTATTCAGTCGGGCAAGCCGCTGCTAATTAGTCGGAATCCGGCCGAAATGATTCGCGCCGGTGCACTTGTGGTTGACTTTGGTGACATGCCTCACTCTTACTTAGGCGTTCCCATTATTTTTGGCGAAGCTATTTTAGGTGTTCTGAGTTTGCAAAATGGTCCTGACAAAAAAATATTTACTGAAAGTGATCAGGAATTAGTTGTTAGTATCGCTAATACAATGGCATTGGCGCTTCAGAACTCAGCCTTGTTTATAGAAACCCAAGGCGCGCTTGAAGCCTCAGAACAACGGCGTATTGAGCTGCAGGCGATCAATTCTGTTGTAGCAGATACAACATCGGCCGTTGACATTAACGAAGCAATTGATCGCATGGCTCAAAAATTGGTTGAACTTATTGAAGGCGAAGAAGTATCCACAACCTTGATGGGACAAGATAAACAAGAATTAGTGATCGTTTCGGCAAGGAACATTGATGGATTAATACATGAAAAAGTAGGCATGAAATTGGAAATCAAAAAACTTCCTGATCAGAAATCAGTCCTCGATTCTCAGAAACTGTTTAGGTCCGAATCAAATATTGATGACGAGGGATGCCCACGTGTTGTTATCTTGCCGCTTATTGGCCAAAATGGTGCCATTGGCACAGTCACCCTTCAACAAAAAGATAGTAATAAAGGCTTTTCAGGTACACAAATAAATTTGGCTGAAACCATTGTCTATCAAGTTTCAACCGTGCTAGAGAACAAACAACTTCTTAGCGAAACTCGAAACCGAGCATTGCGAGAACAAAAGGTCCGTGCTATTACAGATCGTATTCGAAGTGGATTTGATCAAAAAGAAATTTTACGCATCGCCCAAGAAGAAGTGTCAAGCTTAATAGGAGCAAAAACATCGCGTTCTTGGATCGGTTCGAGTGAAAAGTTGGCCGACCAATTTGATAAAGCTAAAGTACAACTTAAGCTGGGAGGCAAATAATCATGGGTTACAAACTTTCCCGCATAACTCCAAATATTATAAGACTTGACCTATTTGTTGATTTTGATGCCTAAGATGCATCGGTGTACCCAGCAGATATTACATCTTATCTTGAAAAGGCAGATGCACAGGATAAAAAACTTCATATCTTTACAGATACTTCCAAATTTGGAAAGTTATCAGTCGAGGGCCGACGGGTTTTAACAAATGCTAATAAAGATAGCAGGCAAGGAAAAGTTGCAGCAATTGGTGTTAACCGATGGCCCGCTTCATCATGGCAGCAAGTGGGAAAAACAATATTCGCTTTTTTGATGAGGTAGATGAAGAGAAAGCTTTAAAGTGGTTAAAACATTCTGACTAATCTCGGCTCAAAGCCATCCAAAGAAAATAATTACCAATGCAGTGGCTTATGGGATGGCTGTATCAATCAAGCTGACGCTGTGAAGCGGTCTAGTGGATTTACTTAGATAATTTGTTTTTTAGATCACCCAATTGCCCAAATACAGGTTATTTAACGTTATGAGAGATACTCCAACCGATATAGACACCCTTAATTTAGTTGAAAAGCAAGGCGAGACGTTGTTAAATGCGATCGCTTATATCGCAGCGGGTGATACAGATTTTGAAATTGAAATTCCAGAAGGAATTGATGTTATGTCAAATCTGGCTATTGCTATTTCATTTTTAGCAGAGGACATTGCGGATCGCATTAAGACTCAGAACGAGCTTGTTGAAGAAATGGAGCTGAGAGTTACCGAACGTACACTGGAGCTTGAAATCGCCTTGGAGTCTCTTCAAAGATCTCAGCGGGTTTATCTACACGAAGAGTGGAGTAAGTATTTAAATACCCAAGAAAACCAGCAAGAAGATACAGAATGGCTACAATCAAGCCACTTTTTACCGGCTTTACAAAAAACAGCTCTTAATAGCATCCCTAGCCTTACCACTATAAATGGAAATAGTGCCTCGGCTTTGACTGTACCCATTAACTTTGCAGATAAGTTGATTGGTATGCTTGGTTTTGAAGGCGATGAGTTAGCTGACATAACTGATGATGATCTTTCAGCGGTTGAAGACATCGCGGAACAAGTTGGGTTAGCTTTAGAAAACCAACGCTTATTTAATCAGACACAACGAGCTTTATCAGAGACACAAGTTCTTTATGAAGTGAGTGCGCTCCTAAATGCGGCCGATTCCACAGCTGGTATTATGTCGGCTATTACCAGTACTACGGTCGGTTCAAATCTAGATTCGGCTCGATTATGGCTTACAGACTCATTTGATGATGGAAGCATGTGGTTAGAAATTGCAGAGAATTGGGGTAGTGATTCAAGTCAACAAGTATACGATATCGGTTTTCGCTTTGAATGCTCAAATTATCCATTTCTTTCAAACCTGCTCAAGGAAACGCGAGAGGTCACCTTAATATCCTCGGTCAAAGATGATCCTAGAACAAAAAACGACACGGGATTATTAGTTGGGATTGAGCCAAGTGGTCTCAATAGCTTTGTTTATCTGCCACTTTTAAGTGGAACGAAGCTTATCGGGCTATTTGTGATGGGTTGGAAACAAATCAGGATGTTTGACGAAAGTGATACACAACGTTTTACAACTGTTGGCTCTCAAATGGCTACAGCTGTTGCTGGTCTACGTTTGCTCGATCAAACAAGACTGGCCCTTTCAGAAACTCAAAATCTCTACGAAATCAGTGCCGGTTTAAATGCGGCCGAATCGACTCAAGATATTACGAATGTTGTTATTGATTCAATGATCAAAGATGGTATTTACACTGCTAGCCTTTGGCTCGTTACACCAACGTCTAGCGGTGAACTTTTGCTCGATATTGCAACGGATTGGACGCGTGGCAGTGGTAATAACCAATCAGGATCGGAATCACTCAGTGGTTCTTTTGAACTTTCAGACTTTCCGTTCTTCGCCAATTTACTTCTCAAGTCGCCAAAGGTAACCCTTATTTCTTCGCCAGAGGAAGAATTGGGCATTCGTGAAGATGAGAATCTTGCAGCCGTCGTTAATGCATTAAATATTAAAAGCATTGCATTCTTGCCACTCCTGGTAGGTAGGCGGCCAATTGGCCTGTTTTCCATGGCTTGGCAGCAAACTAAGGTTTTTGACCCGGCCGATTCTCAACGATTTACGGCTATAGCAGCCCAGATTGCAACCGCAATAGATAGTTTGCGGTTGTTAGATCAAACACAACAAGCGTTATCAGAGACCCAAGCACTCTATCAAATTAGTGCCCGCTTAAATGCGGCTGAATCGACTAAGGATATTGTAAATTCTGTTGTTGACACGCTACAAGGGCAGGAGGTTGATGGCACAAGACTTTGGCTTGCTCATTCATCTGGTCACACAGTTCAGGCTATAGAAAACACTCATTCATGGTTTAAAAACGCAGAGCAAGATGGTTTAGCTGAAAACTTAAAGCTTGATCTTGCAGATTTCCCCTATATGTTTGAGTTACTCAACACTTCTCGAGAACTTCAACTTATTCCATCGATCAGTACAGATTCTAAATTGATCGCAGATTCAAATCTTCTAGAGTCTGTTCGCCAATCAGGTTACAGCAGTATGGCCTTCCTGCCGCTTTCAGTCGGCAGTAATCTTATTGGACTATTCACGATTGGGTGGAATGTTGTTCGTTATTTTACAGAGCTTGATCACCAATACTTTACGGCCGTTGGCGCTCAAATCGCGACAACGGTTGAAAGTTTACGTTTGCTTGAAGACACAAAGCTTCGTGCGGCGCAATTGGAAAGACTAACAGAAATAGAAACTGCACTTTCGTCGGCAGCCAACGAAAATGAGATTCTACAGGCTATGGCTAGTGGGTTTGATTTTGCTCGTGGAGGATTGCATTATGTTGACTCAAATTTACAAAATATACCGAATACAGTAATGAGTGTAGCTATTCATGAGAACAATGAGTTTGTGAAACCAGAGTTCCTTAGCAAACAGGGTGATATAAGTGGGTTCTTAGCAAGTGAAGTTTGGCTAAGTAAACCGAATGCTGTCACCGTTATCCCAAATATGTTCGAGTACCCAGGCATTACACAAAAAAGCAAAGAGATTAGCGAAAAGATGGAGGCGACTACTTTTTGTGTGGTGCCATTACTAAGTGGGCGGCGCTGGCAAGGAATCTTGACTCTTTCTTGGGCTGAAGCGCACGAATTGTCCTCAACAGAGTCCTTTTTACTCGAGAATTTACGTGAGCCACTCAGTGCGATTGTTGCTCGGCATCGCTCTCAACTCGCAGCACAAAAAGCGAGACAAGAAAGTGAGCAATTATACAATGCGAGCAGTCACCTTAATCGAGCAGCTAGTAACATAAACAATATTGTCACAGTAGTTGCGGCTTTGGCAAAGCCGGTTGGGGTTTTTCAAACGGTGCTCGCATTTACACAGACCGATAGGCATGGGGAACCTATTGGATTAGAAGTTTCAGCCATCTATAAAGACACGGAGTTGGAGAGGTCTGTTGCAGTTGGAGATCGTTTTGGTCAGGTGCTATATAAGCAAATAGCAACATTTACCAATGCTCATTTCATGGAGGGCGTGACTGAAGAGGGTGTTGATGAAAACGCCGAACTTGCGGCCGAAACAAAGAAGTTGCAGGACCAACTGTCTTCCACAGCAGCTGGCATTTTACCTCTTACTGTAGGGGATGAAAAAGTTGGATTTATGTTTTTGTTATCAGATAGACCAACCATTTTCGATGAGAATTCTAGAAGATTATTTAGCTCTCTCGCACCGCAAATTGCAGTTGCTGTACAAAACAGTCTCTTACTTGACGGAGCTCAAACACGAGCAAACCGGGAACAGGCTTTACGCCAGATTTCCGAAAAAGTACGAAACACATCAGACGTTGAATCGGTCATGAGAACAGCGGTCACTGAGATTGGGCGAGTACTCGGCCGCAAAACTTTTCTATATCTCAAAGACAATGATGATGATACAAGTACAAAGGCCAATAAATAAAGTAGAGAAAACTCGTTATGCCGAAGAAACTTACACCCAACATCAATCAACTGCTCAAAAAGCTCAAATTAAACTCAGACACTACCCCAGACTTGGATGGATGGCATCATTTTCTGAAAGAGGTTGGTCGGTCAATTGAGAGTGACTCCAACACAGCAAGCGACAAAGCTGAAAAAGGTTTTACGAGCATTCAAAATCTTATCGACTCTCCGTTGATACAGGAACGAATCGAAGCGAGGGTCACAGAACAAACAAAGTGGTTAAAAGAAAGCTTATCAAGTAGTCAAGCCTACATGAATGCCCTGCCTGATATGATTTTGCATGTTGATCATCAAGGGAATATCATCGGTTTTAAAGAGTTTGAATTTTTGCAAGGCCAACCAGAGGCACTCACTTTGTTGGGAAAGAAGTTGGATGCTTTATGGCCTAAGTCCATAGCTTCTGACCTAGAGGGTATGCTTCAAGAAAGTATCAACTCTCATCAGCTATCAACTTTATATGTACCAGCTCCATCCCATTTCCCAATTTCTAATTCCGCTAATATGGAGATCAGAATCTCTCCGGCCGGTCATAAAACCGGGCTCTTAATTGTACGTGAGATCGATTCCGAACAGCGTCTATTATCGGCAAATACCTCTAAGGCTAAACAAACGAAATCTTCACCGCCAGAGGCATATGGGGAAAGCCGATTATCACCGGCAGACTTGCTCGCTCTAGTTTACGCGTTAGGTATTAGCAACACACCGGCCCAAGACCTTTCAAGCTATTATCAGCACGTGGTTGAAACAATTCAGACTGTTTTTGGTTTTTATCATACCCAATTTCTACAACCAACAGAAAATGAAGATGGCTTGGTTCTTGTAGCTGAAGCAGGTGAAGGTGGCGAGAAATTATCAGCTACTAATTTTCAGATTCAACAAGGAGAAGGTGCAGCTGGGGCGGCAGCACAGACCAAAAAAGTTCAATTATGTGACAGTTTAAAGCCTAGTTGGAAAACTATTTCACAATTACCAGATGCAAAAAGCCAATTAGCAATCCCCCTCTTATCAAAAGACACATTCATCGGTGTCATTGATATCTATAGTAGCCAAGCATCCGAGTTCCTTTCAAATGAAATTCCTACATTTGACATAATCATCGGGCAGATCACAGTTGCTATCGAATTATTTAAGTCACGCCATGAAGTCGCTATGACGAAAAGAGATGCTGCACGCTTGCAGCAAGTCATCACCCGTGAAGGGTGGCAAGCATACCGAGGCCCAGATGGGTTAAAAGGGTTTTGGTATGATCAAACCCATGCGATCCCTATACAAGATACTCAAATAAACACCAATGGGGCAAACGGTGACTTAGTCAGTTTAGAGACTAATATGCCTGCGGTACAAATGACAAACACGATGGGACATTTAGTTATACGCCCTATCGAAGTTAGGGGGCAACTTATCGGGACATTGGGAGTTCAAGATAATAGCAATCTGCCACTTACTTCCGACGAGCTCTATCTTATCGACGAAATTTCTATTCAGGTTTCCAACGCTCTTGACAATGCACGATTAATTACTCAAACACAAAAAAGGGCGGTAGAGCTTCAAGCGGTAGCTGACCTTAGCGCAAGCGCATCAACAATTTTGCGGCAAGAGTCTCTTCTTAAGGAGGTTGTCGATTTAACCAAGCAGCGATTTGGTTTATATCACACCAATCTCTATTTGCTTGAAGAAGATCAGCGCACTCTAAATCTAGTTGCGGCCTCTGGAGAAGTGGGAGAGAAACTAGTAAAAGAAGGTTGGACAATTGATGTATTTACTCAGTCATCATTAGCCGGTTCGGTTGTACGCAGTCGAACCGGGGTCATTACCGGCGACGTCACTACTGATTCTAATTTTCTCCATAATCCTTATCTTCCTAATACCCGATCGGAGCTATCTGTTCCTATGATCGCTAGCGACAAGGTAATGGGGGTTCTCAGTTTACAATCTGATATTCCAAATGCATTTACAGATGAAGACAAGCAGATCCATCTAACATTAGCGACCCAAATTGCTATCGCTTTGCAAAACGCAAAGCTCTATGAAGAACAGTTAGCAACGGCCGAGCAGCTCCGCGAGCTTGACCATCTAAAGACCCAGTTCTTGGCCAACATGAGCCATGAGTTACGCACACCTCTTAACTCGATTATTGGATTTGCAGATGTTCTGTTAGAAGGCATTGATGGTGAGCTAAACGAACGAATGATTGAAGACGTTACCCTTATTCGAGATGGCGGTCGCCATTTACGTAACTTGATTGGTGACATTCTCGACCAAGCAAAAATCGAAGCCGGAATGATGGAATTAAGCTACTCAATTGTTAAAGTTGAACGCATCGCTCATGAGGTCATAGCCCAAATATCTTCAATGGTACGCACCAAACCGCTTGAAATTGTTTTAGACCTGGAAAAAGCCCCAGAAGAAATGCAGGTTGATAGAACACGACTCATACAAATCCTCTTTAACCTTCTCTCTAATGCTGTTAAATTTACCGATGAAGGGCAAATCACCATCACAATGCAGAAAGAGGGTAATTATTTAGTAACTCACGTCCAAGATACCGGTTCAGGTATATCAGAGGAAGATTTACCGATTATTTTTGAACAGTTCCAGCAAGTCGGTACAATGCAAAATAGAAAAGAGGGGGGGACAGGTTTAGGGCTACCAATCTCCAAAAATTTAGTTGAGCTCCATGGTGGTGAAATATCTGTTACAAGTGAGCCAGATGTTGGTACGACATTTTCTTTTACCATACCATTAACACGCCCAGCTAAACCTGAGGTAGAATAGCTAAGGAAGTAACCAATTGATAGCAGTCAAATCAATAATAAGTGAACAGACAACAGATATGAGCGAAAAAAACATTCTTTGCATCGAAGACAATCCGACCAACATGCTACTTATTTCCCGAGTAGTTGAAGCCGAAGGTCATCATCTAATATACGCAGTCGATGGTGACACCGCCTACGCTGAATTAAACAAAGCCATACCTGACCTCATTTTATTAGATGTCAATCTACCAGGAATAAATGGCTTAGATATCGCACGAGAAATTCGTACGGGGCTTAAATACGAAGATGTCCCTATTATCGCCGTAACAGCCAATGTTTTAGTTGGCGACCGGGAGCGCTGTATTGAAGCTGGCTGTAACGAGTATTTGCCAAAGCCTTTAGATATTCGCCAGTTACGCGCCCTCATGCGTGATTTTCTTTAAGCTTAAAACGTTTTTAGCAAGACAAAAAAGCGATAATTTGACCAAGTATCAAATTATCGCTTTTTTTATTCCTGCTGACATATAACTACAATCGGTTCACCCTCTGCTTGTGTGAGAAATAAGATAGCCGATTGATCTCCTTTGGGCTTTAGTTGTTTTTCAAGCCATTGAGGATCAAGTGGTGAACCTCGTTTTTTCACTATGATTCGGCCGATTTTGTGTTCCCGCAGGTAGTGGCGTAGTTTTTTAAGCTGAAATGGAAAGTAATCAACTACTCGAAACGCGCGTGCGAAAGGGGTTTTACAAAAGGAGTCTGTCGTTAATAATGCGATACTCGCGTCAATTTGCGTCGCATTTATCTCTGCAGCTAATTCCTTAATCAGATGAGCTCGAATAACCGCCCCATCTGGCTCATAAAGCCAAGCTTTAAGAGCAGTGACAGCCGGAGCTGGCAATTGTGGCCGATCATAAAGTTGATACCCACCAGGTAAAAGCGTTGCTTGGCGTGCAGAACCTCCTCGCAATCCTCCATACCATAAAACCGCTTCCCGAACTTCACCCGCAACAGAAATAAATTCAACCGTAGCCAACTCAGGTGGAGGAAGCTCAGCATAATCAACACCAGGGCTTATTTTAATTCCACCTGTCGGTACATGTGGCAACCACCTACCAATCAAGCTAACAGGCGGCATATACTTAGCCAAATGGAAAATACGTTTACCCTCGGCCGTACGCCTGGCTGGGTCAAAGAAAAAACCATCGGCCTTTGGTAAAGGAGAGAACGTATCAAGGTTAGCCGCTATTGGGCGAAAATGATGAGTTCGATCATAAACGCTGATATTATAAACAGCCATCGCTAAACGGACCGGATCAAGATCAATTCCGGAAACCTGTGCAACAGAGGCCAATGGAATGGCATCCCCTCCTATACTGCAACATAGATCAGCTACATGATTCAGCCCCACGCCGTAGAATTTCTTGGCTCTGTAAGCTGACACCTCTTCCCCCGAAGCCTGCTCAAGCGCGGCCCGGGTGAATAACATTTGATTCGCTTTGCTAAATTTTTTCTGGGCTCGCTGACGTAAAACAGCTGTTTCGATCAGGGCATGCACCTGTTCATTGGACCATTGCTTTCCAAGTTTAACCGCCGTTTGCAAATGATTTTGATCGGTAATATGCAGGGTTGTCAACAATTGCTGAATCTCTGGCTGGCTAAGAAACTGGACCTGTTCAAGATTCATAAGGTTATCTACCCGTTATTATTTTATATATCAGGGTGAACATTAATTTCGGCCGAGTGTATAGCACTCAACTCCTCTATATCCGCTAGTTCTTCTATATCAGCAGATTGATTCCCATTTGCCTTAAATAGATCAGCGGCCGGTTCACGGCCACAAATCACATTAAATGAACAGCGGCCGCACATCTCTACATTGGCGGTTAAAGGCCAAATCTCTTGAGACCCATTTAAACGATTCGTAACCTGATTGGCCAAGATAACTAGGTCTTCCCAATTTTTCCTATGCCATTCTTCATTAAATCGAATCGTGACAGATGCTTCAGGTTGGCTCACATACCAATAAGTCATCGAAATTTGTTCGGCCGTAACCGCCCGATTACAAATAACTTGGCGTGACCTATATAGAAGGGCTAAGTAAATACGACTTTGCCAATCTTGTTCAAGATCAGCCTTTGGGCGTGGACGGCCGGTTTTCCAATCGAAAAGTTCAATAGACTCTTTCCCATTAATCAACAAATCAACTCGACCAATCAGCTTAACATCCTTATTAATTTGAGCGGACAATGAAGATTCAACACGATAGCGACCATTGGATCTTTCTGGGTCTTTTATTAAAGGCCCCTTTTCTAGAAAATTCCCCCACCATACATTTAAAGGCGGCTCCAGTCGATTACTGGGTGCTTCAAACTGTGATCCCATCATTATTTTCTGAGCCGCCAACATGTGAAAAACTTCGCCTAGCTCCATCGCTTCAGTCGACTCGACCGGAAAAGGTTCCGCAGGCCATTCATGGTGCTCCACGTAGCGCAATTGAAATTTACGTTCACACATTGTCCAAGTATTCAGTTTAGATTGAGAAAGTTGAATCATCTTTGGCACATTTAGCATGTAGTTTATTTATGAGACATAAAGATCTTTAGGTGATCTAAAAGAATAAATTATCTGGGCGACCTGACCCAGCTTTCTAGTTTACTCGCTAACCACATCTTCTTCATATGTTTCAGAAAAAAACCAAGTAAGTATTTTTTGATCTCCCCATGGCTTTAGCGCTTTTATCATTCCAACTCCAGGCTCTGAAGCCAAAGAGGCTCGCCACATCTCCTCACTTTCAAAGTAAAGTTCATACATCAAATAAAACCTTGACTGTCCACCTGGTTTTCCTTTGACCCAACTTACCTCTGTTTTAACTAGCCCTGGCAACTGTTCTGCTAAAGGTAAGTGTATGTCAGAAAAGAATTGGTTGATTGCATCTGGGTCATCAACCTGTCGATAAATGGTTACAAATTTAAACATACTGTGATTGTAGATTTTGAAAAGATGAATGCAAAAAGTATCACACACGTTGCCCAGTGTAGTGGACAGCTCGATTTGCTTCTACCCAATATCAGCTTCATAAAACAAGCGGATTGCGATCAAGCTCACGCCGCATCCACTAAAGCGATTATTCTCGGTCGGCTATTGGTTTCATGCCCCAGAAGGTCGAATCAAGGCTCTCAACAGACAAAATAATCAATTATGACACTCCTTCTGTGTCACCTTTTTTACAATAACCGAATCGTAAGCTGTGGATAACTTCCATGTTAAGGAGTACCTAGGGGACATTTTGGTGACATTTGCCAAAAAATCTAATTTTCTTGTTCATATATCCTTGGCTCTATTTTGCTAGGTCGTATAATTTTGTAGTGCGGTTAGTTAGATGGCATTAGGTCAAATCACAGTTAATTGACACAGATACAGGCTTTATTTATGAACACGATTATTCCATGGATCTCAGGTGGACTCATCCTCTTACTTACGTTAGGGGTATGGCAAACACTTAAGTTCTGGCGAGAATCAAAAAAATCCCCATATTATTTCCTAAGGAGACAAGCTGAGCAGAAGATGCAAACTTACTCCATGGGCACGGTTGCAACCGCTGTGATGCTTTTGTTCTTTGTATCATATGCTTGGCAACCCGTTGCGGATAATTCACTGAGGATGGTCGAGATTCATAGTGCAAAACCATCAAGCCTAAATGCATCACAAACTATTGAGCCTAGTATCACACTTGCAGAAACCCCCGAATCACTTACAGTTGAATTAGACAAAATTCCAGAAATTATCTCTCTTGAAGGGGATAGTGCGGTTGAGCTTAGTGCAAATTTATTATCATTGCAGAGTGCATTTGATAATCAAACGTTTAGCTCGTTGGATCGTCTCGATTCTATTCAAGCAGAAGGTGCTATCGCTTTAGAATCAGTAGTCGAAGCACCAGAGCTTCCGGCCGAATTCAATCAAGTTACCCCAGAAGCTCCTCTACAAGACAATACTGAAATCACAGCACTCGAATTCTCTGATAGCGTTGATACCGTCAGCTATAAACCTGTTGCACCATCACGACTTTACAATGAAGGGTTCTACACTGTCTATGCCACATTTGACTATACAAACATGCAAGACGGCATGGTATGGTCTTGGGTATGGCGGCGTGACGGCCGAGTGGTCGGCGGCGGAAACGAAACTTGGAGTTATGGAGATGACGGGCCTGGATACGTTTACCTCGCACCACCTGAAGGGTTTGATACCGGCGAGTACAGTGTTGATATCTGGATTAATGGTGATCTACAAACAAGTGCAAATATGTTTGTAACTGACGATTTGGCAGCAACTTCACAGTAACAGTAGCAAACTCACTCAAAAAAACTTTCAAAAAAGACCAGCAATGCTGGTCTTTTTTATTTCAAGCTTCACACTCTTCCTTACAGATATTAGCTTCGGGCCGTAAAAAACAGCTATCTGATGAGTCAAAAAATAAGCTTCTGGCTTCAACTACCTTTGAAACCTCAAAATATACTTCTTTCCAGTATTGCCCGAGCTATACTACCCGCATGAATGATTCACCAAACTGGATACAAGTTTACAAAACCTATGGATTGCCAGATGCACATATCATTGCCGGTCAACTTCAGTCTGAGGGAATCCCAGCAAAGGTTTATCCTTTAGAAGCTGGAAGTCGCTTAGGCATCACTGTTGGAAAATTAGGCGAGGTCGCTATCATGGTTCCAGAAGATCGATTCAAAGAAGCCGAAAAACTCATTTTTGAACCATTAGCAGAAAACTGGGCAGATGAGATCGAAGATGATCCAAGCCTTCTTTCTTAAACGAGAAGGCCCTCATCAACCCTTCTCGCTATTTTAAAAGTAACAGGTAGATAAGGGGAAGATGGACACAAAGACCCGACTGATATAATTTTTTCTATGGCTAATTCAACTTGGACAAAAACAGATAAAGACATTTTAAATCCTGCCCCACGCCAAAAATGGCAGTTTGTTTTGGCAGCAGCCGTTCTGCTAGCGGCCGTCATATTTGTAGCATTCAATGCACTTAATGCGGGTGGCACCCAGCTTTACCTTACAGTCGATGAGTATTTAGCAAAAGAAGCCGAGTTATCTGACCGTGATGTACGCATCGCGGGTTGGGTAATTGGTGATTCGATTGAGTACGTACAAATCGATGCTGAAAATTCAACTTTAACCTTTGATGTCGTCGATGATCTTCAAAACCCAACTCACCGGCTCACTATCTACGCAGAAAATGAGCCAAAGCCAGACCTGCTTCAGCACGAAGCCCAGGCACTTGTTGAAGGCTCGGCCGGTGATCCAGGGGTATTCAACTCGAACGCTGGCGGCCTATTGCTTAAATGCCCAACCCGCTATGAAGAAACTGAAACAGAATTAGAGGCAGAGGCCTCAGGGTAATTTCGCCATGTTTGCAGACCTTGGCAACTCCGCCATTTATTTAGCACTCGCGGCGAGCCTCTATTCAATTGGAATAATGGGACTCGCTCAATGGGGCTCTTATTTCTCGCTGAAGTTTTCAGTCGAGACCCGCACCAAACTGATCAAGAGCGGCCGGAATGCTGCAATCGCCGTCTTCCCATTACTCTTTCTCGCCTGCATTATCATGATTCTGGCGCTTATCAATAACGATTACTCAATCGATTATGTGCGCCAAGTAACCAGTCGGGCCACACCGATCCAATTTAAATTTTCAGCCTTATGGGGGGGCCAAGCAGGCTCACTGTTGCTATGGAATCTCTTTTTATCAGGATTTTTAGCGGCCGCATGGATCAGCAAAAACGAAGAGCGTGATCTAATCCCATACGCAGTCATTATTGGCGGCCTGACACAAGCCTATTTTCTTTATCTATCCGCTTTTCCTGAAAACCCATTTGCCTTGGCAGCCAGCGTCGCTTTAGACGGCAACGGCCTCAGCCCTTTGCTACGCCATCCACTGATGATTATCCATCCACCTATGCTATATCTGGGCTGGACAGGTTTCGTTGTGCCCTTTAGTTTTGCGATGGCGGCCCTCCTTGCAGGACGGCTTGACGATAGCTGGATTCGCACAACCCGACGCTGGACTTTAACAGCGTGGCTCTTTTTGAGCTTAGGCTTGATCCTAGGCGGCCGGTGGGCTTACGATGTACTCGGTTGGGGCGGCTATTGGGAATGGGACCCGGTCGAGAATGCGGCATTTTTACCGTGGCTAACCGCGACCGCCTTTTTGCATTCAGTCATGATCCAAGAAAAACGAGGGATGTTCAAAGTTTGGAACATTGTGCTTATCCTCACCACCTACCTCCTTGTTTTGTATGGAACGTTTATCGTGCGTACAGGGTTACTCAGTTCAGTCCACGCTTTCGCGCAATCAGACATCCAGTGGGGATTCTTCGTCTTTCTCGGCAGCATGTTTATCTTTTCGATTGGGGTAGCGATTTGGCGTGCACCGGCTCTGCGTAGCGAAAACTATCTCGAATCACTTTTATCTAGAGAATCGGCCTTTCTAGCCAACAACTTTCTGATATTAGCAATCACAATCATCATTTTTCTGTTTACAAATTTTGCCCTACTTTCTGAATGGATTACCTGCTCTACCCTATTTGGTGGCCGCTGGGACTGCCAATCCTATGGTGTTGGGCCTGATACCTACAACATCGCCGTTGGGCCGCTGTTTGCGGCCGTGCTTTTGCTCATGGGAATTGCACCTATGACGATGTGGTACAAAACATCGATAAGCAAGCTAGGTAAGCAATCGATGTGGCCCGCTGTAGTCGCTACCATTTTTGCGGCCGCGCTTGTGTTTGGCGGAATGCGGCAGATTGGGGCAGTAGTTGGGCTGTGGATTGTCGCATTTTCACTATTGCTAACCCTGCTCGAATATATACGTGGGGCACAAGCGCGTGTCCGATCCAAACAAGAAAGCTGGCCGGTAGCCTTAGGCAAGCTGTTTCAGCGCAACCAGCGACGCTACGGTGGATATCTAATCCACTTGGGCGTATTGGTGATGGCGGCCGGGATTATCGGCACAGAGTTTTTCCAGATGGATCGGCAAATTTTCCTTAATACAGGCGAACGAGCCACACTAGGCGATTACACCATTGAGTATTTAGGGACCACGTTTAATCAAAACGAAGATACCTCTTCTGCAACAGGCAATGTCGCCGTTTATGATCGGGATGGTGCGTTTTTGACCACACTTCGGCCGCATACAGATATTTTTGACAACGGGCAAGGCATGACTATTCCAGATGCAAGATCAACTATCGCAGAAGATTTTTATGTCATTTTGGTCAATTGGGAAAATGTCTCAGAAACGTCGGCCACCATACGCATGTATCTTAACCCGTTGATACAGTGGGTCTGGTTTGGCGGAGTCATCTTTATTGTGGGGACGCTGGTCGCCGCTTGGCCAGATCCTTTAGATGAAAAAATCGCAGCCGCCGAGCGTCGAGTCGCGTTGGCAACAGTGAACAACAGGTAATCAGATTAAAGTTAGATCGAGCCACTAAAAATAATGCGCAAAACACACCTCTTTTTCTTTCTTTTTGGACTCAGCCTATTGTTTGCACTCCCGGTTGTGGGTCAGACAGATGTAACCGACGACGATGTGAATCGAGTGGCCCAAGAGCTATTTTGCCCGACATGTGAATCGGTACCAGTTGATGTGTGCCCAACCGAAGTTTGTGCTGACTGGCGAGGTGAAATCCGCCTTCAGCTTGAAGCTGGCTCCCCAGATGAAGAGATTCTCGACTACTTTTCTACTCGGTATGGGACCGGGGTGTTGGCGAATCCGCCTGCCAAAGGGCTGGGGAATTTCTTCTGGATCGGCCCGATTGTAGTTGTCATTCTGGGTTTGTTTATTTTCGGCCGACAGATGCAAAAACTCCAAACAGTAGCTGCAAATAAAGAGGATTTGGCCAAAGCTCCAAAATCAACCGGCGATCCTTATCGCGATCGGTTGGAAGAAGAATTGAACCGCTAAAGCCAAAGTAACATAGAGCCTGCTTTTCCTTT
>JBLIMP010000055.1:0-18565 GCA_047638855.1 Cellvibrionaceae bacterium | reverse complement strand
CCCTGCTTTATGGGTTATTGTTCTTTAGAATTAATTTGTGATAGTGATACTAATTATTTTTGCACAGCCTTTTAAGCGTCATTTAAATACGATTTGGGGCTATAGCTGTTGATGATCTAACAATTAATTGAGGAGCTAATATCTGATGATCTTGTTCCTCAACAAATGTTCCGGCCAAGCGGGCAACAAGCCTTGCAACTGCGATATTGGCGATTTGTTCTATCGGCTGGCGTACTGTGGTTAACGACGGTTGAATAATTTCAGTAAGTGTGATGTCGTCAACGCCAACAACTGATAAGTCATCTGGGATTTTTAACCCCAGATCTTTGGCACCTGCATATGCGCCAAAGGCGAACATATCGTTGATGGCAAAAATCGCTGTGGGTGGATTCGGCCGGCTTAAAAGCTCTTGTGTGCCTTGTCTCCCTAAATCAACCGCATCTGCATCTCCATAACTTGTGCCGGTAGGTGAAACATCCCAGACAAGCTTAGGATCAGACTGTATATTTGCTTCACGCAAGGCCGACTGATACCCAGATAAGCGATCCAAACGGCTAACGGTTTGGATGGGGCCTGACAAAAAACCGATTCGCTTATGGCCTAACGAAAGTAGATGTTTTGTAGCCAATCGTGCGGCTAACTGATTATCGATGCCTACACTGTCAACCCGGACACCATCGGTCTCTTGGGCGGGGCGTTCAAACGCAACCACGTGTAGCCCTTTTGAGATCAAATTTTCAAAATGGGAAAGTTGTAAAAGAGATGAGCCGAAAATCAACCCTCGAACACCGTATCCCCATAATTCTTCTGCATACTTAAATTCTCTTGCGGGGTCACGATCGCTATTGCCTAATAAAACTTGGTATCCAAGCCTGAGTGCGGCCGATTCTACATGCCTAGCAAAAATGCCGTAAAAGGGGTTGGCCACAGATGGGACAATTAAGCCCAAAATAGCTGAATGTCCAGTTTTTAACTGACGAGCGGCTTGATTAGGTGTGAAGCCTAATTCTTCTATCGCTTCTATGATTCGTTGCTCGGTACTTGGGCGCATTCGTTTTGATCGGCCGTTTAGTAGATTCGAGACGGTGCTTAATGAAACACCGGCTTTGCGAGCAACATCAGTTATGGTCACTTTTTCAGACATAAAGTTTTTATGTAAAACGAAAGGTGTTGATTTTGATTTAGTGTAACGTTTTACTAAATGTATGGTAGCTATCGAAAACATCTTTGTCAAACTTTTGGTTACTTTGGTCAATTTTCATTTATGAAAACTGTGTAATACCTCTAAAAAACAGCTAAAACTGCTATTTTTAGAATAATTATTTGGGATGGGAGAAGGCCGTTAGACAAATTAGTGTATCGGTTTACTAGTTCATCTACTCCCAACTTTCCCGACCAAAACCGAGCATAAACCCATTCTGCCCTTGACCCTTACGTAACGTGATAGCGTATCATTGAAGTTGATGAAAGAAAGATATACGGTTAAACAAATATCCAACCTTGCCGGAATAAGCATCCGTACCCTGCATTACTATGACGAAATCGATCTGCTTAAACCTGCATGGGTGGGTGAGAACAACTATCGGTATTACGACGCCAAATCTCTCTTACGGCTTCAACAGATCCTACTTTACCGGGATATAGGTTTTGATCTGACCCAAATCAAGAATGTTTTGGATAGTTCGAGTTTCGATCTCGTTTCAGCGTTGCAGACTCACCGTGGAATTTTGCATGAGAAAATTGAACGCCTGAATACACTTATTCAAACCATCGATATAACAATCCATCATGCTATTGGAGAAATAAACATGAGCAAGAAGCGAATTTTTCAGGGTTTTAGCAAAGAAAAGCAAAAAAAATATGAAGAGGAAATGACTGAGCAATGGGGTGACCGTGTCACTGAGTCGGTCAAACTTTGGAACAGTTATAGCCAGGAAAGGCAACAAGAAATTTTAGATGAGGGCGAAACGGTCTACGCTGAGATTGCAGCACATATGGATAAAGGGGCAGAAAGTGCTGCAATTCAAACGTTGCTT
This sequence comes from Cellvibrionaceae bacterium, assembly GCA_047638855.1. Classification (GTDB taxonomy): domain Bacteria; phylum Chloroflexota; class Anaerolineae; order Promineifilales; family Promineifilaceae; genus WTJY01. The sequence goes on along the minus strand of JBLIMP010000055.1, from coordinate 16,529 downwards.
GTTCGTTGGCACAATCACCTTCGCCACTTCTATGAACCCTCTATCGAGACGTTAGGTGGTCTGGGCAACATGTATGACGACCACCCCGATTTCAATGCCACCTTCACCGCCGTCCACCCTGACCTACCCGGTTTCCTTAAACAGGCTATTGCTCATTATGTGGAATGTGCTGGAAACACACTGGCTTGAGAAAGAGTAGGGACTAGTCCGACCGAATGACGGAGATTAATGGATGTTGGCTTGTATTAACTATTCGACCATTCATAAATTCAACAAATCATCAATTAAAAAGGTTTTTAATTGATGATTTGTTGAACTGGTGATTTTTTAATTTTTAATTTTTTGGGTTCGCACAGAGCAACATTAACTACACCGTTACGAACTGTGATTAATCCGCAACGCATCTTCACCAATCATCACCGGGAGAGGAATTTCAACTGATGCAGGTTCGCTTGCCACCGACCGATTCCCTGCAAAGTCATAGGCCTTAATCATGTAGGTATAATTATTCCCGGCCAGCGCATTTTGATCGGTATAGCGATTTGTGCTCGATGACGATAAATGTTCATATGGGCCAGCGTTTACGGCTCGGAACACCTCGTAGCCGTGCATCCCGTGTTCATCGGCCGCTTTTTCCCACTCGACCCGCACCCGGCCGTTCGGCCGTAAAACCGCCTTTACACTGCCATTTGTCGGCCATGTTGGACCCTCAACATCGGCCGGATCAGCCATCGGTACATTCAACCCATGCCGCAGCCACAGCGTACACGTTACCTTCTTGAACTTTTCGTCCAACTGCTTGCATACATTTCCATAAATACAGCGCACAATTTTGTCCGGCTCACCCAATCTCGCCTTTTTCGGAAAGTCAGGATCAGCCAGCAACGCCCGGGCGAAACCAACCATATCTGCCTGCCCATTTTGCAAGATGCTTTCAGCCATTTGTGGCGTTGAAATCTTGCCCGTCGTGATCACTGGGGTGTAAAAACCGTGCTCATTGATAAACGCTTTAATCCCGGCCGCCATGTAGACATTTGCACCGTCCTGATAGGTTGCCGGTGGCATCGCCCGATCTCCCGAATAACCTGTGTACGGATACAGTGCTTCGTTTTCAGCCGCCACCGCATCTTCAAATTTTCCCCCGGCCGATAGCGAAATGTAATCGACCCCTAACTGGGCCAGACGCAGGCCAATATATTTTGATTCACTCAACCCATAGCCGTCTTTGATGCACTCTTCCGCATCAAAGCGTACTCCAATGGGGAAGTCCGGGCCGACCATGCTACGTACTTTGAGCACCGTTTCAGTCATCATCCGCATGCGGGTTTCCAAGCTTCGGCCGCCGTACTCGTCGGTGCGGGTGTTGCTCCGTTTTGATAAGAACGAAGACATCGTATAGGCATGGGCCATATGTAGCTCAACCGCATCATATCCGGCGTCACGCGTGCGTACGGCCGCTTCGCCATATTGCCGAATGATCGCCTGAATGTCGTCTTTGTCGAGCATTTTCACCGTTTGACGCCATCCTGACCGAGCGATTTTTAGAAAATGGATGATCTGCAACGCCACTTTAGTGGGGCTTGAATCATGGATTTGTTGCACCATGTCCCGATGGCCTGTAATAAATTCATCGTCGTTGATGCGTAGAAGCTGGCCGCTTTTTGCGCCGTGAATGGCCGATGCCTCAACCACCATCAGGCCGACTTCACCGGCCGCAAAGCGCATGTAACGGTCGATAATGTCTTGGTTCACAAAGCCATCTTCCCCAGAAAGCCGGGTGACCATAGCGGTTAGCGCGGTCCGGTTTGGCAAAATCATGCCGTTAATGTCGAGTGGTTGAAAAAGGTTTGGGAAGTTTTTCATGGTGGTTAGATATTGGATGTTAGATATTAGTGGGGGTTAAACTGGCAACTGGTCACTGACTACTACTCCGCCCGAAGCGGCTGTCATTTCGTGACGCACGTCCCATAATTCTGGGAAAAATTTATATTTGGTTGTTGGCTCCAAATATTTTTCAACAAATGTACCACCGGTCCCTTGCGCCTGCCCACCAATCATCCGTTTTACCATTTGGATATGGTTGTGCCGCCAGGTCGTCATCAAGCGGTCCATTTCTAAGCACGCTTCACACAGGCTAAAAAGCTGGAACTGATCCCAGCGATTGCGATAAATGTCGATGAGCGGCGTACCTGACCGGCCGATGGCGGCCACAAACGTGCTGTGCAATGTGTTGGGGTGGGATGCGACAATGCCGGGCCACAGCGTTTCGGCCCATGTTACGTAGTGCTCTCCGGCCGTTTCCGCTAAGCCGCCCAGCACCTCGAAATCCCGAAACTGGCGTGATTGCAAGCCGCTCGATTTTTCAAGGAACGGCCGGAATTCTTGAAAATCAGCAAAGGTCAGCATTTCCAAAACCCCCAGCTGAGTGTCAGCCACTCGCAATATTCGGCCCATGCGTTGCACCAGCCACGTCGCCTGTGCTAGCTCATCCTTTTGCAGATGGGCTATCGTCCGGCCGCTGTCATGAATGAGCTGCTTGAACCACAGCTCATACACCTGATGAATAATTACAAACAACATTTCTTCTGGGTGGGATGAAACAAGTTTTTGGTTGTTGAGTAGGGTGTTGGTTTGGATGTGTTCGGTGTAGTTGAATTGGTCTTCTTGAAATTGTGTCATCTTTATTTTGCCGATCTCGAGTTATTTGAGAAGCTTTCTGAAACATCGTTCAGACCGGGGATGTTTAGAAGCCGGTAGAAGTAAGCTGTGAGCGAGTCTGAATCTACTGATTCTAACATTTTTGGTAACTATTCAGCACCTGTTCGTAGCAATGGCTTTAGCCGTTGTTTTTCCGGTTAAAGCGGCTCGATTCGCACCTACAAACTCGATTTTCTTAAGCTGCTGAACAATTATCATTTTTGATTGTATTACAAAGAATCTAGGGTCTGCTGAGTGCAGGTTTTTTGTTTAGGCGATTTCCGAGAATAAAACATGCAATCGCCTCACCTCGTCAACTTGATTGACACAGCCAATTCCCCTGAGCTAGTTTGCTAGATAATTATTTTTCGGGGTTGGCCTTATAGGCTTGAACCCTCTTGTAGCACGCCAGCAAACCACCAGCAAGCTGGCGTGCTACAGGTTGTCTTTAACGTTGTCTTTAACAATAACAAGGAGACGACAATTTATCCGGGTACCTAGCCCTGCTCGTGTTATCTAGCCAATTCTCCTAACAGATTTAGCTTTTCATCTCGTAACCCCACAAGAATGGGTGTGCCGTCGGCCGCAACCTTGAACTCACCGTATTTGGCCGTTTCAAAAAGCTCGCCGGTTCCTTCTTGAAAAAAGTAGGAATTGGTGCCGATGATAATGGTGTTGCCCCAGCCGCTCCAGTCACGACTGTAGTTAATCAAAAGCTCGTTTGCGGCGAGTGGTGTGTGATTGCCATCTGCTACCCGTATAAACGATGCAACTTGTTCTGCATCGGTTGTGATCACCAAGCGGCCGGATGATTCGCCAAGCTCAAGCTCGTCAGAGACAGCGTAATTGAGTGCCATGTAATCCCCTTGAATGAGAGATCGTGGGTCAACTGGGGCCAATTCAACGTAAACGGTTGTTCCGTTGGCGATGGCGGTTTCTGTTTTGAATACCGCCCATCCGCTATAGATCAGCAGGGCGGCTAATGCGAGCCAAAAAATAATCGGCCGGATTGTTTGAATCGTGCTTGCCTGTTTCATAATCGGACCTCTGAATGGTTCGGGGTGAGTTTTTCCCAGCCAAATCTCACAGCCAACATAGCCACCCCGGTAAAAATCAATACGTATGATTTGTTGAGTAATGTAATATCCAAATCGTAGTAGAAAAGGATTAAGAATCCGGCCGTGGCAAGAACCCCAATCCCTAATAAAAGCAGGTCTTGCCGATACCAGCTAAGCAAGAGCATGATAATGGCCCAAATAAGACCAGGGGTTTGCCAAGCTGGAAAAATGAACAGCACGGCCGTAATCACAAGCCAGAAGATCGGGTTGCTATCGTTTTTGAGCGCAAGTTGGTAAACCAAAACAAGTAAAATACCAAGGGTGGCTAGCGAAGTAATATGGATATAAATAGCGTGATGAAGCCCCTCTGCAAAACCAAAACGCTGAAACAAGATGCTAACGGCCGATGTGATGATCAAACCAAAACCCAACGGCCGTGCATATTGCGTCTGTTTTTTGGCGATATACGTCGTTTCGTAAAACCAAATCACACAAACTGCAGCGACTGAGCCGATAAAGATAAGGGTGGCAATGGTATAAAAAATATGATCTTGAAAGGCAAATTGCTCGCTATAACCGCCTAAATCCTTGAGCTGAAACTCAAAGACTATGAGATGAACGACCGTCGTGAAAAAACGATGGAATTGGCCGGTGTGCGCAATAAAAAGAACAATGCCGATAATCGGAAGTAGCCAGAAAAACCCATTGCTACGGCCGTCAGCAAGTTCGGATACCCAAATCATTTGCCCCGTCATCCCCAGTGCCAATGATAATTGCTCTAGGAAAACGGTTTTTTTGAGGAATCGGTTCATTCCAATGGCGATGGCTAAAGGGATAAGCCCGGCAATAAATGGACTGTCGCCCAGCGGTAAAAAGATAAAGATGATAAAGAGGATCGCTGCGATCCAAGCACTGCCGCCGATGAGAGCGGTCATAAACCATGGTACGTCATCATCTTCGCTATCGGCCGGGTCTTGCACCGCTAAAAACTGATTGATTGTTGATTGACGTTCTTCAGAGAATTTCAAATGGTTTAATAGTTCGGTTAATTCATTCATAATTGTGCCTCTGGTAAAGCCTGTTGTTTTTGAAGGGTGCGTAAAAATTGGAATGACAGCCAGCCTAATCCGATGACGATTAGCCCTAACGGCAGGGCGGCAAGCTCGCTGTTGGCCCATGAAAAAATGATGTCCCCAGCTTTACTTGTAATGACGACGATTAAGCTAAAAAGGACGGCCGTGACCATGAACAAATCTTGCTGGCTATAACCGTAGATCGCGATTACCAATCCAACAATAAGCACGTAAAGTAACAGGGTGAAGATAGAGGTGCTGAGACTATCGGTGACTAAACTTTGCCAGTCAAAGATGAGCCAGAGCATGGATAAGGTACCGCTGCCTACAGTGAATACCGCCATCGTGCGGGGTAACCAGCGTCCGGCCGCCCATTTTTCTAAACGGGGCATCGCCAATTCCCATAGCACCAAAATCAGGCTGTTTAACACGGTGATTAAATTCAAGTTGAAAACAAATTTGCTATCACGGCTTAAATCGCTGAACCCGCCTGTTTGATCGAGCCAAAGGTAAAAGGTGAGGTTGATGAGGGCGAACCAGCCTAACCACAATGGGGCGAACCGGCCAATTGCGACCCATCCGGCCGCAAAAAGTGCCCATAAGAAAAACAGAATCCAGCTATCGGCCGGAGATTGATATTCTTGCCCCATAACGGCAAACAAGACCCCGATCAGGGCACTGCTGGCGGCCAGCGAGATTTTTGCGGGCAAGCTGTCTAGCCCTTTCCAAAATGCGAAGATGGCCGTTGCCACGATTGCCACTTCGATGATTGCGAATTTGGGCAAACGGCCGATCTTGGTCCAGTTCCATGCGAAGAAAAAGAAGATGCCACTCACGATAAACAAAGCCCCTAGGCTGAGTAGAGCGGTGTTTAAAAACCATAGCCACTGTTGTGGCATGGGTGTTTTCTCGGTCAGTTGATACGCCTGATCGAGTTCGGCCGTATCGATAAGCCCTTCTTCTGCAACAAGCCGTAATTGCTTGTTTAGTTGATTTGATCTTTGATTTAACATAAGTATTTAGACCCGATTGTTCAAAAAGCAGTGACCTGAATCAGTCAATAATAGATAGTATAAGTTAAAATGCAGACGCTTTGAAATTGTATTGCTCCGATTTTTTGGAGCAAAATTGGAGTTTGAGTTTATCTTCTTTTTGTTTTACTATCCTCTTGAATTTTTTGCGCGCTCAAATATTATTTAGTGTGGTTGGGCGGAAGGGGTTGGGAAGCGAATTCTACCTTTGAAGCCAAGATGGTTCCGACCCCTTCCGCCCCTACGGCAATAATTCCGTCTGAAAAAAACCTGCACCAGCGTTAATTAATGAATCTCTAAAAGTAGGGTTGCTTCAATGAATAGTTGCTTCAATGAATAGATATTGAATAGATATACGGATGACCTTATGAACGATCTCGATAAATATGCAGATTTCCATTTTCAACTACGCCGTGACAATCGATCGGCCGTGGATGTTCCGGCTGAATTTCCCCAGCTCGATCTCGATGCTGCCTACGCTGTACAAGATAAGCTAGTTGCAAAATTAATTGCGGCCGCTAGCACACACCGTTTTGGCTATAAAATCGGCTGTACCAGTAAAGGTGCCCAGCAGTTACTTAACACCGATGGCCCGGTTTACGGTCAAATGATCAACTCCGGCCGGTATGCTAGCCCGGTCATGTTAAACGCGGCCGATTTTTCAATGATGGTTATCGAACCGGAATTTGCGTTTGAACTGAACGCTGATGTGGTGGCCGGACATTATGATGCGCAATCGATTCGTCCTTTTGTGGCAAGCGTGATCCCTTCCATTGAAGTGGTTCATCATCATTTAGGGAGTTGGGATGTGTTCAACGCTCCTAAAACGATTGCCGACAATGCGATTCATGGATGTTGGGTTGCTGGGCAAGCCACGGTCGACTGGCAGCATCTTGATTTTGTCAGCCATGAAGTGACTTTGTACGCTGATAATGAGCCAGTCTCTAGCGGCCGAGGAGAGATTGCGCTTGGCGACCCACTCAATGCCCTCGCTTGGATCGCCAACACGCTACCGACTTATGAACGCCATCTAAAGGCGGGTGAAATTGTAACGACCGGGGTGTGCATGCCGGTCTATTTGGCGAAAACGGGCCAAAACATTCGGGCTGACTTTGGTATATTAGGTCAGGTTGAGATCCAGTTTTAAATCTGGTTTTAGATCAGATGCGCTTGTTTATTTCAACCCATCTTTAGGGCATTCCCAATGCTTGTTCAAAGAAGTGAACAAGTTGAGCTTCGTATTCTTCAGGCCGTTGTCCGGCCGCTTTAACGTGATCCATTCCAGAGACAATCCAAAAAGTGACATCTGCCCTCTCTGCTTTGGCCCGCTCCTCTAGTTGGTGTGCATGGTGGACACCGATCCGGCCGTCAGCTGTGCCATGGGTGACGAAGATGGGTCGGCCGTTGGCGTTTTCAATCGCATCATAAGGGTTGTTGAAATTGATGTTATCCCCTCGCAAACGCGCACCGATAAGGCCAGCCGCATACAAAAACTGTGGATACCCTTCTCGTGTAAGTTCTTCACGAATGATTTGAGGCAGATTGTCAAATGGAGAGTCGACAAATGCGGCCGCTAGATTTGGTTCTTTTGAAAAGGCGATCAGCACCGTCGAAGCGCCTAATGAATTGCCGAGGACGCCGATCTGGTCGGCCGAATGTTCTTTTTCGCTTTGTAGCCAATCAAAAGCACCCAATACGTCTAAATATTCTTCATTGCCGATGGCTGAAAGACCATCTTCATAATCAGAATCACCTGCATCACGCACGTCCATGACTAGCACTGAAAAACCGGCTTTGTTTAGCATACCGGCTTGTAGCAAATTCACGACAGAATATTTGCACGAGCCGATTCCATGCACGCTGATCACAGCCGGACTGCCTGGCTCTCCTGGAATGTACCAGCCAGATAGATTTAAGGTCGCTTCTGTTTCTCGGCTTAGAAAGGTGACTGTTTCATAGGTCGCCATCTGGTACAGGCTAATATCGAGATCAGTTGGGTCAAAATGGTTGGTGACATCAGAAAAATTACCCGGCCGGTTGGTACGGTTTTTGCATCCGTCGCTAATATCAGCCAGCGTACCGTGCAAAAATAGACCAATACCTATATAGCCACCGGCCGCAAGAATACAAATAATTAGAAAAGAAGAGAGTAGGGCTTTTTTTAGTTTTGACATAGCGAATTTATACAGTAATTCTTAGTTATCCCCAATGGGCATTATTACTTCAATATAACGGTCTAAAATTGAAACGATGTCAAATCATATCAAATGTAAAGCTGTGCTTGTTCTGTTGCGCTTAACTCTTGGATTGAGGCTAAAATTGATAACTTGCTTGGGCTGATATTTGAGATGGTCGGCCACTCTATAAAATTACAAATTGAGACAAACCCTAACGGTTCTGTGGATACGATATGATTTTTACACCTAAAACACCTGAAGTTAATCTAGAGGATATGTTGCGACGGTACAAAACGCCTCGACGGCGCAAAAAGATGACAAAAATCTACACTGATATGCTGGCGGTAATGTTAGAACACGCCCGGCCGCAGGCGATGTTTCAGGAATTTGATCGTGCTGATGTTGCTGAACTAGAAGAGTGGTTAAACCCAGAAACGGCCGCTGTGTGTTTGGGATTGGTAACGCTTGGGCCAGGGCTAGACAAGCAAACCGATGCGCTTTCGGCCGATGATGTACTAGCGGGTGCGGTTGTGACTGAGGTTGCGTTGGCATGGATTGGGCAGTTAGCCAAACAGGTTCGGACCAAGGCGAATGAGAGGATTGGTGATCGGCCGCTGAAAGTAGGGCCAGGCTACCGTCCTGGCATCGGCCGATGGCCGTTGGCACAGGTGCAAGATCTATTATTTCAGAAGTTAGACACGGCCGCCATCGGGGTCAGCTTGGATGAGTACAAGCTGATGACCCCTAATAAATCAACTAGCTTGATTATCCCGTTGCGGCATGTCAAGGTGTGAAATCACTGCTTACCTTAAGCATTCACACTAACATTATTGATCTAGCAGCAATACAGTCCAAAGAAGATGATTGTGATTAGATAGAGAGTGCGACCTTCTCTCTTTTTAATCCCCTTAATCGGCCGCGACTACCTCATTCGCCGGTGGCTCAGTTTCACCTTCTCGCATCAGGTCAATATACTTTTGAAGCCGCCGCCGGAAAATGCCATATTTTTCCTCAATCTCAATCGGCCGAACACCGACTTTATCAACGTTGAAAACCATCCAACTTGGCGCGTCGTCGGTAAATTCCGCCCAATCTACTAATTCGAGCCCGTTTGGATTGCCGCTTTTAGCGAAATTTGTCCAATAGGTTTGCATCGCTTCGGCCAGAGGTTTGTCTTCCTCTGTGGTCGGCATGACGGGTGAATTTAAAGCCCCAAACACAAAGGGAAGTTCAGCTGCATGAAATGCCCCGGCCGTTTGGTTAGGTAGGGGTGATTGACGGCGGAATTGATAAAGAAAGACCGGTTCAGGGGATGATTTAGCCATCTCGCTCGTATAAAAGCGCACGGCAGCTCCAAACAGGCTATCCCCTTGAAAGAGAGAGGTGACGGCCGGTTCGTGATTTTCTAGCCCTGGATAAAGCTCAAGCAAACGGTCTAAGTCATCCTCGTATTCTTCAGCCATGTAATCGGGCAAACCGCTTTCAGGGTGCTCACGATCCGCATATTCCATTAAGACGGCATCAAACATGGGGGAAAAGAGGCTGCTTTCATGCTCGTTGCTACCGATAAGAAATGGAACATGGGCCTGCTCCCCATCTTGAAAAGTTTCAAACGTTGACTTTGGTAAAGTGTAACCGTCGATGACAGGATAGAAATTACCGTCAGGACCATGGCCTGTTATAACGATTTTTCGAATGTCTGCGGCCGACATCGCACGTAATTGCTCGATTGGGTTTAAGCCAGTTACCCCTGCACGTTTGGCGAAGTTGATCCCTTGTTGTTCCGCTGAGTCGTGTACGAAAAACGGTTTTTTTAAGTATTGAAGCTGTGCGGCTGTAGCGGGGCTTTGGGCAATCGCTTTATGGAACAGCCCGTCAGCAAGCGGTGAGCACATCAAATGTAAGACCGATTCACCTCCGGCCGATTCGCCGAAAATCGTAACATTGTCCGGGTTACCCCCAAAGGCTTCGATGTTATCTTGCACCCACTGGAGAGCCAGAATTTGATCAAGCATGCCATAATTGCCTGAAACCCCATGTTCTGATTCTGCGCTGAGATCGGGGTGGGCGAAGAAACCCATCAACCCTAAACGGTAGTTGAAAATTACTGTAATAACCCCTTTTTCCGGGAGCGTATTGGTGTCGTACAACAACTCGTGACTCCCGCCGTCTTGGTGCGCCCCACCATGGATGAACACCATGACAGGCAGCTTTTCGGCCGGTTTTAGCTCTGGCGACCGGACGGTTAATGTGAGGCAATCTTCAGATTGTTTTGGTTTGGGGCCATATTTGACCAATAGCAAAATTAGCGTGCGTTTGAACCAACTCATCCCTTGCCCTTTGACAAGGCTATTGACAAACTGAAGCATTTCTGCGCCACGTTGGTAGGCGGCTGGGCCAAATTTATGGGCCTTGAAAGTGCCAGACCAAGGTTCGGCCGGTTGTGGCGGCCGCCAGCGCAAATCACCAACGGGTGGTTTGGCATAGGGAACGCCTTTAAATACAGCAATAGATTTTTGATACAAGCCTTCGACAAGACCTGTTTTGATTTTGATGGTTGGATTGGTCATTTAGATTCCTGAGTCTGGGTTTTTACTAATTAAGCGATTAGTAGATTTTGGAGCAACCTTGCTATTTCAGCAAATTTATGAGTAGCCCGTGGACATTCCCTTTGGCTAGGCACAACTAATCGCATATTAAGCCTAATATTAAGCCTAATAGCAAGCCTAGATGAGCGCTTAACTCGCAATGATGTGCTGGCCTAAACAAACCGATCCGCATGAGCAAGCTCCCTATCACTATCGCCCTTCTCTATCAACTCCTATCAAATCAACTCCTATCAAAAGTTGAAAACGAACGAACTTTAAGTAAACAACGCCCTTGTATGCTTGTTCAGATAGGTCCCTTTTGGATCAAAGCGACGACGCATGGTCACAAAATCGTTATACCGAGGAAAAAGTCGTTCCAGCCGGTCGGCCGTCATAAAGTGTAACTTACCCCAATGCGGCCTACCCTTTGTTTCCTGAGTAAATCGTTTACTTGCTTTAATACAAAGAATGACTGGAGACATGACTGGGCTTGGCATATACGGCGGTGTGAGAGATGCAAAAACTAATCAAATACCGTTAATAAGAATTCAACGTGTTGACACACTGACAGTTTAGCTCTAAACTATTAGTGTGTCTATCAATGATCTAAAAACTTTTGTCCAAATGCGGAAACGGGATGCGACGCTGCTGGCGTGGTTCCGTTTTATACGCCTCTTGAAAAAGACATTGCCGCAAATGGATGTGCATTTCAAAGAATGGAATCTCAGCCAAGGTCAATTTGATCTGCTGGCTGAAGTTGCGGTAAACGAAGGCACCAATCAGCAGATGTGCGCAGATCGTTTAAATGTTACAAAGGGCAATGTGGCTCAACATCTAAAAAACCTTGAAAATCGAAGGTTGATGCGCCGCGAAAAAATCGGGCGTGACAATAATATTTTTTTAACCGATGAAGGATGGGCGTTGTTCTCAACAATCATGCCGGTCCACGATGAGTATGTGAAGCAAATACTTGCATCGCTCACTAAGCAAGAAATACAACAGTTTTCAGCAATTTTGCGCAAGATACATCGCTCAATTGATTAATGGTTTTGAAAGGTCTTTTTTTGGCCCAACAGTTTAGTTCTAAACTGTTTCTGAAATTTAAATATAGGAAACTCGATGGAAATTGGAATAGATAGTTTCGCCGCCAACGAATCAAAAAGTGATTCAGTTGATGCGGTTAATAGCAGAATCGCGATGGCCCAGCTGCTCGAAAGAATGGAGCACGCGGACCGCGTCGGCTTGGATTCATTTGGGATCGGGCAGCACTTTCGCAAAGAATTTCTCGATTCAGCCCCAGCCGTCATTTTGGCGGCCGCGGCGGCTCGTACTAAAAATATTCGATTGCACAGTGCGGTCACGGTCTTAAGTTCGGCCGACCCTGTGCGGGTGTTTCAAGAGTTTGCGACACTCGATTTGGTATCGCAAGGGCGGGCCGAAATGGTAGTCGGCCGGGGGTCGTTCACAGAGTCGTTCCCACTGTTTGGCCATAGTTTGCAGGATTATGATGCGCTATTTGCAGAAAAACTCGATCTGCTGCTCAAGATTCGTGACAACGAAGTGGTCGATTGGTCGGGGAGATTCCGGCCGGCGTTACACAATCAAGCCATCTACCCAAGGCCGGTGCAAAAACAGTTGCCCATTTGGTTAGGCGTTGGCGGTACACCCGCATCATTTGCTAGGGCAGGTATGTTAGGGCTACCACTTATGGTGGCTGTGATTGGGGGTGAAACCCATCGCTTTCGGCCGCTGGTTGACCTTTATCGCCAAGCGGGTGAAGAAGCTGGCCACTCGCCAGATAAACTAAAAGTTGGATTGCACTCGCTCGGTTATGTGTCAAACACAACCGAAGAGGCGGTCAATGAATACTATCCTGGCTATGCTGAAACGTTTACCCGCATCGGCAAAGAGCGGGGCTGGCCGCCGGTTACTCGCGGCCGATTTGATGCCCAAAATGGGGCTACAGGGGCATTGATGGTTGGTGGTCCGGAACAGATTGCAGAAAAGATTCTGCACCACAGTGAGGCCCTTGGCGGCATTTCAAGAGTGACGTTTCAGATGGACAATGCAGGTATGCCGCATGAGAAACTGATGCAGTCTATTGAGCTTATCGGCCGGAAAGTAGCCCCATTAGTCAATAGCGAAGAACTTGTCAGCATTAATTAATTAACCCAAATCGCTTATTTTAAAGAGCGATTCAATATTTGGAGAATAATATGTCAGATTCAGAACAGAATTCAATGGGTAGCACAATTGTTGCCGGTTTGATCGGTGGCGGCATTGCGGCCGCTATCAACCTAGTTATCTACTTTATTGTGGGGCCACTAAATGTCGCTCAAGCAGGTGGACCCATCGCACCCATTACACTCATCCCAATCTTAATCGCTTCAATCGTTGCCGCTATTTTTGCAGCCGTTTTCCTCTGGCTTTTGCGTCGATTTACCGGAAATGGAACGCGTATCTTCCAGATTGTAGGTGTTATCTTTTTGTTACTTTCGCTCGCTGGCCCATTGACGTCCGCAGAAACCACCGGTATCGCATTGTCGCTTAGCCTTATGCACGTGGTGACGGGTGGAGCGATTATTTGGTCGCTGACGATGCGCTAGAAACTCTACCAAACTTACAACTACTGACCCGAATTACCCTGCAACAAATATAAGCTGAAGCTTTTAATTGGACACAGATAACGCGGATGACACGAATAATTTGGTTTTTCCCAACAATCTCATTCGTGTCATCCATGAATTCAGCGCCCCATAATTCAAGATTTATACTTTGCAGTGGACTAAATAATCTATTCTAAATGCTGGAATTCTCCTGGATGACCACTTAAAAAGAACTATATGAATATATTAGCTTTTGCGGCTAACAATAGTCGAAACTCAATCAATAAAGCCTTGGTCACTTATGCTGCAGGCTTGTTAGAAGCTGGCATTGTTAATGCATGCCAGCACTGAAGTTCTAGACCTCAATGATTTTGAAATGCCGTTGTTTAGCGTTGATCGAGAACAAGCGGGTGGAATCCCCGATTTTGCCCATCAATTTTATAAAAAAGTAGGTGCAGCAGACGCCCTCTTGGTGTCGTTTGCCGAGCACAATGGCTCGTATTCGGCCGCATATAAAAATCTATTTGACTGGACTTCTCGCATTGACAACAAGGTATACCAAGGGACCAAGGGAAACCGGCCGTGCTTTTATCCGCTTCTCCTGGTGCAGGCGGTGCAAGCCGGGTATTGTCGATGGCAAAAGGGTCAGCCCCCCATTTTGCGATGGATGTGAAAGCTGACTTATCGGTTGGGAAGTTTTACGATAACTTTGACATGGCGAATGGTCGCATCACAAATGAAGAAGTTCAGGCACAATTAGAAAAGGTTCTTTCTGCCTTGAATTCTTGGATTAATGTAGCTGAGACCCCTATAGGCCTAGCTGAAGGTAAAGGAGAATAGAATGAGTGCAAAAACCTATCGTGGAAAAGAGATTGATGTGACGTTTGATTTAAGACGTTGCATCCATGTAGCAGAATGCGGCAAACGGCTAAAAGTTGTGTTTGACACGTCAAAACGGCCGTGGGCACAGCCAGATAATGCAGCGGCCGATAGCGTGGCACAAGCGATAGAAAACTGCCCATCGGGTGCTCTGAAATATATTCGTCACGACGAAACCACTGAACAACTGCCCGAAACCAACACCATTGTTATTATAGAATCAGGTGAGTATCGGATTCACGGGGACGTTGAGCTGGCAGATATGCAAGGTAACCTCATCGCTGAAGAGGCTCGCATGACCTTATGCCGCTGTGGAGAATCGGCCAACAAGCCATTCTGTGATAACTCGCATAAAAAGGCGCGATTCGTGGCTGACAGTAGCGTGCATGACAATGGGGCTGAAACCGCCACATTTGAACCATCTGGCAAGCTCAAAATAACAAAAGCACCCAATGGCCCCTTATTGCTGCAAGGGAACTTTGAGATTCAAGATCAAACAGGCGAGCATGTTTTTCGGGGCGAAAAAACCGCTTTGTGTCGCTGTGGCGCCTCTGGCAACAAACCATTTTGCGATGGGTCACATACGGCCGTTGGCTTTGCAGATACTTAGCTCTAGATTTCATCATGAATAAAAAAACACTTCCCATCATTTTGCTTAACATCGTCAATGGCATTGGCGGAACACTTTTGATCCCAGTTCTCCCTTTTATCATTCGAGATTTAGGCTATGACGCAAGCATCTTTGGGGTGCTGTTGGCCGTTTACCCCACCTTTCAATTTTTTGGGGCGCCAGTTCTAGGAAGCTTGAGTGATCATTACGGCCGGAAACCGATTCTGCTTGTCAGCCAAGCTGGCACGCTCTTAAGCTGGGTCATTTTCGGCATTGCCTATTTCGCCACAGGTGCAGTTTGGCCCTTGCTCATCATAGCCTTCTCCAGAGTTATTGACGGGATCACAGGTGGCAATCAGTCAGTGGCCAACGCCTATTTAGCCGATGTCACCACAGACGAAGAGCGCACAAAAGTCTTTGGCGTTTTAGGGGCATCGATGGCGGTTGCCTTAATGATCGGCCCTGCGTTAGGCAGTTTCGCTTCCGCCGGATCGATAGGGTATTTAGGGGCCGCCATTTTCGCCACAGCCCTCTCGACGATTACCTTAATTATCATGATGTTCATGCTGACAGAGTCACTTGCCCCTGAGAATCGTAGTGAAACGCTCGACCTCAATCCATTTCATCAGCTCAACATGCTCAGCAAAATTCGTCATCTAACCCATGTAAAATCACTCACTCGCTTGTTTGCGACCCGTGGTCTGTTTAATCTTGTCTTCGGTGGGTACACCACAATTTTGGTGTTGTGGTATGCCGATCGTTTAGGGCTTGATCAAACCCAAGTCGGCTTAATGCTGCTCTCCATTGGCGTTTTCTTGATCTTTAACGAGTTGGTACTGCTGCCACAATTTGAAAAACGGTTTGGAGATTTAGGGACCCTAATCGCTGGGTTTGCGATTACACCTATCGGGCTACTTTTGATCCGATTCCCTGAATCGGTTTGGGTCTATTTGCCAATGGCATTCATTTTAAATTTAGGCGCGGCCCTGACTTTTCCCACATTGCAGTCGGTGATTACCAAAGTGGCTGACGAACGGCAAGAAGGAGAAGTGCAGGGAGTTGACACCTCGATTGGCGCATTATTCTCAGCAATCGCTCCGATCTTAGCCGGATTTCTATATTCTCGTATCGGTGGAAACACGCTGTATGTGCTCGCAGCATTAGGCGCTTTAGGGCTGATTTTCTTATGGGAAAGTCGCCAAGTTATTGATGATGAACTGCCGCATCCTGAGATTCATCCTGAGGCCAAGGTGCGGGAAACATGGACGGCATAATCTGTTTTAACCGCTAGATCAAAGTTGCCAAGGAGGTCATAAACTGCGTGGATCAAACATCCTTGTTAGATCTAAATCGCTGTGTTTGACGGGGTAACGCCAAAATGCCGCTTATATTCTCGGCTAAACTGGGCGGGACTGTTGTAGCCAACTTTGTAGCCTGCTTCGCTTGCATTTAAACCTTGCCGAAGAAACAGTTGGGCACGATCTAGTTTGATCGATTTGGCATATTGCAGCGGGGGCATGTGCATCACATCTCGAAATGCTTTGCGAAAACCGGAAGGACTCATGTTCACCATATCAGCTAGATCATTGACCGAAACAACTTCGGCCAAGTTTTCGTGAATATGGGTCACCGCTTTTGAAATTTGAGGGATTTGGCCACGATGGTGCAACAGCCGAAAAAGTGAACCGGAATGATCGTTACAGATGAGGCGGAAGTAGAGTTCGTCTAATAGGGATTCCCCCAAGACCTCACGTTCAAGTGGGCTATCTGCGGTTCTCAACAACCGATTCAGGGTATCGAGAATCGGATC
>JBLIMP010000054.1:0-18620 GCA_047638855.1 Cellvibrionaceae bacterium | reverse complement strand
ATTCGCCGTGACAGTGCAACCAGCAACATTTGTACAGCTCAAGTTTTATTGGCGATTATCGCCTCGATGTATGCGGTTTATCATGGACCGGTTGGCCTTACGCGTATCGCCCAGCGGATCCAAATGATGACGACGATGCTGGCGGAAGGGTTAAAAACGGCCGGTTACACCGTCACGCCCGGCCCATTGTTTGACACCATCACTGTTTCTGGTGGATCAAAATCACAGGCTGACCTAATGGCGGCTACAGTTGAAAGCGAAATTAATCTGCGCAGTAATAAAGATGGCTCTGTGGGTTTGTCCCTAGACGAAGTTACTGATCTGACTGAGCTGACCCATCTTGCTGAATTGTTTGGAGCCACATTGGGCGAAGCGGCTGATGTTGACTTTGGCCCATTGGCCCGGACGTCTGAGTTTTTGACCCATCCGGTTTTCAACACGCACCATTCAGAAACAGCGATGATGCGTTATATCCGTATGCTCGAACAACGAGATTTGTCATTGGTGCATTCGATGATTCCACTCGGTTCTTGCACCATGAAGCTGAATGCAGCGACTGAGATGATGCCGGTTACGATGGCAGGATTTGGCAATATTCATCCTTTTGCACCCAAAGCACAAACGGCCG
The DNA here is from genome assembly GCA_047638855.1 of Cellvibrionaceae bacterium. Taxonomy (GTDB): domain Bacteria; phylum Chloroflexota; class Anaerolineae; order Promineifilales; family Promineifilaceae; genus WTJY01. Next base: position 17,992 of record JBLIMP010000054.1, on the reverse strand, counting down.
GTTATCGTGAAATGTTTAGACGATTAGAAGAGATGCTGGCGGAAATAACAGGGTTTGATGCGACTTCGCTCCAGCCCAATGCTGGCTCACAGGGTGAGTACGCCGGACTGCTGGCCATACGTGCTTATCATCGTTCTCGCGGTGATCTTGATCGGGACGTTTGTGTGATCCCATCGTCTGCGCATGGAACCAATCCGGCCAGTGCGGTCATGGCTGGAATGAAAGTTGTGGTTACCGCCTGCGACGACCAGGGCAATATCGATGTCGCTGACCTGCGGGCAAAAGTGGCCGAACATGCTGATCATTTGGCCGCCCTCATGGTGACATACCCATCAACCCACGGTGTTTTCGAGAAATCGATTGTCGAGATTTGCGACATCATCCATGAATTTGGAGGACAAGTTTATATGGATGGGGCGAATATGAACGCCCAGGTTGGCCTTTGCCGGCCGGGGGATTTTGGCCCCGATGTTTGCCATCTTAACTTGCACAAAACATTTTGTATTCCTCACGGCGGTGGTGGGCCGGGGATGGGCCCCATCTGTGTGAAATCACACTTGGCTCCGTTTTTGCCATCTCATCCATTGGTTGATATCACGGGTGAATGTGGTGGTGATGGTAGCGTTGGCCCGATTTCGGCCGCACCATGGGGTAGCCCCAGCATTTTGCCAATCTCATATGCGTATATTCGTATGATGGGGGCAGATGGGTTGAAACATGCGACGGAAGTCGCCATTTTGAATGCCAACTACATCGCTAAACGACTCGACCCACATTTCCCGGTTTTATACCAAGGAGAATCCGGCCGGGTGGCGCATGAGTGCATCATCGATCTACGCCATTTGAAAGAGCTGGCTTCAAATGAAGACGTCGCGAAACGCTTGATGGACTATGGTTTTCATGCCCCTACGATGTCGTTCCCTGTGCCAGGCACGTTGATGATCGAACCAACCGAAAGCGAGAACCTGGCTGAAATAGACCGTTTTTGCCGGGCGATGATTTTGATCCGCGAGGAGTTCACAGCGATAGCAGATGGGTCGGCCGATGCGGAAAACAATCCGTTGAAGAATGCGCCACACACTGCTGAAGAAATCACATCGGTCGATTGGGATCATCCTTACTCCCGAGAGGAGGCGGCATTTCCGGCCGATTGGGTGCGTGAGAACAAGTTCTGGCCGTATGTGGCCCGGATTGACAATGCATACGGGGATCGGAATCTGGTTTGCAGTTGTCTGCCTATTGAAGCATATGGGTAGAGAGTCTAAGCCATAGATCGGTTATTTTGAATAGGCCAATCTCCAGTTGATCAGACCTGAGATTGGCCTATTTTTGCGTCTGCTTGTATGGCTTAAGCATTTCACTGAGCTCATGCCGAAGCCTCAGCCCACTTGCACGAAGCCCACTTGCACGAAGCTCCCTGAGCTTGTCGAAGGGGCGATGGTTAAATCGACAATAATTTAAAATGTTTCGGGGACGATGTGCTGAATCTGTTTGCAAAAACCGATTTGCTCCTACGAATCATCAAAGATTTCTTATTCAACAATTCGATAATTGATACACTCCTGAATAAGTGAAAAATTAATGACGAATTCAAAAACAACTCAATCCCCTCTTTTAACCGAGCCGATAGCGGTCATGGTGCGTAAAATCGGTATTCCGGTTGGTATCGGGGCTTTTTTCAACACAATGTTCAACGTTGTAGACACCATCTATGGCGGCTTGATCTCAGATGAAACCCTTGCAGCTCTCTCCCTTTCATTCCCCATCTACTTTATTATCACAGCCCTAAGCTTTGGCCTATCGATTGGCGGCACAGCCCTCATTGGCAATGCTTTGGGCAGAAACGACCGGAAGTTGGCCCAAACTTTTGCCGTGCAGGGGGTTTCGTTTGCGCTGTTTATGTCATTGGTAACGATGGCAATCGTCTTGCCTAGCGCTCCGTTTTTGCTTTCATTTTTGGGCGCAACCGATCCAGCCTATCAGCAGATGGCTTTAAGCTATATCAACCCACTCTTTTACGGAACCGCTTTTTTCCTGGTTGTACAGTCTTTGATGGCGATTTTAAATGCTTTGGGAAATACGCTCCCCGGCCGGAACTTTTTAGTCGCCGGTTTTTTCTTAAACCTGGCCCTTAATCCATGGTTTATTTTTGGCGGCTTTGGACTGCCCGCTATGGGGATCGAAGGGATTGCTTGGGCCACGGTTTTGGTTCAATTTCTAGGTTGTATCTATGCGGCTTACGAAGTGTCAAAGTCGGGGCTTATCACACGGGCCAGTTTAAAGCGGGATTGGGTCCCAAACTTTCAATATTTCGGCCGGATCGCCAAACAGGGATTGCCCAACACGGTTGACGTGCTTGGCGTTTCAGTTGGTTTCTTTATCCTTACCTATTACATCAGCCAGTTTGGGCAAAGCTCAGTTGCTGCATTCGGGGCAGCTTCACGCATCGAGCAGGTCGCGTTATTGCCAATATTAGGCATTAACACCGCCGTACTCACGCTTGTGGCTCAAAACAACGGTGCTGGAAATATCGGCCGGGTACATGAAGCCCTTCGTGTCGGCCTGCGGTTTGGGGTGATCCTGATGTTATCCACAATGATCTTGGTCATCATTTTCGCCCGGCCGTTGATGTCAATGTTTACAGATGATCCCGAAATTCTTCAAGTGGGCGTCACCTATATTCGCATTCGCTCGTTTGGACTCATTCCCAACTCGATATTCTTTGCCGCATCAAACGCATTGCGTGGCGTTAAACGGCCGCTCTGGCCTCTAGTTTGGAATATGGTTCGTTTTGTCGCATTGCCTTGGCTGTTTATTTTTATATTTGTCACTTGGCAAGGATATGGGCTAATATCAATTTGGATCTCTTCAACCGTCGCTTTTTACATTGTTGGCGTTGGAACTTTGATAACCGCCTATAGACTATTGCCGAAAATAAATGCTGACAACGAACGAACAAGTGAAGGTAATTGATCATGGAAAATAATTTAAATAGCAAACTAAAAAATAACGAAACGCACTTAGCGAGTAGGGCCGATTCGATACCCATTTCGATCTTTTGACAAATTTTCGGCCGATTGTAAGTATGCCAAAAGCTACGTCTTTTGTTTAACTAAATGACTGTAAACCTTAGGAAAAAACCATGACTCGAACATTAACTCATGCACAACTGCTCCAGCTCAAACGTTGGAACACCCCCACTATTTATAATGGATGGGAACAAATCACAAATCACGATATCGCACGGTCTGGCTTCAACATTGAAGAAACCCATGATTTTATGCCTCAAATGGGGCCGATGGTTGGCTATGCGGTCACCGTTGTCATTGAACCGGGCAATCCTGATCATAAAAAGAACAGCACGGCCAATGCGGAATACGGGGCGTACGTCGCCAGTATTCCCGGTCCGAAAATCGTCATCGTTCAGGACCTAGACAAACCACTCGTACTCGGTTCGATGTGGGGCGAGGTCAACAGCAACCGCCATCGGGCTTTGGGCTGTGTGGGGGTGATTGTGGATGGGGCGATTCGCGACGTTGACGAGATGACAAATGCAGGGTTTAAGGCATTGGCCAAACGCTTATGTGTCGGGCATGCTCATGTGACGCCGGTCCGCTGGAATTGTGAGGTTGAGGTGTTTGGAACAAAAATTCAGCCAGGACAGTTGATCCATGCTGACAAACATGGCTTTATGGCGATTCCGCCAGAAGATGAAGCTGAATTGCTTGATGCGGCCGTATTCATGGATCAAAACGAGTGCAATACGGTTATTCCCGCTTCGCGTGAGGCATTTGGCAAATCGGCCGATCAAATTTTAAGTCAATTGGGTGCGGCCGGAAAAGCATTTGGTGAGGCCGCGAAAGAACGATTCTCTAAAAAGGGAGAATGGGGCTAAATCTAAAATAATTATTCTGCAGATGCGAATATTCTCGTAGGCCGTGAGCATTCCCTTCGGTCGGGTCTACGCCACCGGTATGGAGTTGTCTCCGAAGGGCAAATTTATTCTCCGGTGGCGTAGACCCCTACTACACAAGGTGTTGAATAATTACCATCTGAAAATATAAAACCTGTTATGTCAGTTGCAAATTAATGAAAAATACCGATCAACCATCTCCTCTTCTTACTGAGCCTATCCCCTTTATGATCCGAAAAATCGGAATCCCCGTTTCGGTGGGGGCGATGTTCAACACCATTTACAACGTCGTTGACACGATCTATGGCGGCCTTATATCAGATCAAGCCCTAGCCGCTTTATCACTCTCATTTCCAATTTACTTTTTGATCATCGCCGTTGGGTTTGGCTTTGGCCAAGGGACCACCGCTCTGATTGGTAACTCATTAGGGCGCGGCGATCTAGAGCAGGCCAAACAACGGTCTGTTCAAGCACTTGTTTTTGGGGTTCTTGTCTCAATTATATTGACGATCATTGTCATTATGGCGGCTCCAACGCTTGTGGGTTGGATGGGAGCCACCGATCCAGAGTATCAGCAGATGGCATTGGACTATATCAATCCGATATTTTACGGAGCGATCTGCTTTATTATGTTGCAGATGATTAATGCGATACTGAACGCGCAGGGGGATACAAAACCTGGCCGTAATGTGCTGATCGTCGGTTTCTTCCTTAACCTGCTGCTTGATCCTTGGTTTATTTTTGGTGGATTTGGGTTGCCAGCGATGGGAATTACCGGCATAGCTCTTGCAACCGTCTTAACGCAAGGGTTGGGTGCCATTTACCTCTTTGTCGTATTGTCTCGCACAGAACTGCTTACGGCCGACAGTGTGCGCCGTTACTGGATACCAGACCCGGCCGTTTTTCGGCGCATTCTCGAACAAGGCTTCCCATCGATGTTGGATACCTTGAGTGTATCGTTAGGCTTTTTTGTGCTCACTGTCTATGTGAGCCAATTTGGTCAGAAAGCTGTTGCCGCTTTTGGAGCAGGCTCACGCTTAGAGCAAGTTGCGCTCTTGCCTAATTTGGGACTCAATATCGCTGTGGTTTCACTGGTTGCCCGCAATAATGGGGCAAAACTTTATGGACGTGTGCAAGAAACCTACCGCACGAGCATCATCTACGGTTCAGGCGTTATGTTTACCACCATGATCCTCGTTTCAGTGTTTGCACGACCGCTCATGAGGATGTTTAGTAACGATCCTGAGATTATTCAGATCGGGGCAGAGCTTGTGCAAATTCGCAATCTAGGCTTGATTCCAAACGCTATCTTTTTTATGTCAGCGTCTGCCATGCGGGGAATCGAACGGCCGCTTAAGCCGCTGATTCTTAACATGATGCGTTTTGTGGGCCTTCCATGGCTGTTTATCCTGATCTTTGTGAAGCAGTTAGGGTATGGGCTTACGTCGATTTGGATATCTTCGACAGTTGCCTATTTTATCGCGGCCATTATTCTGTATATTATTACGAGCCGTGAACTGCCACAGCCAGAAGCTGACTCATAGTAATTTGCAGCAGGGCGAACCCTAAAAAGCATGAGGCGATGAGATTGATTCTCATCGCCTTTTTGTTTTCTGGTAAAATTTATTTTCACCCCACAATATTTAAAATCGATAGAGATTAGAGACAAAACAGGAAATAACAAACTGCTTGTCTTGACTCGCTATCTTGCAAATAGAGGTTTTGATGAACAATCCAGTCGCACTGATTATTATGGACGGTTGGGGAATGCGTGACGCAGTTGAAGGCAATGCGATTAAGCAGGCGAATACCCCTAATGTAGATAAATGGACGGCCGAGCATGAGCGGGCTGTACTTGACGCATCTGGCGAAGAAGTGGGACTACCAGTTGGGCAGATGGGCAACTCTGAAGTGGGACATCTTAATCTGGGTGCAGGTCGCATCATCTACCAAGACATTACCCGCATCGATAAAACGATTCGAGATGGCGAGCTTGAAAACATCGACCTATTACGAGATGCAATCTCATTGGCCCATAACGGGCTAATCAACCTACACATCATCGGCTTGCAAGGCACGGGTGGGGTGCATGGCCATTCTCGCCATATGAACGCACTGCTCGATTTGGCTAAAAAAGGGGGCGTTAATCCGATCATTCATGTCATTACTGACGGCCGGGATACCCCACCAGAAAGCGGTGCTGGGTTTGTAGAAGCGCTAGAGCAAAAAGTGTCAGAGTTAGGAGTCGGCCGAATTGCTACGATTAGCGGCCGATATTATGCGATGGATCGGGACAAACGTTGGGAACGGACTCAAGCTGCCTATGAGACGATTGTCAATCAAAATGCCCCAACCCGCTTCCAGAGCGCATCGGCCGCAGTTGCCGCCAGCTATGCGGCCGGAATCACCGATGAGTTTGTCGTACCGGCCACAATTGAGGGTCATGAAAACTGCAAGGTCAAGTCAGGCGATGTTTTGCTCTTTTTTAATTTTAGAGCGGATCGCATGCGTCAAATTGTACGCCCCTTTGTCGTGCCAGGGTTTGATGACTTTGAGCGTGAACCCATCGAAGATTTGAGCATCTTGTCGATGACAAAATATGCCGATGATCTTCCAACCAAAATTCTTTTTCCAGAGCGGCAAATTTCAATGACGTTGGCCGAAACGTTGAGCAAAGCGGGTAAAACCCAGCTACATGCGGCCGAAACTGAAAAGTACCCACACGTCACCTTTTTCTTTAATGGGGGCGAAGAGGCTCCATTTGAAGGCGAAACCCGCATTATGGCCCAGTCACCCAAGGTGGCGACATATGACCTCCAGCCAGAAATGTCAGCGTTTGAATTAACTGAAAAAGTAATGGCTCATATCAAAGAAGAAAAGCCTGATTTCATACTCGTTAATTTCGCCAACCCGGATATGGTCGGCCATACAGGGTCGATTAAAGCAGCGATTAAAGCGGTTGAAACAGTTGATACCTGTGCCAGCAAGTTGGTTGAATTGGTGACCAGCTTGGGTGGAACCGCCTTGGTAACGGCCGATCATGGCAATTGTGAGCGTATGGTTGAATTGCTCACCGGTGAGCCACACACCTATCACACAACCAACCCTGTTGCGATTTTAGCAATCAGCAACAGCTATCTTTTGCTTCGGCCGCGTGGCATTTTGGCTGACGTTGCCCCCACTGTACTCGACCTGCTCGGGGTTAAACAGCCTGAAGAAATGACCGGAGAGTCGCTCATCGTTCGCTAAATTTGCTGACCCATTTATATGATCCATCCTAAAGAAATTCTTGAACAACACGGCATTGATGCCAAAAAATCACTGGGGCAAAACTTTTTATTTGAAGAGTCGATTCTGCGCCGGATTGTTGAAGCGGCCGGTGTGACAGAGCTTGACGATGTGCTTGAAGTGGGGCCAGGTTTGGGCAGCTTAACAAAACAGATCGCCATTAAGGCAAAACGAGTTGTTGCGGTCGAACTCGATGATCGAATGATTCCCGTCCTGCATACTAATTTGGATCATTTTAAGCATGTTGAAATTGTTCACAATGACATCTTAGAGGTACGGCCGGAAGATCTGTTTGCACAAAGCCAGTCGTATAAAGTGGTTGCGAACGTCCCTTACTACATCACCGGGGCGATTCTACGCCATCTGTTAGAAAACCCCGTTCGGCCGTCGAGCATGGTGCTTACGGTACAAAAAGATGTCGCGGAACGAATGACTGCGTTGCCTGGAAAAATGAGCCTCATGGCGGTAAGCACCCAGTTTTATGGCACGGTCAAGATGATGTTTAACCTGGCACCAGGATCGTTTTACCCTCGGCCGAAGGTTGCATCAAGCGTTGTGCGTATTGATGTGGATGCTCGGCCGGAAGCGGCCAAGGCGGTTACCGATGATAAGCGTTTTTTCCGGATTGCAAAAGTTGGCTTTGGCCAAAAGCGCAAACAATTGCTTAATAACTTTAAGGGATTAGGCTTTAAAAAAGAGACGGTGCAGGAGTGGTGTACAGCGGCTGGGATCGATGGGAAACGACGGGCCCAAACGCTTACCATTGAGGAGTGGGTGGCTCTGTATCACAACATGCCTGAGCAGTAACCTGTAAGCAAAAGCTGATAGATAATCCCTGTCATCGGCCGATGTTATTGGCGCTGATGCATAAAAAAAGCCTGTCAAACGATTTTAGTTTGACAGGCTTTTTTTTAGAATGATTGTCAGTCTTTAACGACCCACAATAATGTCAACAATTTGCTCAGGATGCTGGGCAATGCGAGCACCTGCTTCACGCAACGCATCGATCTTACCTTGAGCCGTACCTGAACTACCTTCAACAATTGCACCAGCATGTCCCATCCGGCGGCCGGGAGGAGCTGTCGCCCCAGCAATAAAAGCAGTAACCGGTTTGGTCACATGGTTCTTAATGAATTCGGCCGCATTTTCTTCATCGTTTCCGCCGATCTCACCCATCAGAATAATTTCTTCAGTTTGATCGTCCGCTTCAAACATGCGCAAAATATCGATAAAATTGGTCCCATTAATCGGATCACCACCAATTCCCACACAAGTTGATTGGCCTAAACCTTTATAGGTCAGCGCATAAACCACTTCATAGGTTAGCGTGCCACTTTTTGAAACAACCCCAATCGGCCCTGGTTTAACGATGTCGTTTGAAATGATCCCGACATTGCATTCGCCAGGAGTTACCAAGCCAGGGCAGTTTGGGCCGATTAAGCGGGTGTTGCCTTTGTCGATATAGTTGCGTACCCGAATCATATCCATAACAGGAATATGCTCGGTTAAACAAACGATAAGTGGCAAACCAGCATCGGCCGCTTCGGTGATCGCATCGGCCGCGAAACGGGCCGGTACAAAAATAATCGAAGCATTTGCCCCGGTTTTGTTGACAGCTTCTTGAACTGAATCAAAAACTGGCACATCGCCAACCGCTTTTTGTCCACCTTTCCCGGGTACAGAGCCAGCAACGATGTTGGTTCCGGCCGCAATCATGCGCCCAGAGTGGAAGGTCCCTTGTCCGCCTGTAATTCCTTGAACCAGCAGACGGGTATCTTTATTGATTAAAATACTCATTTTAGTTTCTCCCTCCCTTAAGCGGCTGCCAACGCAATCGCTTGTTTTGCTGCGTCAGATAATGTTTCGGCCGTGGGTAAATTAGCACTCGCCAAAATCTCAAGCCCTTCTTTCGCATTGGTTCCTGCCAAACGCAGAACCATCGGCACGTCAGTTTTGATCGTATCCAAAGCCGCTACGATCCCTTTAGCCACTTCGTCACCCCGTGTGATGCCACCAAAGATATTGATGAGAACCGCTTTCACTTTCGGGTCTGACAAGATGATTTCGAGCGCAGTTGTCACCTTTTGAGCGTCAGCGCCACCGCCAATGTCCAAGAAGTTTGCAGGTGAGCCACCAAACAGATCGATGATGTCCATCGTCGTCATCGCCAATCCGGCCCCGTTGACCATACAGCCGATGTTTCCGTCGAGCTGGATAAAGCTGACACCCGCTTCGGCCGCTTTTAACTCAGAAGCAGGAATCGCCTCTTTGTCTTCCATCGCCGCCAATTCTGGCTGGCGATAAAGGGCTGAATCATCAATCGTGACTTTGCCGTCAAGGGCCATCAAATGCCCTTCACCTGTAATCACAAGCGGGTTGATTTCAGCCAATTCAGCATCGCTTTCCATAAAACAGGTGTATAGATTAGCCAATAATGTGCCAAACTCTTTCCAAAGGTTTTTTGGCAAGCCCATGCCTGATGCGATATAGGTTGCGTGATATCCTTTTAATCCCAAAGAAGGGTCAATCCACACTTTAAAGATTTTTTCTGGGGATTCAACCGCCACTGCCTCAATGTCCATGCCACCCTCGTAAGAGGCCATGATCATCGGTTTTTTAGCGGCGCGGTCGGTCAGAATCGCAAGGTAGATCTCCTGCTCAATGCCCCCTGGCGCAAGCTCATCGATCAAAACGATACGGGTGACATGCCCTTTGATTTCTAATCCAAGGATTTGTTCCGCTTTGGAAGCTGCATCGGCCGCGTCATCAGCTAACTTGACGCCACCGGCTTTACCCCGGCCACCTGCGTGAACCTGTGACTTTACAATCACACGGCCGCCCATTTTTTCGGCAACCGCTTTGGCCTCCTCAGGGGTGCGTGCAACATCACCCTGAGGAATCGGAATACCAAATTTAGCAAAAAGGCGTTTTGCCTGGTACTCATATAAATTCATTTAACACTCCTGTGTTTCAAGAAATAGCTCTGACCCAAATGACAGTAAAAGCCACACATTAAAGAATGGGCTTGGTAGGACGCCAACCTAAAAGGTGATCTCATATAGATTTGAGAGAGCTGAAATTGGAAATTTTTTAAGAGGGCCTCATCAAGTGGAGACTTCATCGATAGTTGACGAGGTTGATACAATTATAGCAACTGAATGGAATTTCTCATCTAATCCCATCAAAATCAAATGATTTTATCTATTATCCACAAATGGGATACATTTTAGTAAAGGAAGTTGGCAGAATCATTAGAGGTTAAATAATGAACCCCTGTTACGTGGACTGTAGCTGCTCTCGATGGGACACCGGCCGCAGCCGGTGCGCAACGTCGGTAATTAACCATTCGACCATTCACAAATTCAACTGTTCGCCAATTTTTAGAAGTTTGTCTTAATTTGTTGTTCCTTTTTTCTGCATCTGCTAAACTTTTAGCAGTTCATCGGGGTGTGGCGCAGTTTGGTAGCGCGCTTTGCTGGGGGTAAAGAGGTCGTCGGTTCAAGTCCGGCCTCCCCGACTGGGTCACGCGTAGGCGTGGCCCTTTTTTTTACCTATTGCCCTCTCATGAATAAGCTCTCATGAATAAACTCTCATTCTGACGTGGAAACTATTATGGCTGATCGTATTCGAAATATTTTTATGCTCACAACGGGTATTCTTGGAATATTTTTTGCTGGTGCACCATTAACGGCCGGATTGTTTGGCCTGGACATTACTCCAGGCTTTGGCATGATTCAGATGATTCAGTTCTTGGTCGGGGTTAGTCTGCTTACCCTCTCTGGTTTTATTTATATCAACCACTTGCGAGAAGATGAGCCGCGCTCTCTACAAGCAGATATCGGGGTGAGATTAGGAGCAACTGGGTTGATTTTTGCGTTTGTATCGGGTCTCTCTGACCTTGTCGGCATTGGCACGCATACAGCCCCGGCCTTTGCTCGGCCGTTTGTTGGCCCTTTTCAATTGGCCGGATTGGGGGTTTCAGTTGGATTGATTATCGTGGGTATGATTCTTTTTCATACGAGCAAGGGGAACGGCCGGAATTCGCTTTTAGGATTTATCGCACCAGACGAATCAGCTTAAATCTCGCCGGGCGATATGCGTAGACGCAAACAGGGCGATTGGTTGAGTCTGTTATAAACGACGAGCTTGCTAATCACCGGCCGTGGGGCAGACTAACTCATAATAATGGTTTTGGTTGTACTCAAACTCTTGGACCACTTCCATGCCTAATTTTCGAGTGTGAGCCGCATGTGATCGGGGGTTTATTTTGTTGATAAACGTCACCATAATCGGATAGCGATGCGCCATTTCCTTTTTTGAGAAGTCAAATATCTGCTTTAGTAAGCCGGTTCCACGCATGCTTTTGTCAACACATACCGGTCCGTATTGATAGCTATTTTCAACGCTTAAGGTTTGCCCCAAATAGTCTAAATTTGGCAAATCTTTAATCATATGGGCAAACATGGGCCATGCAGACCAATAGTTCCAAGAAGCGGCCATGACATATGCGACTACTTCGTCATTTTCCACAGCGATAAATAGCCCTTTCTCTGAGTTGATGAGGTGGGTTAGCTGTTCTTTTGTAAATGGGGTTGTGACAAACCCATCCGCTTTGTCTTCTTCAGCAATCGAATCGACCTGATATTTATAGTGAAGAGCCAGTGTGTTTTCGATATCGTTAAGCTCAGCGACTTTTAGATTCATAGTGGGTACCAATTTTTGTTAGATAAACTTGATCTATAATACGAGTTCTTGTGGTTTTAGCGCAATCATTTTGTACTGTGTTACGAACGTTAACTGGGCCGAATATTCTACAATACAAGCGGTGTTGTGGTCGGTATCCGGCCGTACTCACCTTTTTGCTAACCGGCTAAACTCCTGTACATGGAAGTGACATAAATTCATGAAAATGGTATGAGATTGGCGAGCATGGAGCAGAGGGGAAAAAGGAGGAATATGGAGCAGTGGATATTAATCGCAGTGGGGTTATTTACAGTAGCAGGAGCCTTGTCCGACAGAGATTGGTTTATGCTCAATCGACGGGCACGCTTGCCTGTATGGATGTTCGGCCGGAATGGAGCCAGACTATTCTATATTAGCTTGGGTATATTTTTTGTAATTGGGGGTTTTCTATTCCGCTAACCTGGATGCTGAATCGAATGATCCCTTTAAATAAGACCGAATCCGGCCGTTCTTGCTTAAAAAGGTATCAGCGATTTTTCATTTGTGACCAGATACCTATTTTGCACCTGTCAGACCGCGCATCATTCACTATAATAGGTGTTCTAAATCAATCCCTATTCTGATTTAGAACCAAGTGAGAATCAAGCCTTTGCCGAAGACGCATTGTAGAAAATAGGATTCAAAACAAATAACGAACAAGCGATAACCTAACTTTCAAAAGGAGAGATCCATGTCCGAAAAAGAAATGACCGGAGACGTCTATTACCCATCCCCAGAAATTGTGCAGAGTGCCCATGTGCCAGACTATGATGCGGTACATGCTGAAGCAACCGCTGATTTACCAGGTTTTTGGGGAAAGATCGCATCAGAAAACTTTGAGTGGTATAAGCCGTGGAGAAAAGTGCTTGATGATTCAAATGCACCCTTCTACAAATGGTTTGTCGATGCTAAAGTGAACATCGTTCACAATGCGCTCGATCGTCACATGCGGACCGCCACACGCAATAAAGCAGCCTTAATCTTTGAGGGAGAACAAGGTGATACCCGTACGTATACATATCAACAGCTTAATCATGAAGTATGTAAATTTGCGAGTGTCATTCGCTCGATGGGAGTCAAAAAGGGAGACCGGGTCACAATCTACATGGGGCGTATTCCTGAACTGATGATTGCGATGCTCGCCTGTGCCAAAGTGGGTGCGATGCATTCAGTCGTTTATGGGGGCTTTTCAACCGAAGCCTTACTGAGCCGAATCGACGATAGCGATTCAAAACTTTTGATTACCTGTGATGGCTCTTGGCTACGCGGCAAAATTATTAAATTAAAAGATATTGCGAATGGGGCCGTTGATCGGGCCGGAACAATTCAAAATGTAATTTGTGTCAAACGGACCGGCCATGAGGTTGAGATGGTTCCCGGTCGGGATCATTGGTATCACGACCTAATGGCATTGCCAATTGCAGATGCCAATGCAGAAACGGAAGTCATGGATGCAGAAGATCCATTATTTATTCTGTACACATCTGGAACAACAGGCAAGCCAAAGGCGATTTTGCACACCCACGGCGGTTACATGGTTGGCTCTGCTACCACGCTTAAATGGGTATTTGATTTAAAACCCGAAGATATTTGGTGGTGTGCGGCCGATCCCGGTTGGATCACAGGCCACTCCTACATCGTTTATTCTCCGTTGGTTAATGGAGCCACCAGCTTCATGTATGAAGGTGCTCCGACTTTCCCTTACCCAGATCGCTGGTGGAAGATGATCGAGAAATACAAAATCACCATCTTATACACCGCTCCTACCGCGATTCGCGGTTTGATGCGATTCGGTGAATCATGGCCAAATCGTTATGATTTGAGTAGTTTGCGCTTATTAGGATCAGTGGGTGAACCGATCAATCCAGAGGCTTGGAAATGGTACCACCGGGTGATCGGCAACGAAAAATGCCCGATTATGGACACATGGTGGCAAACTGAAACAGGTAATTTCATGATTACCCCATTACCGAGCATGCCGCTTAAACCTGGATCAGCTACCCGTGGCTTCCCTGGGGTGCAAGTTGATGTGGTTGATGAAGACGGTGAGCCGGTTGGTGCGAATGAAGAAGGCTTCTTGGTGATTAAATCTCCTTGGCCAGCCATGATGCGCACCCTTTATGGTGACCCAGACCGCTATGTGGAAGTTTATTGGTCTCGTTATACTGAACAAGGATGGTACTTGCCCGGTGATAGTGCCAAGAAAGATGAAGATGGCTACATCTGGATAATCGGCCGAATTGATGACGTCATCAAGGTGTCTGGTTATCGTTTGGGTACGGCTGAGATTGAATCGGCCCTTGTCACTCATCCATCTGTATCTGAAGCGGCTGTGATTGGTATTCCTGATGAAGTTCGTGGAAGCATCATTAAGGCATACTGCATTTTGAATGTAGGCGTTTCGCCAAGTGATGCATTGAGTGCAGAGCTTAAGGCACACGTAGGCACAGAGATGGGCCCTATCGCTAAACCAAGTATTGTTGAGCTGGTTGATAGTTTACCCAAGACACGTTCTGGCAAAATTATGCGTCGTGTTTTGCGGGCCCGTACATTGGGACAAGACGAAGGCGACTTGTCGACGATTGCGGACTAGAATTTAGATTTGAGTGACTAGTGGTTAGTGACTAGTGATTAGCGGATGACTCTTTATCCACTAGTCATTAGCCACTTTTTTTTTATGCAAGCATTTGACGCAACACGGCTGGATTGGCCAATGGATTGGTCGGCCGTTTTCGGCCGAAACGCCCCCTTATTTCTTGAAATCGGTTTTGGCAATGCTCAATTTTTAATTGACTTGGCATTGCAAAATCCGGAAGCTGACATTATTGGGGTCGAGATTTCACTTCCTTCTATCAAGAAAGCTGAAAGACATATAGTTAATAAGCAGATAAAGAACTTACAGGTTATTCATGGAGACAGCCGGTTGGCTTTGTGGGCCGGGATTCCATTGGAAAAGCTTGAGAGGGTGTATATCAACTTTCCGGACCCGTGGCATAAAGCGGCCCACCATAGCCGAAAGCTGATTAATAGTCGATTTTTGCACTTGCTGGCAACGCGTATGCGGCCGGGAGCCTTGCTTGAAATCGCAACAGATGATGCTGGCTATCAGGCACATATAACTGAAACGTTGGAATCAACCGAATATTTCTATAGCCCAAGCGAGCGCACTTTCGACACGGAAGATTTACAGCGTATTCGCACAAAGTATGAGCTTAAGGCATTGGCCGTTGGTCGTGAATGTCACTATTATCACTGGGTGAGAAACCAAGTTGCGGCCGAAAACATTTTTGCTCAATTAAAGGAGTTAGACATGCCCCATATCATCATTGAAACCCCCTTATCTCTTGATGAGATCGCTGATCAGTACACTGACTATCTTTCTTATGGTGGGGATACGCCTGTGCGTCATTTGCAAATGTTTCGCACATCTGTGATGAGTGATCTAAAAGAGCACCGCACCGCCTTGCTTGTTGAAACCCATATTGCTGAAGATCCGATCCCCCAGCGGGTAGGTTTTGTGATCCAACAAAGGCCAGATAACGAAGTGATTATCGGCTTGCATGAGCTAGGCTTTCCCCGACCCACGAATGGGACTCATTTGGCGGCCGCGCATTTAGCCCGCTGGTTGCTCTCTATAGATGAGCGAAATCGAGTCAAACACCACAATCTGGCGGTTGATCTTTAGAGCTGACTTTGACGGTCTGCGAATTGAGTCAGGAAATAATAGGCAAAAATGGTAGCCATTGACAAATAATAGCCAAAGCCGATGGTTGAGATCGCATTGTCGATATTGTTGTCGGCCGCAAAAAGGATAAGGGCCGCAAAGAAATAGAGAATTCCGCTTCCGGTAGTTAAGCACCACGATCTTGTGCTTAACTGTTGCGATCTTAATTTAGCAGGCGCGAAAGCCAGAAACCCAGCATAAACAAATAGAATAAGCGGATAAGCGACTACAGGAATGATCCAGCTTGAAGTTGTAAAAGATTGACTAAATAACCCTAAAAAGCTGGGGATCAAACTAAACCCTAGAATCGAGTTGTCAACGCCGATGAGATTTAAAAACGGGGTAAATAGTGAAACCCAGATTGTCACACAGCAAATATATCGGATATTTCTTTTTACTTTTTTCTGTTCCTCAAGTTGTAATTCCTCTAGCTCTAGCTTTTTAAATATATGCTTTAATGTGATGGGCTTTGGCTTTTTGTTGTAGAATTCAGATTGTCGCGATGTGTCTGCTGTAATCTTATTGTTTTCTGAAGAGGTAAAGCGTAGATCAACAGAATTTTTCAGGAGTGTCAGTTGATCTTCCTCCGTGAAAATTCGGTGGTTTGCTATATTTGATGAATTGTTGTTCATAATTTTATTTGGACTCGGTAATATAAACCGATGGCATATCCCGATTACATCCTAGTTAGAATGATCCTACGAAATTTGTTGCAATCCAATAGGATGAATGGGGTAGACTACAGGACTTAGGTTTATATTTTTGAGGATACTTTGGAAAAATCACTATTTGAAGCGGAATTAATTGAAGAGTTTGAGGAAATAGCAACGGCCGAACTTAAAAAAATCGGTGCAAGATTGCGGCCGATTGCCGACCCGATGGGTCAATCAAACGGGGTGTTGCGTTTCAGTTCAGGGAAAAGTTTGAATCGCCTGCAAAGACTGCGTGTAGTCAATCAAGTTTTCCAAGTATATCAATTTGATGTACCTCGGCCGCGAGCTTTATTAGGTCAGCAACACTTTGATCGAATTCGCATCATTTTGAATGAAACGATTGAGCGTCTGGGGCCGAAAAACATTCAGTCCTTTCGCTTAGAGGCGGCCGGGCGTGATTCTGATGTGTTTCAACGTTTGATCTCTCAAATTGAGAATGAGCTAAATATTCGGCATGACTCAGAAGCTGGGGACCTGTTTTTACGTGTCAAGCCACAGGCCGCATCTGAAGATAACAAAGGTATTAGAGGATGGGAGCTGTTAGTGCGCCAAACTATCCGCCCTTTGTCCTCACGTCGCTGGCGTAAGTTTAACTATCCTGGAGCATTAGCAGCCCCGGTTGCGGCGGTGATGCTTGATATGGCCGATATCGGCCCACAAAACAAAATCCTTAATTTGATGTGCGGTTCTGGGACTTTATTGGCCGAAAACAGTGATCATGCAGGTTTGATGGTTGGATGTGATCTTAATTTAGAAGCATTAGCCGGTGCACGACTGAATCTGACTGCGGCTGGCGCAACCGCAAACCTAATTCCGGCCGATGTGACACAACTTCCATTTGCTGATCATTCATTTGATGTCTTGTTAGCAGATCCACCGTGGGGTCAACTAGTGGGTGAAACTCAGGATATTCAGCATTTGTACCCACTTGCGCTACAAGAAGCATGGCGGGTGGCCCTGCCAGGTGCTCGTTTTGTTGTTGTGACCCATTTGAAGAAACACATGCTTAAGGCCATTAAAAACTCTGATTGGGTATTAGCAGGGCGTAAGCCATTCACGATGGGTCGAGTTAGTCCGGAAATATTTCTGTTAGACAAACCGATGTAGTGAGTCGGTGTGAGGGGCGCTATGGTTAGCTTTCGGCCGAACGATTAAATGCAAGTGGTGCGTAACGGCTCAAAGCCAGCAAGTTGCAAATGGCCGTTACAATCAAAACGGTGCTGTAGGCTTGTGGCGGATATGCACCATTGGCGTTCACGACAAACGAACCGATGATGATTCCCATTAGCCATTGCAATAAAAAGGTGCCTGCAAAACCAAATAGGTTGATGGCTGTAATCGCTTGCCCTGTGATTGCATTTGGGAAAAGGCGACGTACATGAGCCAGCACGAGAATGTTGAACGCGCCGCCAAAACCAAATAGGAAAAACATAACGCCTACGACGATTAGTGGCGGCCGAAGAGCGAGCACAATCTGGACACAGGTAAATAGCCCCGTTCCAAATAGTACGACACGAGTCAGGTTAAAGCGGTCAGCGATCCAGCCTGAAATAACAAATCCAAACGTTGCCCCGATGCCGATGAGGAGCAAAATATTGCCCCCTTCGATTTTTGTTAAGCCGTGGACATCAA
>JBLIMP010000053.1:0-18850 GCA_047638855.1 Cellvibrionaceae bacterium | reverse complement strand
ATGAATTACCACCCGAAAACTACAGTTGGTATATCGAACTACGTCAGTTTGGCTCTGTGCCGCATAGCGGCTTTGGATTGGGCCTTGAGCGTACTGTGGCATGGGTCTGTGGCTTACCGCATATCCGCGAAACAACCGCATTCCCCCGCATGCTGTATCGGATGAATCCGTAAAATAGATAGATGCAAAAATAAAGAACGGTGCTGCTGTTAGGCTTTTTGTTTAACAGCGCACCTCTGCTTAAGCACAGCTCTCTCTTCTCTATCTCACTTCCCCCCTTTTATGTACGCCATTTTTGAATGCATCAGCCAGCCGTGTCGTTTTCGTTTCCCCGGCTCTCTCAAAGAACAGCCGGTAAGTGGCTACGCTTGTCCAAAGTGTGGCGAACCTACCAACGAAGTCGCACGGCCGAATATTTCAGACTTTACAAAGTTAAAAGATTCGGTGGCACTGGCCGAACTCCCTCACTTAGAACTGTTTTTAGATAATACTCGCAGTATTTACAACGTGGGGTCGATTTTCCGCACGGCCGACGGGGTAGGTGTCCGCAAACTTCACCTATCGGGCATCACCGCCACCCCAGACCATCGCAAGTTTGAAAAAACCGCATTGGGGACCGATTTACCGTGGGAGTATCATATAAACGGGGTCGATGCGATTAAGCGACTAAAAGGTGAAGGGTATCAAATTTGGGCACTGGAAGAGGCGGCCGACAGTGTTGATCTATTTGCCGATAAACCGCAATTATCAACCACACAACCTACGGTGCTCGTATTGGGGAATGAAGTTCTAGGCGTAGACCCCGGTATTTTAGAAATGTGCGACCGCACACTTATGATTCCAATGCGTGGAGAGAAAAAGTCGCTAAACGTAACAATCGCTTGTGGCATTGCGGTTTATCAACTCTTAAATGCAATCACACTCTCAAAGTCTTTAACCAAAGATTTTAAGTAAGCCACCCCTTTCTGAGCAAGCATTATCAAAGCAGCTCGGCAAGTAGAGTTTTGATCAGTTTGCCAATTTCTCAAAACCGCTAATTACTAGATGGTGCGCTTTCAGGGGTGCTATTGTTTTCACGTTTAGCACGCAAGCCAACCAGTCGTTCCTCCCCTCTAAATAGGCGAACAAAATTACCACGAAGAGAAAAAGCAACGATTAAAGATGTAATAATTCCACCAACAAAGTATGCCGGAGTAAATGGGACAAGATCAGCCCATGTGCCTGCAAGATAAATAAAAAGAAAGACGATAGGGACGATAAGAGCCATCATCATAGAAGCAACTGAAGCCCAACCCACAAAGTAGATCATCCCCAACATCACAAGAGCCGCAATAGGGAACAGGGGTGGAAAGATGGCTGAGGCCCAACCTACATTAGGTCCGGTTCCGGCTCCACCACCAAAATGAGCATAAACAGACCAGTTATGGCCGATAACAGAAAATATGCCGGCCGAAACCTCAAGCCAAGGTAGTAGCCCCCCGTCAACTAATCCGCTAAGAACCCAACGTACTATAAGTACCGCAACCAACCCTTTTAACACATCACTAAATGATGTCATAAAGCCTATGGTCCAGCCGCCAGCTCGCAAAGAATTGGTCCCCCCTGTACGGCCGCTTCCGATTTCCTGAATATCTTTCCCACGAAAATACCAGACGTAGATTTTTCCAAAGGGTATCGCTCCCAAAAAGTATCCAATTAAAATAGCGGCCAAAAAATATAAAAATATCATCGATAGCTTCACTTCCTACTGCTTATTTTGAATAGCTAAATAACATCCCATACAACCCTTTTAAGGAGGATTGGTTGCCCAAGGGTGTTATTCTTTAATAAAAAGAAGGGTTTCCTCATACTGCGCAGCATTTAAAAGCCAGCCTCTCCAATCTGGACTTTTTCGCTGCTGAAAAGAAACGATGACGTAACATATATCATACCAACTGGCTTCACAAATATCTGTTTGTGAGGGTCGTGCTGCACCCACAGGGTGTGAATGAACAATGGCAAGAATTTCCAAGTTGCGATCTTCAGCATCTATCATGATCTTGATCTGTTCAGATGGGTTCATTCGATAGACGAAAGGGCTGTGAGCTTCATTTTCAACCGGATGAAACTCAACCACACAACCACCCTTGCCAACCAAAAACCCACAACCTTCTTCTGGCAAAACAGAACTCAGATAGTCATTGACATCTTCAATAATCAATTGTGGAATTTCCAAGTGATTCTTCATCATTTTGCAGTATAGCACGCGTAAGTAACACCACGATTCAGGTGCATTTTCAAGTGACTATTTAATTTGTACAATAGCCTTATCTCATCTTTTCTCTTCTTTTTAATGAAAGGTATCATACCATCATATGATGGCATCTCTGTTTCTCTATTCACTGCTTTTCTTTGTCTTGTCCGCACTGTTTTGGTGGCTATGGCACTGGCTTATTATTATTACCGAAGGGGTGTACTTAGGGCCCAAACTAGTTATCTGGCTCTACAATCGGGAAGCTTGGCGATATGATGGCATAAAAGAATACGCAATGTCAGACGAGCTGATATTGCTGGTAGAGCCGGTGTTAGGGGAGACTGAAGGTCGAGTCAACCCAAATGTGTTAGATGTAGCCACAGGTACAGGGCGAGTACCGCTCTTTTTGTTCAAAGATGAGCGCTTTCAAAATGAACGTAATGGGCGAGTTATTGGGCTAGATGCCAGCCAAAAAATGCTAGATCTTGCTGAAAAGAATTTAGAAGGGTTTGAAGCGCACGTAGATTTAATTCTAGGATCTGCGGACAAAATCACCTTTCCCGATAACCATTTTGATGCGGTGACTTGTTTAGAATCGCTTGAGTTTTTTCCAAACCCAGAAAAGTCTCTCGATGAAATGATTCGCGTTTTGCAACCAGATTGCTCTTTACTCGTGACACGGCGGGCCGGATGGGAGGCTCGCTGGTTTCTCGGCCGCTACTATTCAAGGGATGACTTCGCAACATTGCTTCGTAAAAAAGGATTAACTGATGTCGTTATCTATTCATGGCAAGACAATTACGATTTGGCAATCGGACGCAAACTTAAAGATGGGGAAATAATATAAGCGCCTTCTTGCCTATATTGGATGGCTAATCAAGAATTAAAGGCACCCCGCGAATCTTTAGGACCTATACCCCCTGCTTAGTTGAAGCTTACGTGAAATAATTCAATTTAAGATTCAGAATCACTTTTTTCGTGATATTCTTTCCTATACGATCTTAAACTTTCATAGTTCACATAACCAACACCCGAATATATGACAAAATGGTGCCAAATTACCAACGAGAAAAATCAAGAAACATTAGTCGAGCAAGCAAAATGGTGTACAGATTTTCTATGCAAGCTCAAAGGATTTATGTTTCGCAAATCAATTGCTTTAGACGAGGCTTTGGTTTTTGTACATAGTCGCGACAACCGCATTAATACGGCCATTCATATGTTCTTTGTCCCGTTTGACCTTGGGGTTATTTGGGTTAATAAAGCCGGTGAAGTCGTCGATTTAGTGTGTGCAAAGCCTTGGCGGCCGAGCTATAGTCCGCAAAAGCCAGCCAGTTACGTTATTGAACTTCACCCTGACAAACTTGAGTTCGTCAAGATCGGAGACATTATAAAATTCAGTACAGGTTAAAATCGCCACCAATATAAAGTATAAAATACACTTTATGAATCAGCAGCTACCCGATATTCTCCAGCCTCATTCAGACCTACTTGAAACTTTAGCCAAAGTTTGGTTACAGATGGGGGCCGCGCATGTAGCCATATGGGGTGAAGGGCAAGTTTTTGCAAACTGGTCAAACAAACCTACAGAAGTTTCTAATTCTCAACCCACATATTCTCAAATATCAACCGCCATTCGCCTTGATGATGAAGTTATTGGTCATTTATACGTATTTGGGCAAAACGATCGTATTTCAAAAAAACGACTCAAACTAGATGCCGATCTTATTTCTTCTAAGATCAAGCTTACGAGCATCAAGAACAATGACGGTGCATCTGCAAAAAAAGAAGTGGATCAAGTTGAAAGTAAAGAGCTTGAGAAACAGATTCGAAAGCATCAGGTAGAAATCAAAGAAATCGAACGATCTCTGCACCAAGTACAAAAGCAATTTGATGCCCTTATCAAATTGAATCAATACCCTTATCAAGAAAATGGTGACTCGGATGATTCGATTGATGATTGGCTCATATTTTTCCGCAAAATAGTTTTGGATTTAATCCCGTCTCAACTTGTTTTTACTTTAGACGATCAAGGAAAAGGCGCTTTAGTTCCGGCTAGTCATCCAATCCGCTTTAAAGATGCGGAAAAAATGGTCCACTATCTACAAAAAACAGAATTGCTGGGGGCAGAATGCTTGCTAAACAAGACCTCTGATTTAGGCGAAGTTCCCGAAAGTGTGCGAGGTTTGCTTTATTCTCCAATCTATTCAGGTAAGGGGCATACAGTCAGCATCGGATTGATCAACCGCGAAGACAGCCAATTTAGTGAGGGTGATCAAGCACTTTTACGGATGATCACAACACAGGCACAAGGGCAAGTTGATCGCCTGCTGAGTCAGGTTGAACTCACAGAGGGAAACCGTTTACGCACAGAAATGGAAGTTGCTTTTGAGGTTCAAAATCACCTTCTACCGGAACACGCACCTCATATTGAAGGTTTGGACATCTACGCCTATTCCCGATCAGCTCTGCACGTAGGAGGGGATTTTTACGATTTTCACATACGTGAAGACCAATCTTTTATTTTTACAGTGGGGGATGTTTCAGGAAAAGGGATGTCGTCAGCTCTGATGATGGGAAGCACACGGCAAATCTTAAATAGCAAAGCACGCAATGAGTCGATTAAAGCTCCAAAAGATTTGCTTTCGAGTGCATCGCACGATTTGTATGAAGATTTTATGCGGGTTCAAATGTTTGCCACTGTTTTTGCAGGGTTTTATGATCCTGTAACACAACAACTCACTTATGCGAACGCAGGTCATTCTCCAATTATCTATTGCGCCGCCAATGGCTCCGCACGACTTCTTGATGCAGACAGCCCCCCTATCGGTGTCCTCAATACCTGCTTGGCTCTTAATCACAAACTTCAAATGTACCCGGGCGATTGCTTGATGGTTGCAACCGATGGGCTATCTGAAGCTCAGAACAAGCTTGAAGAGCAGTTTGGAACGGATCGCCTGCTTAATGCTCTAGTCAAGCTAGCAAAAGAAAATGCTGAAGACACTGCAAAAATGCTATTCAAGGACATAGACAATTTTTCTCTAGACTCCTCGCAAACGGATGACCAAACACTGGTTATTTTCAAAGTTAAATAGCAGTTTATAACTGCCTTGTATTGCAGATCAGAATCTCCGGCCGAGGATTTTTGTTGTCTGGCGTAGCTTCATCACACTTTCGGCCGGATAATACCCTTTACGCAGACTCATATTTGCATAAACAAGCGAACGACGGCCGATGACACAGCCGGGGTTTAGTACAGAATTACATCCAGTTTGAGTCTCATCACCTAATACCGCCCCAAATTTAGCTAAGCCTGTGTCATACACATGCCCTTCAACATGTAATTTAATCGTCGGCCGCTTGCCTGAGAGCCTATCTTTCTCACTAATCAGCGTCAGATTACTCAACTTGGTGCCTGCACCTAAGTTTGTGTTGTTACCCAACACACTATCGCCCACATAGGCGAAATGGGGCGCATGGGCATTATTTAAAAACAGGCTGTTCTTCGCTTCACTAGCGTGTCCTAATATAGCCTTCGGCAACATGATCACATTCTCGCGAACAAATGCACCGTGGCGTACAACGGCACCTGGGCCGATCCAGGCTGGCCCTTCAATGTATGCACCCGGTTCAATACGTGCCCCTTCTGCAATATAAATAGGAGCTGTTCCAATATAGGCCCCTAGCATCACTTCACCTAAAATCGTCTGTTTGTCGCCAACAAGTCTAGTAACATGCTCTTCGATCTTGGCTATTACATCCCAAACGTATTTGCAATCTTGAAATAGTGAGGCTGCAAATGGATCAGAAAGGTCAAAAAAGTCTGATGGTTTCAGCATGGATGGTTCTCCAGAATGTTTGAATATTTCCCCTATTTTGACTTACTCTCACGGTTCTGTCATCTTCTTCATTGATAAAGCACAAGATAAAGCACAAGTAAATTTGGTTCTTTGATGAATTCTGTGGTTTTTGATTGATGACAGATGATGGGATGATTGACTGCCTTCTGCGTTCATTTCATCATCTCATCAGAAAACCACACTAAAGGCTAAGGAAGCATAAATTTATAAAGGTTGACCTACAATCCTCATTTTGGCATAATTTCAGGCTAACCTTTAAACTAAACATTTAAAAGCGTTGACGGAGACGAGTAAGTGGTCCCTCTTTGGCAAGCGAACCTGAGACGGTGAAAGTCAGGTACAAATGAACCGCTGAAAATCACTCCCGAGCTTCCTGCGAAAGCGTAAGCCTAAGCAGAGACGGATGCCCACCGTTACAGGGGAACAATGGTTGGAAAAATCATTATTGATAAGGACCAAGTAATTGATACTTATCGGTTTTTGATCCAGCTACTGGCAGAGTGCAAGCGCTTAACGCTTGAAATCGGGTGGTACCGCGGAGAATGAACGTCTTCGTCCCAAGTTTTATTAACTTTGGACGAAGACGTTTTTGTTTTAAGGTAAAGAAAAATAATGACTGCTTTAATTTGTATGACAGACGCGTATTGCCAAACATTTGAAGCCACCGTGACTGAGGTGGTTGATGAGGGGGTGGTTTTAGATCGCACCGCCTTTTACCCTGGCGGCGGGGGACAGCTCTGTGATACCGGATCGCTTTCGGCCGGTGGCGTCACCTACACCGTATCGAAGGTCAAAAAAGTAGCTGGCGTTCCGGTTCACTTTATCCAAGCTGAAGGCGGGACCCTTCCGGCTGTCGGTTCGGCCGTTTCTGGGCAGATCGATTGGGACCGACGCTACCAGCTCATGCGGACCCACACCGCCATGCACATTTTATGCGGCACTGTTTTTCGAGATTACGGTGCACAGGTGACTGGCGGTAACATGGACCCTCTAAAAGGACGGATGGATTTTGAATTTGAAACGATGCATCAGGAATTAGTGGCTGATATCGAAGCGGCGATCAATGCTGAAATGCAAAAAGATCATCCGCTAAAAGTTAACGTGCTGCCTCGTGCAGAAGCGCTTGCCATTCCCGACCTGATTCGTACAAAAATCAATCTGCTACCTGAAGGCATTACGGAAATTCGTACCATCGAAATTGTGGGGCTTGACCTACAAGCAGATGGCGGAACACACGTCAAGAGCACGGCCGAAGTCGGCCGAATGCGAATCACAGATTACAAAAGCAAAGGCAAAATCAACAAACGTATCTATCTCGAACTTGAGTAAACCATGGCAAAACGCAATAAAAAGCAGAATCGACAAAAAGAAAATATCAAAAAGCGCAATTTCCAGCGTATTGCCCGCAAAAGTGATCAGCCATCCGGCGATAAAGGTCTTTCCCTAGCCGATGCGGGTGTAAAAGACCTTTATGAAATCTTGCTTTGGAGTAGCGGGCTGACCGGCGAAGCGGAATTCGAAGCGCCAATCTTTAACCCTGGCGAGTGTATCGAAGCGTTCGGCCGACAATCAGAAGCATTGGGCTTGGGCGAATCAGAAAACCTTTCAAAAGAAGAGCTCGATATCAAGCAATCTGATTTGATGATTGCAACTGTTGAAGAAGTGTTGACTAAAAAGCACCAGAAAGAAATTGTTCGTCGCTTAAAAAAGATCAAAAAACGCTTTGAGGCGGAAGGGTTAACCCAGTTTGTTACCCGGATTCAAATTTTGTTATCGCTGGTTGAATTTACCAAAGATGATCGAGTTTGGGGGACGATCGGGCTTGTTTCGTCGATGGTGATGAAAAACGTGCAGGATGTGATGTTACTGACAACGACGGCTCAAGACGCAATGGCGGCTGATCAAATAGGCGGCGAAAATTATGGTGAACTAATCGAATCACTTGAAAAAAGCCCACAGCGGCAGTTGCTGGATGAGATGGTTGAGAAGAATCCGGCGTTGGGTGAATATTATAAAAAGAAGCTTGAAGATGCGTGGCAAGAAGGGATGATGGCCGTTGAGCAGGGCGAGCTTTCGCTGATGCTGTTTGATCCGGCCGACTATGAAGCGGTTGATACGTTTTTAGAGCAAGCTAAAGTCAGCCCTGATTCAGATGAATTGGACCATGAAAAAGCACCGATCTTTATCGACAATGTTTCGAATCTAGTCAATGAAAAGATGAATTCGGCCGAATTTTTGCAGCGGGCGAAGAATCGGCTTGAAGAGATTGCCGTCAAGGAATCGGTCCCGGCCGAATATCTGTCATTTGTGCTAGCCATGCGCGATGCGTTTGATCAGCCAAAATGGGTAGAAGAGTCAGCCGGATTTGTGATGTTGCGTTCACTGTTTGCCGATTTACGTGCGCCATCTCAATAGAATGAGGTATTTACTTAAAACCCAACCCTACGAAAAGCCAATTGCGGCCGGGTCGTTTGAGTATCAGCGGGATGGCATCCCGCTTGGTATTGTTGAGCATTGGCAATACAGCCATGCGCTCGATGGGTTTAAATTTTTTCGGATCGATGTCGATGCGCGTAAGCTTGATGCAGACGGCTATTCGACACTTTACAACGTTGTGATTGGGCCAAATGGTCGGCCGGAAACGGTGAAGTTTCGCCACTTTTCAGTCGCACCACCTACGGCCGAAAACGGGTTAAAAATCCGTGGTCAGATCGATCTTGAACCGGAAAGCGCATTCGTTTTCCGTGAGGTAAATGGCGAAAGGTTTGAAGGTGAATTTTCAGGGTCATTCGATCTGTTATTGCCAACGGCAAGTCAGTCATCGCGCAAAAATAGATCTGACGAAATGCTGACGCTTGATTCAACTGATCATTTTCGACCGATCGTGACTGCCATCCAGCCAGAGATTTTGGAAATAGCCGAAAGTGGCTACGCTGAAAAAGTGAAATTTTTGAATGGCATGATTGCCACCTCAACTAGGTTGACAATTTATCGTTAAGAATATCTGCGTTAACTCCTATCTGCGTCCTAAAAAATTAGTAGCCGCAGATAGGAATTAACGCAGATAAAAGATTATGGATTTACAAACGTTAGACACAACTGAATGCCTGCGACTGCTCGAATCGGGTGAGGTTAGTTCGGTTGAGCTGCTGACTTTGTTTGCCGAACGGATGAAAGCACACAATCCAGCCATCAACGCCGTAATTGAAACCGATCTTGAGTCAGCGATGGCCCGTGCAAAATCGGCCGACGATGCCCGTGCCAACGGAGAAAGTTGGGGAGCGCTCCACGGTTTGCCGATGACGATCAAAGACACGTTTGAGGTGGTTGGCATGCGCACAACCGCAGGTGCCAATAGCTTGAAAGAGCATCGGCCGAAAACAAATGCTGCCGCCGTACAAAAGCTCCTTGATGCGGGTGCGATTGTCTGGGGCAAAACCAATACGCCACCCTTTGCGATGGATATCCAAACCTATAATGACCTACACGGTGTCACCAATAATCCTTGGGATATAACCCGCACCCCTGGCGGCTCGTCCGGTGGATCAGCGGCGGCGTTGGCGGCCGGATTCACCACGCTTGAACTCGGTAGCGACATTGGCGGATCGATACGCACACCGGCCAGCTTTTGCGGCGTGTACGGACACAAGCCAACTCACGGGATCGTTTCATTACAGGGGCAAATTCCAGGACCACCAGGCACTAAATCTCATCCCGATTTGGCCGTGGCGGGCCCGCTTGGCCGTTCGGCCGATGATCTAGCCCTTGCCCTAAATATTTTAGCTGGACCAGAACCGCTTAAATCCCCAGGCTGGAAGCTTGAACTACCAAAAGCTCGGCACAAAAAGCTGGCTGACTTTCGGGTCGCTGTTTGGCTAGACGATAAAGAATGTGCGGTTGATTCTGAAATTGTCGAGATGCTAAATATGACAGCTCTGGCCATTCGCCAAGCCGGGGCAAAGGTTACAGAGGCAAAGCCGGCCGGGCATAAAGAAATACTTTCCATCTATTACACGTTGTTGTCAGCCATTGTCGGCAGCAGCCTGCCTAATCCAATCTTTCAAATGTTTGCCAATATGGATGACGACGGGATCAGCGAATATTTAGCGCAAAATAAATTACCCGAAAATTATCGTGCTCAAGTAAAAGGTCGGGCCGTTTCCCATCGTCAGTGGATGGGTGCGAACGAACGCCGAGCAAGAATTCAATACCGGTGCAAGGAGTTTTTCAACGATTACGATGTGCTGTTGATGCCGGTGACCCCCAATGTGGCCCCGTTGCATGACAATCAAACGCTGATAGACGCGCGACGCATTACAATTAATAGCGAAGATCGTTCATACGTTGATCAGTTTCCATGGATCGGGCTTGCCACGATGGCAGGTTTGCCAGCAACATCAGCACCCATCGGCCGGACGCAAGCGGGCATGCCGGTCGGTATGCAAATAGTCGGCCCGTATTTGGAAGATTACACAACAATTGAATTTGCTAGGTTACTTGCTGAAATAACCGACGGTTTTGTTGCGCCAGCCCTTTCCAGTGGGCAATAGCCAACGGAAAATAAAGATTTCTCAAGACTCGCCGCCAAGCTGAAATGCTGACCGGCTGAAGTGCTAACATGCTATTATTAAGTGATGAAGATGTGCGTGGACACATCGATATGGCAACCGCCATCCAACAAATGAACAATGCCTTTTTGGAGCAAGCGGCCGGGACATTTATCGGTCCGGCACGGTCCTCCTTGCAAGCCCCAGCGGGTAAATTGATTTTCTCCAAAGGTGGGGCGGTTGGCCAGAGAGACAGCAATGCCAATGTCATTGGCTTTCGGGTATTTCCAATCTTTAAAGTAGATGGGGCTACGATCGATGATGACCAAATGGTTGTGGTTTATGATTCTGACAGCGGCCGGTTAAAAGGAATTGTCACAGGAAAGTATATCGGCTCGTTACGTACTGGGGCGATTAACGGCTTGGCGGCCGATCTCATGGCTCGCAAAGACGCGAGAGTCCTTGCTGTGATCGGGGCAGGGTATCAGGCTCGAACACAGATAAAAGCGGTCCTAGCTGTTCGCCCTGAAATTAAACAGATTGTGCTCTTCTCAAGGACTTATTCCCGCGCAGAAGCACTAAAACAATATTTAGAACGACGGTTCGATGCTTCGGTTCAGGTTGCTCGTGAAGCGAAAGAGGCGGTTCAAGCGGCCGACATTCTGATTACAGCCACCAATAGCCGGATTGCTATTTTTAAAGAAAAATGGCTTAAGGCTGGGACACATATCAACAGTATCGGGCCAAAGTTCGAAGATGCGCACGAATTACCAAAAGAAATAATCAAGCGACTTGATCTAATTGTGACTGACTCACTCGCTCAAATTAGTGGCTATGATCGCCCCTATTTTCTGGGTGACCGAATCGGGATGATCGGGTTGGACAAGCTGGTATCTGGGTCGCATCCCGGCCGGAAATCGGCCGATGAAATCACGCTGTTTTCGTCAACAGGTTTAGCTGGGACTGAAGTTGTTTTAGCCAACTATCTGCTAGACAAGTTTGCTAAAGCGGACAAATGATTTTAGACAAGATCAACAGGATTTTAGATTTAGGGGTAACCGTTCAGTCCCCCTGTCATTGATACGCATAACTTCGTAGGGGTGAAAGGGGCGGGGCGGTTTTAAGCCCCGAAGAAGAGATTTTCTTCCCGTCCCGACCGAAGGAAATGCCTATGGCCTTACACCCCTCTGAACGGTTATATTTAGGGTAAAAAAATATGGAGCAGCAAGAATTAACAGAAAAAAATATCGGTTGTGCTTATAACGTTTACAACACAATGGGATCAGGTTTTTTTGAATCAGTTTATGAAAACAGTCTGATGATTGAGTTGAGGAAAGCTGGGCTAGAAGCAAAGAACCAACAGCCGATTACTGTGAAATACTCCGATGAAGTTGTTGGTGAGTTCATAGTCGATATTGTGGTTGAAGATTTAATTATAGTTGAGCTAAAAGCGGTTTGAGAAATCGCGAGAATTCACGAAGTTCAGCTAGTGAACTACCTAAAAGCTACGAATCAAGATTTTGGACTCCTTATTAATTTTGGAGAGAAAAGGATCGATATAAAACGAAAATATCGTACCTATAAACCACGAAGATGAGTATAAAAGCTATTTGGATCAAGCACGAAATATTCTGTAAACCTTGTTTATCCTGTCTAAAAATAAATTTAAAGCGAATTATCAGCCCCGGCTATGAACGAATATGTTCATAGCCGGGAATGTCACCGGTAAAGGTTCAGCATGCTGAACCTAATGGCACCATACGCTGTGCCCCCAACCAATCAAAAATCATAACGCCGCTAGCGGCACTAGGTAAAAACATGTCATTTAAAGAAGTTAGCAACAAAGTCGATTTTGTGAAAATGGAACACAAAATCCTCAAATATTGGAAAACAACCGACGCGTTCAACAAACTGCGTGAACTACGCAAAGACGCGGCCGAAACTTGGTCTTTCATCGATGGCCCCATCACGGCCAACAATCCAATGGGGGTTCATCATGCTTGGGGACGCACCTACAAAGACCTTTACAACCGCTATCAAGCGATGTTGGGCAAAGAGTTGCGTTGGCAACAGGGGTTTGACTGCCAAGGGCTGTGGGTCGAAGTCAACGTTGAAAAAGACTTAGGCTTCAAAAACAAGCGGGACATCGAAGCATACGGGCTGGCAAAATTTATCAACTTGTGCAAGATGCGGGTGTTGCAATTTGCGGCCGTGCAATCTGACCAGTCACAACGTTTGGGCTACTGGATGGATTGGAACGATCTTGAAATGCTTGAAATGCTCCGCGCAAAATTAGAAGAAGACCCATCTCAAACAGTTACTGTTGAAGGACCAAAAGGGCCAGTCACCGGAACGGTTGAACAAATTGTTGGGAAATTGGGCATGCCAGAAATGGGTGGTTCATACTTCACATTCAGTGACGAGAACAACTATCAAATCTGGGGCTTCTTAAAATCGTGCGAAGAGCGTGGTTATCTGTACTCTGGCACCGACGTCATGCCTTGGTGTACCCGCTGTGGTACCGGCATCAGTCAGCATGAAATCGTGACCGATGGCTACAAAGACATCTCGCATGATTCTGTTTATGTCCGTTTTCCACTACACGGCCGGGAAAAAGAGGCCCTACTCGCGTGGACGACGACCCCATGGACGCTGACCAGCAACGTGGCGGCCGCTGTTCACCCTGAACTGGCTTATGCCCAGGTCAAAGATAATGAAGGGTGGACCTATTACGTTGCCAAAGAAGCGGTCAAACAGACGATGAAGGGGAAAGCGCGTGATTGGGAAGTTGTAGGTGAAGTCAAAGGCTCCGACCTCATCGGGCTCACGTATGATGGACCATTTGATGAATTGGATATCGTCAAAGAAACGTTTGCTGAGAAAGACTATGTTCACCGAGTCATCTCATGGAAAGATGTCAGTGCGACTGAAGGGACCGGTATCGTCCATATCGCCCCTGGCTGTGGTGCAGAAGACTTCCAGCTTGGGAAAGAGAAAGATCTGCCGATCTTGGCCCCGCTTGATGACAGCGGTTATTACATGGCTGGCTTCGGTGATTTTACAGGCCAGCTTGTGCTCGAAGTGGCTGAACAAGTCTTTGATAGCCTGCGCGAAAAAGATGTTTTCTACCGGAAGCAACGATTCTTGCACAGGTATCCACATTGTTGGCGCTGTGGCACAGAATTGGTTTACCGGCTGGTTGATGAGTGGTTTATCAGTATGGGTCAACTGCTCGACAAGTCGCGTGAAGAAGTGACAGCCGCAGAGAAAGAGGCCAATCTGCGCTACCAAATCATGGATCGCGTGGATCATGCAACTTGGTACCCATCGTTCGGCCATGATCGTGAACAAGACTGGTTGCGCAACATGCACGACTGGATGATCTCGAAAAAGCGATATTGGGGATTAGCTCTGCCGATCTGGGTTTTTGACGATGGCTCTTATCATGT
Source organism: Cellvibrionaceae bacterium (assembly GCA_047638855.1). Lineage (GTDB taxonomy): Bacteria > Chloroflexota > Anaerolineae > Promineifilales > Promineifilaceae > WTJY01. Next base: position 4,761 of record JBLIMP010000053.1, on the reverse strand, counting down.
TGTCGGCTCGCGCGAAGAGCTGAAAGAGCTGGCAGTTGAAGGGTGGGATGTGTTCGACGGCCATACACCGCATCGGCCGTACATCGATGCGGTAAAGATCCGCCATCCTAAAAACCCTGAGCTAATCGGCACCCGCATCAAAGATGTGGGCAACCCGTGGCTCGATGCGGGGATCGTGGCATTTTCAACGCTACAGCACAGCACCGATCGGGCATATTGGGAAAAATGGTATCCGGCCGACTGGATTTCTGAATCATTCCCTGGGCAGTTTCGCAACTGGTTCTACTCGTTACTGGCCCAGTCAACCGTTTTGGCTGACGAAGGTCCATTTAAAAACCTGTTTGCATATAACACAGTGCTGGCTGAAGACGGCCGGGAAATGCACAAATCGTGGGGAAACTCAATCGAGTTTAATGAGGCGGCTGATAAAATGGGGGCCGATACGATGCGCTGGCTGTACGCATCTAGCAAGCCAGAAAAGAATGCGCTCTTTGGCTATGGCACCGGAGATGAAGCACGTCGTCGTTTTCTAATCCCACTTTGGAACGTTTACTCGTTCTTTGTCAGCTACAGTGTTTTAGACGGTTGGACACCGAATAGTGATGATGCAGAATCATCGCCTAACTCGGGGAATGCAACACTTGACGCATGGGCGCTTGAGCGAGTCAAAGAGACAACTGTTAATGTTCGGGCTTCGCTTGATGTGTACGATGCGGAACGAGCCACACAATACTTAGAAGCCCTGATCGATGATGTGTCAAACTGGTACGTGCGTCGTTCACGCCGCCGTTTCTGGCGCGGCGAAATGGATAGTGACAAACGTGCCGCATATGAAACGCTATATAGCGTTTTGGTGCAGGTGACACAATTGTTGGCGCCATTTATCCCTTTCACAACCGAAGAGATGTATCAAAATCTAGTCAGGTCGATTGATTCAGATGCGCCAGAAAGTGTGCATCATACGCTCTACCCCGATGTAACGGCCGAAGATTTGGACCAGGCATTGCTAAACAAAATGCGCTTGGCAATTGTGACTGCTAGCCTCGGGCGAGCAGCGCGCGGCTCGGCCGACATTAAATTGCGTCAGCCGCTGGCAAAAGCTCGGGTCAACGTTGGTTCTCAGCAGGAAGAGTCTGATCTGCGCGAATTGGCTGACGTCATTGCGGAAGAGATCAATGTCAAAGAGATCGAAATCGTTTCAGAAGTGGGTGAACTGGTCAGCTATGTCCTCATGCCAAACAATCGTAGTTTGGGTCCCAAACTGGGTAAGGCGTTTCCAAAGGTACGCAATGCGCTGATGGAGCTTGACCCGGTTGAAGGGGCACGTGTGCTCCAAGCGGGTGAAAGCTTAACGGTGACGGTAGAGGGCGAAACCTATTCGCTCAGTAATGAAGATGTGCTCGTGCAAACGGAAGCGGCCGGAGATTTGGCCGTCGCCAGTGACAAAGGTGTCACCGTAGCTTTGGACACTGAACTCACACCTGAGTTAACCCAGGAAGGGTACGCGCGAGATATGATCCGCACAATTAACGATCTACGCAAAACGTCTGGTTTAGCAGTTGAAGATCGGATCAATTTAACGATCACGACCAGTGGGGATGTTGCTTTGGCCGTCACAAATTTCAGTGACTACATCACCTCAGAAACATTAGCGACAAGCCTGGAATCTGGTGAGCTTTCAGGTGCCACCGGCCGGGAATCGGTGACCATTGGTCAGGTAGAGGCTACAATTGCATTGAGAAAGGCCAATAATTAATAGCGAATTATTGAATTTGTGAGTGGTTAGTGGGTTTGTGCGAGCAAATCCACTAGCCATTTATAATTAATTGTTCCCTATTAATTATTTGAAAAGGGGTTTGATTTGTAACGTTAGGCCGATTCCGAAAATTAATGAGGGTGAAATCGTATTGATTTTCAGAATCGGCTCGAGGCGTTTTCGAATTGAAGGGTTATTTATTTTTCGAAAAACGCCTTACCCCGTCCAATACGAAGCCTCTATCAAATTACACCTTTTTATGCGCTATCAACTAATTAAATTTCCTGCAATCTTTTTTGTTCTTATTTCGGTAATCATCTTCGTGCTGTTTTCAGTCTTTGCCCAAGCTGATGAATTATGGACGTCACCTATCGCAGCAACTCCTACTCCTGGGCACATCTGGGAACCCCAGACCCCTTTCGCTGGAACATCTCGATCTGTAAATGAGCTACTCGATATTGCAAGTGATACTTGCACGGGCGCAAGTGAACTTGAATTGGATTATGATGGGTTAATTGTCGCGGCTGTGGGTGATCAAACAAAAGATATCGGCTCGTATACGACCTCATTTAATAGTCCGGTCGATCCGTCAATCAGTTGTTTGGCTGGCTCCAGTCGGCCGCAAGGATATCGTTCAGCTTGGTACTGGGTTGAAGCACCCGTCGGTGGCACGATGACGGTTAAAACAGTGACCGATCAGGATTATAAACGCAATTACGATACGGTAATCGCCATCTATTCAGACAGCTCGGGAAGTGCCTGCACCGGCTTAACGCTACTGGCTTGTAATGATGATTATGACGCCTTTTTATCACAGGCTTCTTTTCAAGCAGTACAAGGACAAATATATCGCATTGAAGTCGTGGATCGCAATATCGCCGCAAGCGGGCCAATCCATCTCAATATCGAAGTATCGATGGAGCCAGATGCCGGTTGGCAAAACGAAGCAGAAGGGATGCCGGAGCGAGTGAGTCGCCATGCGCTGGTTATGGACGGCGTTAATGCTTATATCATTGCGGGCCAAAATGTACTGGTACCTGATGTAAAGCGTGTCGGTCAAATGTGGCGCTATAACACAAGCACTGGGGTATGGACCGCTTTGGCCAACATGCCTGCAAATGAATCGGCCGACGGCCGAGGGTATTCTGCAACTGACGCAGCTTTGGTTAACAACCAAATCCATTTGATTTCCGGCTATGTAGGCAGCATCGACAGTTATGCAGGTGACCATTGGGTGTACGATATCGCTTCAGACAGTTGGAGCATTGTCACTAGCCCCGCACTTAATTGGAATACAGGTGGGTTGCAGGGGCCGGTGGGCTACGGTGAACTCACAGAGTTTACATATACAGGGCTGGAAGGCTTTTACTTAACCGGTGGGCTAGCGGGTCAACCTTTGTCAGATGACCCAACACAGGTTCGAGCATCGGCCGAAGTTCGTCGCTATGTCGACAATAACGGAGCTAAGTCATGGACGACTGAACCCGATATGCAGGTCTCTCGCTACGGGCATACAGCAGTGACAATTGGGGCAACAACCTGCGTCGCTGGTGGACTAACTAATAGTGGCGTCATTACAGGCACCAATCAAATCGTTGAGTTAGTGGAATGTTATGATCAATTTGGTGGCGGTAGCTGGTTTACCATTGAGCCGATGAATACCTCCCGTTTTTATGCAGGCAGTGCAGTTGGCCCTGATGGGATTTGGTATGTTTACGGCGGCCGCAATAGTGCCCAAAATTATGTTGAAACAGTTGAAGCGATCGATATTTCGGTCGCGGGCGCAACTTGGCAAACGTTAGATGTCAGTTTTAACATTGATAATCCTCCTTTTTCTTGGTTACGTGGCGACTTTACGGGCAGCCAGCTCTTTTTGTTTGGCGGTGATATTCCCAATGATTTACCGACTGGCGTGGTTCAAAGTCATGATTTTTCAAACGTTCAACTAACTCAACCGGCTGTCACATTTACAGTAACCAATCAGGTTTTCCTTCCCGTAGCCTCAAGCAGTCAACCGCTTCCGGCCGTTACATCACCTACAGGAACGCGAGAAATAAATCCGGGTGATTTGATCTATGAGAATTTTGATGGTGCTGGTGACGCCTACGACATATACCAATACAACCCAACAACGGCCGTTGATGTAATCTTTGATCTGCTCATTCCAGGCACGGCCGACTACGATTTACTCCTGTACGACGGCGATAAAAACCTCATTTTAGTAGGCAACAATTTGGGTGCTCAAGGGGAATGGATTAAAGGGCCATTAGCGGCCGGTCGCTATTATGTGATCGTGGCGCGTGTATCACCACCTCCCTCGTTGCCCCCTTCTGCTTCAGACTATGAGCTCAGGCTCGACTACCGATAAATCTAACTATGTCTCTAAGAATTTTGCATTTTGCAGATGCTCATATCGATATGGTCACCGCTGGCCGAGTGGACCCTGATTCAGGGCTGCCGATCCGTGTGACCGACTTTCTTCATTCACTAGACCAAATCATCGATAGAGCATTGGCTGAGAAAGTGGACCTAGTCATTTTTGCCGGTGATGTCTACAAAGATCGGAATCCACAACCGACTTATCAGCGTGAATGGGGCAAACGCATCATGCGACTTTCAGATGCAGGCATTCCAACTGTACTGCTGGTGGGGAATCACGATGTTGCACGTGGCAGCGGCCGTGCTCATACTCTTCAAGAATTTGCAACCCTCGATGTTCCACATATGTTTGTGGGGGATAAATTGGCCTTACTCGGGCCGGATGAATTAGGGGTTCAAGTCCAAGTTATCACAGTTCCGTGGATATCGCGCAGTTCGTTGATGACATTACAAGAGTCGGCCGGAAAAAGTGTGATGGAGATTTATTCTGAGCTTGAAGAGATTATCTCGAACGCCGTTGCCCGCTTGATCAAAGCGGCCGACCCAGAGCTACCTTTAATCTTAACCGCCCATGCATCAGTTTATGGCGCAAAATTTGGGAGCGAAAAAATGGTCATGCTAGGGCA
>JBLIMP010000052.1:0-18982 GCA_047638855.1 Cellvibrionaceae bacterium | reverse complement strand
CCTCCGTTTTTCTGACCCGTTCTTTGGGTTGCTTTTGTCTGGAATTGTCGAACAAACATCGGCCGCTGGGCTTGATCTGTCAATTTCGGCCGCCAGTGAAGAGGACGAACTTGATGTGTACATGGAGCATATCAAAGGCCAGCGTGTTGATGGGTTTATAGTTGTGCGTACCCATCGTCAAGACAAACGCATAGAGCTTCTTAGGAAACACAAATTTCCGTTTGTCGCATTCGGCCGGATGGAAAATGACAACGATTTTAATTATGTAGATGAGGATGGTGAGTGGGGGATTGAACAGGCGGTTGACCATCTAGTTAGTTTGGGGCATACAAAATTGGGCTGTATTGCAGAACCAATGAGCTACACAAAATCATTTCATCGGGTTCAAGGATTTATAAACGCCATCAAAAAACACGGTTTAATTTTTGATGACAAAAACCTCGTGGTAACCAATTTCCGGCAACGGTCCGGCCGGGTGGGCGCATTGCAACTGCTTGATCTTGATCAACCACCAACCGCCATTGTCGCATGTAATGACCTGCTGGCGATTGGTGCTGTGCATGCTGTGCAAGAACGAAATCTAACCGTAGGTGTCGACGTGAGCATTACTGGCTTTGACGACATTGTGCTGGCCGAAATGGCCAATCCTGGGTTGACCACACTGCATCAACCCGCTCACCAGATGGGGGCCCTTGTTGCCCAAAACTTAATCCAACAAATTAAGAACCAGTCAATTGAACAATCTCAAATTGTATTAAAACCCACTCTTGTCATTCGGAATTCAACGGGAAAACCAGTTGAAGTGGAGAGTGATTAGTGACTAGTGGTTGGTGAACTTCGCTAACCACTTCCCACTCGTAACTATCCACTTGTGCGAAGCACCCCAATGCGCATGAGGAACTATTTCGCTCAAGTTATTCAAATTTAAGGAGAAGAATATGAAATATTTTTGGAAGATGTTTGCAATCATACTAGCGCTTCTTTTGCTATTGGCCGCCTGTGGTGGCGAGCCACCAGCAGAACCGACAGAAGCACCTGCCGAACCGACGGAAGTAGCGGCAGTGGTCGAAGAAGAGATGGCTGAGGGAGCTGTTTTTGTCAGCACCCAATTCAGCCCAGTTGAAGAGCAAGAAAAGTTCCGTACTATTCTTGCAGAAGCTGGCTATGACTTCACTTCTGGTGAAGAAGGGCCAACTTTGGACCAGATTCTAGCTGGTTCTGGCAGCATCGACGTGATTGGTGCTCTACATGGTTCATTCCCACCATTGGCGCGGGAAAACTCATTGATGAACATGGCTGACCTTGCTGATGACCTTTCAGGTGATCGTGATTTGGCTCAGGCATACATCGACACTGGTCTTTTGGGCACAGACGATTTCTTGCACTATGTCCCTTGGATGCAGGCAACCTATATCTTTGCAGCCAATAAAGATGCACTTGAGTTTTTGCCAGATGGCGCAGATGTTGACGCGCTAACATGGCAAGAAGTAGGCGAATGGTGTGCGAACTTGACGGCCGAAACCGGCTCTCCAAAATGTGGTTTGCCACATGCGGGTCTGTTCCATCGTTTCCTAGAAGGGTACATGTTCCCATCATTCACCGGTGGTATGGTGAGCAACTTCCGCAGTGCGGAAGCGGCCGACATGATGGCTTGGGCACGTGACGTGCTGTGGCCAAACGTTCATCCAGAATCAATCAACTACGACTTCATGCAAGAGCCACTTCAGTCTGGCGACGTATGGGTTGCATTTGACCACACCGCTCGTTTGATCGAGGCATTCAACTCTGATCCAGATCAATTTATCGCATTCCCTGCCCCTGCAGGCGCGGCCGGCCGTGGTTTCATGCCAGTTATCGTTGGTTTGGGAATCCCTGCCGACGCGCCAAATCCAGAAGCTGGCGCTGAAATGATCGAGTTTTTGACCCGTCCTGACGTACAGGGCGCAGTCTTAAAAGAACTTGGTTTCTTCCCAGTTGTTGATGGTGTTGACTTTTCATCATTGTCAGATGGTGTTGCGATCGAAGCCGGTGCAGTTACCAAACAGGCAACCGCTCCAGATGCACTACCTGCGCTCCTTCCAGTTGGATTGGGCGACCGTGGTGGCGAACTTAACCAAATCTTCCGTAATGCGTTCGACCGTATCGTCTTAGACGGCGAAGACATTGAAACCGTTCTTAATGAAGAAGGTGATTCACTTCAAGCATTGATGAGCGAAACAGGCGCACCTTGTTGGGCACCTGACCCTGCTGGTGACGGCCCGTGTCAAGTGGCGCCCGCTGGCGCAATGGATAGCGAAATGATGGACGGCAGTGCCGTTTTCGTTAGCACCCAGTTTGGCCCAGTTGAAGAACAAGCGAAATTCCGTTTGATTTTAGAAGAAGGTGGCTACGACTTTACCGCTGGTGAAGAAGGTCCAACCCTTGATCAAATTATCGCCGGTTCAGGCAGCATCGACCTGATTGGTGCATTGCATGGCTCATTCCCTCCATTAGCGCGTGAAGACTCGCTCATGAACATGATCGACATCGCTGAAGATCTGCTTGACTCACGTGAATTGGCAGAAGCGTACATCGACACCGGCTTGCTCGGCACCGATGACTTTTTGCACTATGTCCCATGGATGCAAGCAACTTACATCTTTGCGGCTAGCACAGAGGCATTGCCTTATTTGCCAGATGGTGCTGATGTTGACAGCCTAACCTGGGAACAATACGCGACCTGGTGTCAAAACATTTTAGACGGCACCGGCGAACAGAAATGTGGTTTGCCACATGCTGGTTTGTTCCATCGCTTCCTCGAAGGGTATATGTTCCCATCGTTTACAGGCGGTATGGTGAGCAACTTCCGCAGTGCGGAAGCGACCGAAATGATGACTTGGGCACGTGATGTACTGTGGCCAACGATGAACCCAGAATCAATCAACTATGACTTTATGCAGGAACCACTTCAATCTGGTGATGTATGGGTTGCGTTTGATCACACTGCACGTTTGATCGAAGCATTCAACTCTGATCCTGATGGATTCGTGGCATTCCCGGCCCCAACCGGACCGGCCGGTGCAGGCTTTATGCCGGTTATCGTTGGTTTGGGAATCCCGGCCGATGCGCCAGACCCTGAAGCTGCGGTTGAAATGATCGAGTTCTTGACCCGTCCTGACGTTCAGGGCGCAGTCTTGAAAGAACTTGGCTTCTTCCCAGTTGTTGATGGTGTAGACGTGTCTGCATTGTCAGAGGGTGTTGCGATTGAAGCGGGTGCTGTAACGCTCCAAGCTACTTCTCCAAACGCTCTACCCGCCCTGCTTCCAGTAGGATTGGGTGATCGTGGTGGCGAACTCAACCAAATCTTCCGCAATGCGTTTGATCGCATCGTTTTGGAAGGTGAAGACATCGAAGCTGTTCTAAACGAAGAAGGTGATAATCTAGCTGCGTTGATGAGTGAGACTGGCGCACCTTGCTGGGCACCTGACCCTGCTGGAGACGGCCCGTGTGAAGTGGCACCTGCTGGCGCGGCTGCGATGGAAAGCATGGAAATGGCTTCAACCGTTTTCGTTAGCACGCAATTTGGCCCAGTTGAAGAACAAGCGAAATTCCGTGCAATTTTGAATAAAGGCGGTTTCGACTTTATCGTAGCTGAAGACGGCCCTCTGCTTGATCAAATCGAAGCAGGCTCAGGCGCTATCGACTTGATTGGTACGCTACATGGAAACTTCCCTCCATTGGCTCGTGAAAACGCAGTGACCAATATGATCGATGTGGCTGAAGATTTGTTAGACACCCGTGAGTTAAACGAGGGGTATATCGACACCGGCTTGCTCGGTACTGATGACTTCTTGCACTACGTTCCATGGATGCAAGCGACTTATATCTTCGCGGCTAACAAAGATGCGTTGCAATATTTGCCAGATGGTGCAGATGTGAACGCGTTGACTTGGGTTGAACTTGGGGAATGGTGTGAAAACATCACAGAAGCGGCCGGAGAGCCAAAGTGTGGATTACCACATGCTGGTTTGTTCCATCGCTTCCTTGAAGGGTATTTGTTCCCATCATTCACCGGTGGTATGGTGAGTGAATTCCGTAGTGACGCGGCTGAAGAGATGATGGTTTGGGCACGTGACGTTTTATGGCCAAACTTGAACCCAGAGTCAATCAACTATGACTTCATGCAAGAGCCACTTCAATCTGGCGATGTGTGGGTGGCGTTTGATCACACCGCTCGTTTGATTGAAGCGTTCAACTCTGATCCAGATCAGTTTGTAGCGTTCCCAGCACCTGCTGGTCCAGCTGGATCAGGCTTTATGCCTGTGATTGTTGGTTTGGGAATCCCGGCCGATGCGCCAGACCCTGAAGGTGCGGCGGCTATGATCGAATACCTAACCCGTGCTGACGTACAAGGTGAAGTTCTTAAAGAACTTGGCTTCTTCCCAGTTGTGGGTGGCGTTGATGTTGCTGAATTGTCAGCCGGTGTCGCTATTGAAGCGGGTGCGGTTAACCTTCAGGCGACTTCGCCTACAGCGTTGCCAGCTCTACTTCCAGTCGGATTAGGCGACCGTGGCGGCGAGCTCAATCAGATCTTCCGCAATGCGTTTGACCGGATCGTACTAGACGGCGAAGACATCGCGACTGTTCTTGGTGAAGAGGGTGACAACCTTCAAGCATTGATGAATGAAACAGGCGCACCATGTTGGGCACCAGACCCAGCCGGTGACGGACCTTGTGTCGTTAATCCGTAGTGTTTTTCGTAAGGGCGAGATACGCCCGCACGATCTAGGCTAGCACACAAGTGGCTGGCGGAACTCGCCCGTGGCATGGCAAATGGTTGCAGAACAGCAATCGTTTGCCGTAACCCGGGCGAGTTCCCCTCACTTGTTTGCACACGCTCCGTTTGCAGACAAGCCGGGTATCTCGCCTCTACCATAAAAAATCATGCAAAAACGAAATTGGGTCCCGTATTTACTCATCTCCCCGACATTAATATATGTTTTGCTCTTCTTTGCATACCCGATGGTGCGTGGTCTGATCTTGGCCGTGTACGATGACGAAGCGAACTTAGCGCTGCTGCAGGAAGCTAATTTAGATGCTGCTTTAGCTGATGTCATTCCACAATCAGCTTCGATTGAGGTATTAGGTCGTCAGGGAAATTTAGTCTCTGAGGAAGACCTTGGCGAAAATAATTTACTAACTGAAATCTGGTTTAAGATAGAAGCACCAGATGTGAATGGGGGGACGGCCGAAGGCTGGGCGTCTGAAAGTCGGATTCGAATTCGAGAAGAAGCTGAAGACGGCACTCCCTTAATGGGGACCGTTCGGCGACGTTTAGGCAGCAACGCAGACCCGTTAACCAGTGTTTATGCTGAACCAAATGAAAGCAGTGAGGTAGTGGGTCAACTTGAAGCTCGAGTAGAAGCCCAAATTGTTGATTTGATTACGCTTGAGGTTTGGTTTTTGGTACGTGGGGAAAACAATGGCGAAGTGGTTGAGGGGTGGTCACCATCTCGCTATATTCAGATTTTTGAAGATGAGGTAACCGGCCGGGTTGACCGGGGTAATGCGGGTGAGTTTACAACTAAATACATTGAAAAAATGACCAATGATCGTTTTTTCTGGCCTGCGATGCGCAATACGGCCCTATTGCTACTGGTAATTATCCCGGCACAGTTTGTGCTAGCGATAGTCATGGCATTGGTGATTCAAGCTCAGCTTAAATTCAATACCTTTATTTTGTACATTTTTGCGATCCCGTTGGGGGTTTCAGAATTGGCAGTGGGTATCCTTTGGTTTGCGATTTTTACGCAAAATGGGCTACTCAATAGCTTTTTGCAAACGGTCGGTTTTATAGATTCTCCGTCTGCGTGGCTGACGGCAGACTCACGTAACTGGATTTTGGTAGCAATTTGGCTGGCTGAAGTGTGGCGAGCCACATCGATAGTGATGGTGATTGTGGTCTCTGGCTTGCAGGCGATTTCAACCGAGGTGCTGGAAGCGGCCGAACTGTTTGGAGCCAATTTGTGGCAACGACTGCGCTATATAATTTTGCCGTTGCTACGCCCCAGTTTGCAAGTGGCTCTGATTTTACGCACGATTTTGGCTTTTCAGGTATTTGCCGTGGTGATTGCATTGTCTGGCGGTGACGTGGTGACGGTGTTGGCAAACGAAACCTATCGCCAATATTTTGACTTGCGAAATAGCAATGTGGCGGCCGCCTATGCCGTCCTCATCTTAATTATTTCGATGTTTACAGCGGTCGTTTATTTGCGTGCAATCCGTACTCAAGAGGAGGCAGCGGCCTAATGAGCAGTGAAAATCTACCACAAGTTGCACCAGAAGTTTTGGCCGTACATCGGCACATGCAACGCAAGGCGAAAATTCGGCGAGGCTGGACTTACGTACTGGCAATTGTGCTTTGCTTATGGATTACCGTCCCGATTTTCTTTATTTTCTCGATGGCGTTTACCACGCAAGAAACGGTTCGGTCGTACCCCAAAGGCTTTCTCCCCTTTATCCCTTTTTCAACTGAAACGATGCGGTTCTTCCTCAATTCAGAAGGGATTATTCCGGGATTAATCAATTCGATTTTGGTGGCGGTTATCACGCTGGTGTTGTCGACATTAATTGCGGCCCCGGCCGGGTATGCGATTAGCCGTTATCTTTTTCCCGGCCGAAACTTTTTCCGGCTGTCGATCTTGACCGTTCGCGCTTTTCCAATTGTCGTCTTATCGATTCCTTTGGCGGTGATGTTTATTCAGTTGGGCTTTTTCGACAACATTTACAGCCTGTCGCTGATGCACACGGCATTGACCCTGCCGACTACGGTGCTGGTTCTTTCCAGCGTTTTTGCAAGTGTACCGTTTGAACTTGAAGAAGCGGCCCAGGTATTTGGTTGCACACCCACCCAGGCATTTCGGCATGTGGTTTTGCCACTCGTTTTGCCAGGTATTGCGGCTTCAGCCATCTTCACTTTTGTGATGTCATGGAATGAGGTGTTTGCGGCGAGTATTTTGACGATTCAAAATCGAACCTTGCCAGCACAGGTGCTTTCATCGTTAAGCAATTCGTCAGACGCATATCAGTTTGCGGGTGGCTTTTTTATGATGATTCCGTCGCTGATTTTCATGTTCTTTATCCGAAAATATCTGTTTAATATGTGGGGGCAAGTTTCAAAATAGTAATTAGTGACCAGTATTCAGTGATCAGTGGGTTGTTCTCACGATTGACTGTTCACTGATCACTGGCTACTGATGACTGAAAGAAAATGGCTGAAATAAAAGTTCAAAACCTAACGAAGAAATTTGGCGATTTTACCGCCGTAGATAATGTCAGTATTACGATTGCTGATAAAGAGTTTGTCGTGTTGCTTGGCCCCAGCGGCTGTGGCAAGACAACTTTGTTACGTGCGATTGCCGGTTTAGGCATGGCTGACTCAGGTGTCATTACGATTGGCGGCCGAGATGTGACTTATCTGCCTCCACGTGAGCGCAATTTGTCGATGGTGTTCCAGAGCTATGCGATTTTTCCGCATATGAAGGTGTTTGATAACATCGCCTTTGGGCTAAAAATGCACGGGACCGATGTGAAGGAAATTGACCGGCGCGTGCGCGAGGCGGCCGAACTGCTGCATATTGAAGAGCTGCTGGATCGGTATCCCAGCAATATGTCGGGCGGGCAACGTCAGCGGGTGGCTGTAGCGCGTGGTATTGCGATGAAAGCTGAAGTGCTATTGATGGATGAACCGTTATCCAACCTAGATGCGCTTTTGCGTTTGGAGATGCGGGCTGAACTTAAGCGGTTGTTAGCTGGAATCGATGCAACGACGATTTATGTGACTCATGATCAGATCGAGGCGTTGAGTATGGGGGATCGGATTGCGGTCATGCAAGGTGGAGTGATTCAGCAGTGCGATCATCCGACGGTGGTTTATGACCAGCCAGGGAATCATTTTGTTGGTAGTTTTATCGGCAACCCACCGATGAACTTTTTCCATGCCCAAATCGAAAAATACGATGGTGCGATTTTAGCCAAGATCGGCGATCATCGTTTGACTCCGCATTCGGCAATGGCTCCTTTGCTCGCAAAATATGAGGGGCAAAATATGATGATGGGGATTCGGGCGGAAAATATGGAGACTTTGAGCAGCCCGGCCGATGATGCGCTTGAAGTTCAGGTGCTGGTTGTTGAGCCGTTAGGTGCCCAAAATTTGCTAACAATCCGCATTGGAAATGACACCGTTAAGGTTTCAACACATCCTGACTTAAAGGTTGCGGCCGATGACACTGTTTGGTTACGCTTCCCGGCCGATAAGATTCGTTGGGTCGATCGCGATACGCAATGGGTTATTTATCCAGAATAGGTTTTTTGTGGGTTTGTTTGTTAAATAGTGAGCAATAAACCCACCAATAAACCCACCAACCACCTAGCAAACTAACCAACTAATTAACCAACTTACTGCATGACAAATACGACTGTCCACATCATCAACCACACCCATTGGGATCGCGAATGGTTCCTTACATCGATATACACCACCGAATGGATTCCAGGTTTAATTGAACGCCTTGAAGAATTAGTAGCCAAAAACCCTGATTTTCATTATCTTCTAGACGGCCAGACGCTGATTGTTGAAGATCTGTTGGCGATTCGGTCGGAATATGCAGAGCGGGTGCGCAAACTAGTTTCGGCCGGAAACCTAATCATCGGCCCTTACTATTGTCAACCCGATTGGCAATTAACGGGTGGAGAGACCCTTTTTCGAAATTTAGAATACGGGCTAGAAATCACCAAAAACTTTGGTGGTGAACCCGGTATCGGCTGGATGGTTGATACCTTTGGTCATATTTCCCAATCTCCTCAAATTCATCGACATTTTGGAATAGATACGGTCTATGTGTGGCGCGGTGTGCCTCAGTTGAAGCCATATTTCAATTGGCAAGGGGCTGGTGGCCATGAGCTGTTTGCGATCAACTTGTTTGGGGGCTATCGGAATCTGTATGGGGTGACTCATGCCCCTACTATTGGCGAGATTCGTTTGCAAAAAGAGGCGGATCGGCTCCAGCCTTATTACCCAACGGCCGATGTGCCGCTGTTTGATGGGTATGATCTAGAAGATAACCCAGAAGACCCGGTGCGCTGGTTTGCAGGGCGCAATCAGTTGGCCGGCCATATCGATTTGGTTGAAGCGACCCCCGCTTCATTTGCGGCTACGATGCGGCCGAAGCTGACTGACATTCCTCAGATTTGCGGAGAACTGAACTCTGGGAAATTTGGGGCGACATTTCCTGGTACTTTTTCCACCCGTGCTTATCTGAAATTATTAGGACACGATTGCGAGCATTTGCTCTACCAGGTGGTTGAGCCATTGGCGACGATGGCACTTGCCAATGGGGAAAGTTGGAGCGGAGAACTCTATAAACAATGGTCAAAAACCATCTTGCAAAATGCGGTGCATGATGCGATTTGTGGAGTCAGTATCGATCAGGTGCATGAGAAGATGGAGTACAGTTACCGGCAGATTTTTGGGGAGATGACGGCCGAAATCGAACGGCTACTTCCAAAAGCCTGTACCGGTTTTTCATCTGGAAAATATGTTGTCAGCACATGTGCGCAGCCGGTTGAAAAGTGGCTGGTGCAAGATGGTAAATTACATCATATTTATACTGGCGGAATGGGGGTTGCTGTACTGGATGCTGGTCAGAAGATTGACGATGTGCAAACTCCGGTCGGGACGTTTGCATGGGCTAATGAGCATTATGAAGCGACTGTTTCGAGCGATGGCGTTCTTGAAATAGGAGGGAGTTGCTTTGGGCAGATTCAGATTTCGGCCGAACGCGGTGACACTTATTCTGACGAAACGCAAGAAATAATCGGAATGTTGGAGCCAGACGGTTCGCTTGTCGTTGAGCAGACGGCTGAAGACTATGCGGTGGTGGCGTACACCGGCCGTTGTGAGTTCGATGAGGGGGAGGTTTCGGCTAAAATTAGCTTTACCTTTGATCCATCTGCTTTAGTGGGTGTTTCGGTTGAACTCGATTCAAGAGGGACTAACTTTCATGCTGAAATTGTCTTCGCAACTGGCTTGACCGGTGATATCTGGGCCGGAATGCCGCTTGATCGAGTCAAACGTTCAGCTGTAGATACAGATTTAATGCCGCGCGTGGTTGATGAGGAGATGAGTAAAATCTTGATGGGGCAACGAGAATTGAATGGTACAAGGACGTTCCCGATGCATGGTTTTGTCGGCCGTTCAACTGAATCCAATTCAGCCTATGTATTCTCAAGAGGAAACCGTTCGTACCGGAGCTGGGAAGATGGCCAATTTGCAATTAGCCTACGGCGTTCGGTTGAATGGGTGACCGAAGGTAACTTGCAAAATCGAATTGGAGATGCGGGACCGTTTTTCTATGTGCCAGATGCGCGTTGCGAACGGCCGATTCGGCATGAGATGGCGGTTTATGTTGGCGATATTTCGCCGAGCGATTCACAATTTGACACCCTTGAGAATAGCTTTCAGCACACCCCTTTGATTGTAGATGTAGTGGGTGTTGGCACGGCAACGAACTGTATTTTCTGCAAATCCGATCAACCACTTTCAGCCGTTTTTCCTGATCCTGCGGGCGGAAACCAGATTGTCGGCCGGAAATGGCACGCTACCGGCGCAAACAAAGGGCGAATTGAAACGGAGTCTTTGTTTGCACTAGCTGAACTGGATTCGATTGATGATCAAGTTGTAAGCTGCCATCTTTTAAATAAACCAGTGGTCCGGATTGGGCATAACCAAGGTTTACCAGATCAGGCGATTGTTGATGAATTAAAAGCGAAAATCGAAGTTTTGAAAGTGAGTGCGGCCGATGCTCGCCAGAGAATGGCGGGTGCTGTTGGAAATCAAAAGCTGCGTGTTGAGCATGAGGTTTATGTTCATGAGAGAGAACTTCATGAGTTTCTGCTGTCTGCTAAATTGAATGAGCTAAAAATCGCCCAAGCGGGGAAACTGGACTATGCGTATTTGTATGAACTTGATCCAGACATCGCCGACATCGGCTTCAAGTTGAATCAACTGCGTATTAAGCGGAGAATCTTTGACTATGTTGTCACCGCCATCTGATTCTCCGAAACTGTCGTCACAAGCAGAGGGGTATCTTAAGCACCTAACTTTTATTTATGGGGAAGAGCTTGGCCGGGAAACGTGCTATCGACTGACGCAATTGGTAGAAGAGTTCCGGCCGAACTTAAGTGGCTTTTGCGCAAAACCACTGGATCATCAAGATGCGATTTTAATCACGTATGGAGATATGGTTCAGGATGGGAATCGGCCGCATTTAGAGACGCTTAATCGTTTTTTGAGCCAGCAGGTTAGCGATGTGATTAGCACGGTTCATATTTTGCCATTTTATCCGTGGAGTTCTGACGATGGATTTTCGGTGATCGACTATTTGTCCATTGACCGGCCGTTGGGTAGTTGGGCTGAGGTTGCCGGTTTAAGAGATAACTTTAGGCTGATGTTTGACGCTGTGATTAACCACATCTCTCAAAAAAGCGATTGGTTTCAGCGGTTTTTACAGAGCGAAAAACCCTACACAGACTATTTTAAAGCGGTTGATCCTGATACTGATTTATCGGCCGTTTTTCGGCCGCGTGCATTGCCTTTGCTGACCCCATTTGAAACGGCCGATGGTATTAAACATGTTTGGACCACATTTAGCGCAGATCAAATTGACCTCAATTTTGAGTCACCCGATTTATTGCTAGAAGTGATTGCCGTTTTGCTAAAATACGTTGAACATGGGGCTGAACTGATTCGTTTAGACGCCATTGGCTTTATGTGGAAAGTCCCTGGCACATGCAGTCTGCATCTGCCCGAAACCCACGCCATTATTCAACTTATGCGGGCGGTACTTGACGAGATGGCTCCGCAGGTAGTTTTGGTGACCGAAACCAACGTCCCCCATGTTGAAAACATCTCCTACTTTGGCGATGGCTTTAACGAAGCCCAGATGGTTTACAATTTTTCGCTGCCGCCTTTGTTAATGCACGCCTTTCATACTGGAGACGGCTCCTATTTGTCAAAATGGGCTACTTCGCTTGAACCGCCATCAAATAAAACGACCTTTTTCAACTTTTGTGCCTCGCATGATGGGGTAGGACTGACCCCGGCTCGTGGTATTTTGCCCGATGATGAGATTGAACAGGTTGCGGCCCGGGTTGAGGCGTTGGGCGGCCGAGTGTCGTACAAAAACAATAGCGATGGCTCGCAAAGTGCTTATGAGCTGAACATCAACTATTTGAATGGATTGGGTATTCCCGGTGTCAGTGAATCTGATGACCTTAAGTCTCAACGCTTTTTAGCTTCTCAAGCGGTGATGTTGGCTTTGCGTGGTGTACCTGGTATCTATTTTCACAGCCTGTTTGGCTCTGAAAATTGGCAAGAAGGGGTTGAGAAAACGGGGCAAAACCGGACAATTAATCGGCAAAAACTAAATGTGAAGGAGCTAGAGCAAGGACTTTCTTCCGGTTTACGTCAATTGGTATTTGATGGGTATAAACAAATGTTGCTAGCCCGTAGAAACTGCCCAGCGTTTCATCCGAACGGCGGCCAATCTGTCCTTGATCTGCACGCTGCGGTTGTTGTCATTCAACGTATACATGCAGGTGAAGATGTTTATTGCTTGCACAATGTGAGCGATCAAACGGTGAAAGTTTCTTTGCCGACTTTGGGTATATTGACTGACTTGATTTCGGGTCGAACGCTGGATGTTTTTGCAGAGATAGAGCTTAAACCTTATGAATTTCTTTGGTTGAGCAAATAGCGTATTAATCTATGAACCCCAAGCTTAAATTTGAAAATCACAAATCGCACCTGTTTGAGATGATCAACGCCGCAGTTGCGGCCGTTGACCCATATAAAAGCACTCAAAAACTTTTAAAATTAGATAAAAACCGACTTTCAATTGGGGACCAGGAATTTGATTTGAATGCCGGCCGGCTGCTTATCGTTGCTATCGGCAAAGCGGCCGTGCCGATGGCAAATGGGGTGGTTGATCAGTTGGGACGCTGGGTCGATTCGGGGGTCGCTGTGACCAAGAAAGGGCAAACGCAAAAAGTGTCACATCCGGCTGTGCAGACTTTGTTTGCGGCTCATCCTGTCCCAGATGAAAGCTCGATCAAAGCGGCCGACCTGATCATTGAACTGTTGGAGCAAACGGCCGAAGGCGACTTGGTTTTGTTCTTGATTTCAGGCGGTGCTTCGGCGTTGTGTACCCGACCGCTTTTAGAGATGGAGGACTGGCAAGCGTTGTCTCAGGCTCTACTCGCTAGCGGCTGTTCGATCCAGGAGTTTAACACGGTGCGAAAACAGCTTGACGGGGTGAAAGGGGGCGGCTTGGGGCAGATGGTATCTGGGGCGAATATGATGACGCTGGTTTTAAGCGATGTGATCGGCAACCCGATTGATATGATCGGCAGTGGTCCAACTGTGCCGAACTCACAAATTCCGGCCGATGCGCTGGCTATCCTTGAAAAATACGAGATAGATAGCCCTGTGGCTGTTAAAAAGCTCAAAGAAACACCGCATAGTCAGCATGATTTTGATTCACCCTTTGAATTTGTGGGGGACTTAAAGATTGCGTGCCAAGCGGCGAAAGAGGCGGCAACCAAGCTGGGGCTTCATGCCAAAATTCTGACAACTAAGCTTGATGGTGAAGCACGTGAGGTTGGGGCATTGGCGGCCGGAATCGCCAAAGAGCTGGAGCCAGGGGTATGCGTCATTATGGGTGGTGAAACAACTGTGACGCTGACCGGCACAGGCATCGGCGGCCGAAATCAGGAGTTGGCATTGGCGGCCGCAATCGACTTGGCGGGTGTTGCTGATGTTGTGATTGCGACCTATGCCACGGATGGTGACGATGGCCCTACAAATGCGGCTGGGGCGATTGTGACGGGGGAAACGGTTAAGTCTGGCTTAGGGTTGGGATTGAGGGCGGCCGATTATCTAGCTCGAAATGACAGTTTTACCTATTTTGAACAGGTTGAGGAGCATTTAATTATTACCGGCCAAACGGGTACCAATGTGAACGATTTACTGTTTATTATCCGATATGGACGTGTGTAGCTTCTTTTAGAAAATGTGGCTGGCTTCCCTAGCATTTTGTTTGACCGGCTACTGACTAGATGTGACTTGCTCTAAAAACAGCCTCTTTTCAAAGCCACCTCGTTCTTGATGTTTGCTTTTTTGTAGTTTCTCAAGCTCGCTCAGATCAGTGTTGATTTGTTTAGCCAAGGCATGCACAACTTCTAAAATATCGGCCAATTCCTCGGCCGTTTCAGACTCATTAAACTCTTGAACTTCTTCAATCAACTTCTGGATAGAGATAGAGATAGAGATAGAGATAGGGAACCTGCCCAAGGAAACAGGTTTGTTATACGGATAATTTGCCGTTTCGAACTTCCCTATCCCTATCCTTTATCTCCTATCTCTAAGAAGCAGATTGTTCAAACGTTTGGCTGGCCAATGCGAAAATGTAATCCTCATCGATTTCAACACCCAACCCTGGACCGGTTGGTACAGTGATCGTGCTGTCTTCCGTGTTTAAGCTAAATCGATCAGAGACATCGCGCGCGTAATAGCGGTCTGTGGCTGATACGTCGCCCGGTAGGGTGAAGTTTGGCATGGTACACAAATGCAGGTTCGCGGCCCGGCCGATACCGGTTTCGAGCATACCCCCACACCACATTTGAATTCCGGCCGCTTGCGCCATGTCATGAATTTTGATCGCATTGGTGAATCCACCTACCCGGCCGACCTTCATATTGATAATTTGACCCGCTTTTAAGTCGATCATCGCCTGCGCATTGGCTGGGCTATGAATGCTCTCATCTAAACAAACCGGCGTGCTGATTGCCGCTTGTAAGCGAGCATGATCCGCAATGTCATCATAGCCCAAAGGTTGTTCAAGCATGAGTAAGCCATAGGCATCAACCTGTTTAAGTAGGTCAATATCGTTCAGGGTAAACGCTGAATTGGCGTCCCCCATCAAGCGAATGTCAGGGTGATTGGTGCGAATCCGTTCGATTGGCTCGATCAACCAGCCTGGCTCGATCTTCATCTTAATGCGGGTGTAACCGGCTTCAACAAAGCTGGCCACACGTGCTTCAAGCTGCTCGATTGTTGGCTGGATACCGATGCTTACGCCGACCTCGACTCGTTCGCGCACGCCGCCTAACATTTCAGATATCGGTTTTCCGGTCGCTTGTCCAAACCATGCCCAAACGGCATTTTCAAGAGCCGCTTTCGCCATAACGTGCCCACGTACCGGCTTCATTAAGCGATGCATGTCTGACGGATGTTCAATTTCTTGGCCCACGGTCATCGGGATCAAAAAGTCGGTTAACACATGCCAAGCTTCTTTGTTGGTGTCGGACGAGTACCATGGGCCAAGGCTGGCGGCACATTCACCCCAGGCAACCATGCCGTCAATGGTGACCCGTACAAGTACAACTTGACGTACATTTTGGCTTCCAAAGCTGGTCCGAAATGGATGTACAAGGGGGATTTCGATCTGATAGAGTTCAACTTTTTCTAGTTTCATAATGTTTTGTTGTAGAACGCTAGCTTGTCGATTCCTTTTGGCAATCAACACCGGCAAGCTGGCGTTCTACAGATAGTTCCAATTTTTCTCAAAAATATAATGGCACACCGGGTCACCGGGTATGAGGTCGATGATGGTGTAACCATGGTTGAACGCGGCCGAAAATAGCTCGCGCGTATGCAGGCGCCATGCCAACCCGGTTTGAAGATCGGCTTTTTTGACACTTTGAAAACGACGCGGAACTTGCAAAAGCAAATAGCGTGGTTCGGCCGAAAAAACGGCCGTAGAATCACTATCGCATGGAGTAAGTAAATCGTTTTTTAACGACGTTTGGTTCAAAAAGCGGCCGCCGTCTGCCAAAAGTGACTCAACGGTGGGAAGCGGGCGGGATTGGTCTTCATGCGTTTCTGCCCAATTTGATGCCAGCCACCAATCAACCCCGAATCGATCTGTCGGAATGCCTCGGTTCAGTTCGTCGTCTAAATCGCCATAGAGATTTTCGTAATATCGATTGCACACACCTCCCAGCTTGCGAATGTTAAGCGAGCCGTTCATCGTTTCAAGCGGATCATAGGTCCAGGTCATCAGATCAAATCCTTTTTCAAGCGTAAACTTTCGCTGTGCCCATTTGATTTTTTCACCAACCCCTTGACCTTTGTATTCAGGAATAACGCCTGCCATATGAGACGCACATTTCCACTTTTTCTCTTCTTCAATATAGGCCCAAAACCCCCAGCAAAAGCCGATAGGCCGGTTATCTTGATCTTCATCAAAAGCAAGCAGAATCACGCCACCATTCTCTTTGGCAACCGTTAGGCTCAAATGGCCTGGAATAGAGTCAAGGGCATCGCTGCCCCAAGCGGCAATGACGATTTGCTCTAAATATCGGCCGTCTTCGGCCGTTTTAAGTGGACGGATGATTAGGTTCATTGATCTCGATTATCTTTTGAAAATTCAATCTTGTCCATCATAACCTTCTCGCAAAATGTGAGGTAAAATCAAAATAGGGATTCAAAATCCCACAAACCCACACAAAAAAGGAAATAACACCCAAAATGGTTCATGGTACACACAATGCGGTCCCCGATGATCGCAATAAAGACGTTTTAATTTATGTAAATGGAGAATTGAATACACGTGAAAATGCGAAAATCTCTGTTTTTGATAGCGGATACTTGGTAGGAGATGGGATTTGGGAAGCACTTCGGCTGCACGATGGTGTTTTGGTCTTCCTGGATGAACATTTGGATCGTTTATGGACGGCCGCGGCCACCGTTGGCATGAAACTTCGTTGGACCAAAGAAGAGCTTGTAGCGGAAATTTGGAAAACGCTGAATGCCAATAAGATGCATGACAATGTCCACTGCCGCTTTATGGTCACCCGTGGCACAAAGAAAACCCCTTCTCAAGACCCTCGTTTGACAATCGGTGGCGCGAATTTGGTGATTATTGCTGAATATAAAAAGGCGAATAAAGAATCAAAAGAAAAAGGGATTACCTTGTTTACCAGCACCATTCGGCGTGGTCAGCCCGACTACTTAGACGCACGACTCAACTGTCACAGCAAGCTACATGAAGTCATGGCACTGGTCCAGGCGATTGAAGCTGGGGCAGATGAGGCTTTGATGTTGGATGTAAATGGAATGGTGGCAACCTGCAACGCAACCAATTTCTTCATCGTTAAAAATGGTGAGCTTTTAACGTCAACGGGGCAATATTGTATGAACGGTATTACCCGTGGAAAAGTAATAGAGGTTTCTAAAGAGAATGGTATCCCTTGCTATCAAAAGAATTTCTCTTTGTTTGATGTATATGGGGCGGATGAAGCGTTTGTTACAGGGACATTTGGCGGCATGACACCGGTTACACATATTGACGGCCGGATGATTGGCGATGGCAAACATGGGACAATGACCCGGCGCATCAGTGAGCTGTATGAAACTAAAATCCATTCGGTTGTGGCTCAAGAGAAAGCTACAAATAAATAAAGATGGTTCAAAAATTATCTAAGTCCATTCTGCGTCTGTTCGGCTGGAAAGTGGTTGGGGAACGGCCGGATGCGAATAAATATATCGCTGTGTGCGCCCCACATACTTCAAACTTTGATGCCCTTTGGTTTTTTATGGCGATGATGGCTTTGCAAGAACGGCCGAAGGTTTTAATCAAATCATCTTTTTATCGTTTTCCAATTAAGCGTGCTTTTTTGGCGGTAGGTGGCATTCCGGTCGAGCGAGGTATTGGTGCCAAGAATCTGGCTCAGCAGATGGTCCAGTATATGGGGTCGGTTGAACGTGGGGCATTGATGCTGGCTCCGGAAGGGAGCCGGTCTTTGCAGAAATTTTGGAAGATTGGCTTCTACCAAATCGCGCAAGCAACGACTTTGCCCATTTATTTCGCCTATGCAGATTACGGGAAGAAAGAATTAGGCATTTACCCAGCTCCGTTGTGGATCAGTGGAAATGTGGCTGAAGATATGGAGGTCGTTCGCGGGTTTTATACCGACATCGTTGCTAAGCACCCTGAACGTGTAGGCCCCATCCGTCTAAAGCGAGAGTAAGGACGTTTCTAAGTGTAGCGATAAATGCTTCAAAAAATCTCACTTTTCATATTGCGAATTTCTGGTTGGACGATGAACGGCCGGAAACCGCCCGAAAAAAAGTACATGGCGATTGGCTACCCGCACACCTCAAACCTTGATGGGTTGTGGGTTGTTCTCACTATTTTGTCGATGGGAGAGCGGCCGAAAGTGCTTATAAAATCAACTCTCTTTCGCTTTCCGTTTAAACGTTTGCTCACGGCCGTCGGGGCCGTGCCTGTGGTGCGTGGTCAAGGGGCCAAAGATGTTGTTCAGCAAAGCCTCGAATATATCGAGTCAGTTGATACGGTATCGCTGATGCTTTCACCTGAAGGGAGCCGGTCCTATACTGAATATTGGAAATCAGGCTTTTATCACATCGCATTGGCGGCCGGGATTCCGATTTACTTTTGCTATCTTGATTATGCAACGAACCGGTTGGGCATGAATTCAGACCCTCTCTATTTAACTGGCGACAAAGCGAAAGACATGCAAGTGATTCGTGATTTTTATAGTGACAAAAATAGTAAGCACCCTGCCCGAGTAGGCCCAATCCGACTAAAAGCTGAAACACCGACAAGCTAAAATGCTGAACACATCATTAGAGTTGTTCCTAAATAAGATTTGGACAGGATGACTTTTACCCTGAAAATCCTGTTTATCCTGTCAAAAAAGTTTGGTTTGCTTAAAAGGGAACAACTCTATTAATGCCGGAAATGGCGCGTGCCGGTCAAAACCATCACCAAGCCCAACTTGTTAACCGCCGCAATCACCTCATCGTCCCGCACGGAGCCGCCAGGTTGCACAACGGCCGTTACCCCGGCCGCCGCCGCCG
>JBLIMP010000051.1:0-19004 GCA_047638855.1 Cellvibrionaceae bacterium | reverse complement strand
TAACTGTAAGAGCTTTGAGAATGGCTTTTCGTAAACGACGACCACCTCAAGGATTAATTCATCACCCTGATCATGGAACCCAATACACGAGTAACGATTACCAGCAGCTCTTTGCCTCTCATCAGGCATTGCCTAGCTTTGGAAAGATTGGATAATGCAGCAATGGAAAGCTTCTTCGGTACATTGAAGTCTGAGTGGCTTTACTTCCATCGCTTCGAGATTCGTCAACAAGCGATGTCTTCAATTTTTTATTTCATTGAAACCTTTTATAATCGCAGAAGATTGCATTCTACGATTGGCTATCAAAGTTCGCTTGCTTTTGAGCAGGCTGCACATTTAAAAGAGCAATCTGATTTAAACCTATCTCCACTTTAGTGGGGGCATGTCAAACGATGTAAATCATGAATGAAAAATATGGCTGATTTTATGAATTAACTCGCATAAAATCTGTCTAAAATTAATACCCTATGTTAGAAAGACCAGTTCTTGAGCTGAAAGGCATTACAAAACGCTTCCCAGGTGTTTTGGCAAACGATCATATCGACCTTACCTTAAATAAAGGAGAGGTTCACGCACTTCTTGGGGAAAATGGAGCCGGAAAGTCGACTTTAATGAACATTCTGTATGGATTGTACCAACAGACAGAGGGTGAGATATTTGTCGATGGGCAAAAGGTGAATATCGATTCTCCAAGCGATTCAATCGCGGCCGGAATTGGGATGGTTCATCAGCATTTTATGCTGATCCCAGTTTTTACAGTCACTGAAAATGTGATGCTGGGGGAAGAGACTGTATCAACTGGCGGATTTTTAAAAAGACGAGAAGCTGCTAATAAAATAAGCGAGCTATCATCACGCTTCGGGTTAAACGTTGACCCAAATGCCTTAGTCGGAGATTTGCCCGTTGGTGTTCAGCAGCGAGTTGAAATTATTAAACTCCTCTATCGAGATGCTAAGATCTTGATTTTTGATGAACCAACTGCTGTGCTGACCCCACAAGAAGCAGATAGTTTGTTCGAGATTATGCAACTGCTGATTGACCAAGGTAAATCCATCATTTTTATCACCCACAAGCTGCGTGAAGTTTTAGATTATTCAGATCGAATTACGGTGCTGCGGCGGGGGAAAGTGGTAGGGACAACGATTCCGGCCGAAGCTGACCCAGCCAAATTAGCCGAAATGATGGTCGGCCGAGCGGTTGACTTGGATGTTGATCGCAGCCCACCTACCGTGGGGGATATCGTTCTTAAAGTGACCGATTTAGTCGTGATCGATGACCAAGATCAACTCGCCATTGATCATATTTCATTTGAACTCAGAGCCGGTGAAATCTTGGGGGTTGCCGGAATTCAAGGAAACGGCCAGACTGAACTCGTGGAAGCAATTACCGGCATGGGGCGTGTCCATGGTGGTAAAATCAACTTGCTGGGACAAAACATTCAAAACAGCCCACCACGATTTATTACTGAATTGGGAGCCGCCCATATTCCTGAAGATCGTCAAAGAGACGGTGTTGTTTCTAGTTTCCCGATTGTTGATAACCTCGCTTTGCAATCCTACTATATGCCCCCCTTTTCGAAATGGGCCGTCATGCAAGAATCTGTTCTACGTAACAACGCTGCCAAACTAGTTGAACAATTTGACGTGCGTACACCCACCATTGATACAGCTGTTGGCTCACTTTCAGGTGGTAATCAGCAAAAAGTGATCGTCGCACGTGAGTTTTCTCGGGATATTAAATTCTTGGTCGCGGCTCAACCGACTCGCGGAATTGATGTTGGCTCGATTGAATATATTCACAGTCAAATTGTTGAAAAGCGGGATGACGGGGTGGCGGTTTTGCTCGTTTCTACCGAACTAGACGAAGTTATGCAGCTTTCTGATCGAATTGCTGTGATGTTTGACGGCCGGATAACGGCCATGGTTGATGCGCGTCAAGTGACCAAAGAACAGATTGGCTTACTGATGGCTGGATCAACAGCAGAAGAAGTTTTAGGTGGGGAAGATTCAGAAAACCGGGGAATTGAGGAAGAACATAATGACTGATCAAAACAAAGAACCTGAATCACAAAAACCGGATAGCACTCAAGTACTTATTGAGGAGCTAAGCAAAACGATAGACGGTGGCTTTTGGCAAACTTCTCTTCGCTCAGCTCTTTATCCGATATTGGCCGTATTTTCCGGTCTTGTGATTGGGGGTATTTTTATCGCACTTACGACTGAAGAGGTTTATGCGGCTTTTCGCGAATCATTTTTTGCTGGATTAGGTGCCTCGTGGAATACAATTGCTGTTGCTTACAAAGCATTGTTTGTTGGGGCGATTGGAAATCCGGCCGAAATTTTTACAGCCATGGGCTCAGGTGACTTAGCTCAGTTTCAAAAGTCTATTAACCCCTTTCTTGAGAGCCTTGTCACATCTACCCCTTTGATTTTTGCTGGGCTAGGGGTTGCTCTTGGCTTTCGAGCGGGTCTTTTTAATATTGGCGCTGAAGGGCAATTATTTATTGGGGCCGCCACTGCCACGTGGGTCGGCTATAGCTTCACCAACTTACCAGCCATTATTCATATCCCATTAGCACTGTTAGCTGGATTTATCGGCGGAGGAGCTTGGGGGTATATTCCAGGTTGGCTCAAGGCAAAGACCGGAGGACATGAAGTTATCAATACGATTATGATGAACTTTATTGCCATTAGGCTGGTTGAATGGTTGTTGCGCACGGTCATGAAAGACCCCGCTTCGTCTGGAAACCCGGTAAGCCCTGTCATTTTAGAGACCGCCTACTTGCCGTCGCTAGGCGTCGGCCGTTTTCATTTAGGTTTTTTCATAGCACTACTTTTTGCTAGCATAACTTGGTGGTATCTGTTCCGAACCAAGTGGGGCTTTACCTTGCGCACTGTGGGGGCAAACCCCAACGCCGCCCGTTACGCTGGTATGAATATTACCCGAGCTACTGTGACCGCTATGTTTTTATCAGGTGGGTTGGCTGGGTTAGCAGGGGCAAACGAGATATTGGCTTTAAACCACCGACTTGTCGTTGCCTTTTCTTCAGGTATAGGCTTTGACTCTATCGCGCTTGCGCTCTTAGGTAAAAACCATCCAGTGGGGGTCGTTTTAGCCGCCATCTTGTTTGGCACTTTGCGGAACGGAGCAACCCAAATGCAGTTAGACGCTGGGATTCCAATTGACATTATTTCAATTGTTCAAGCTTTAGTTCTAGCATTTATTGCGGCTCCCGCGATTGTTCGGACGATTTACCGTTTGCGAGACACAGGTGATGATGGGGAATTGGTTACCAATACATGGGGGTAAAAATAGGGGTCAGTAGTCTGTGACTCGTAGAGTCTAATGATTGCTATTTCACATACTATTTAAAAGATATGGCTATTTCAACTATAAATTCAACAAGCAGTGTCCAACCAACTTTACGAAGTCTATTTACCCGTCAACGGGTGTTAGGGATTATTTTTTTACTCCTTGCCTTTACGATGTGGTATTTTTTCGCATTAGGATTAGGATCTATTGCCGAAAGTAAAGAGCTCGAAGTTTCTGACGTGATTACAACCTTCAAGCTACCCATTTCTAGCGCCCCTGGAGATTTGTTTGATTGGGAGCTCTCTAGCGCAACGGCCTTAAACTTTTTGGCAATCGTATCTGCTTTTCTAGGGGGTATTCAGCTTTGGCGTGGCTTTGGGAAATGGGCAAATATGATATTGGCCCTTGTCATAGGTTTATTTGTTTTTGGGTTTTTGACATGGGGGGCGGCCGGAAAATCGCTTAACCTGGGTGGTCTTTTATCAGCCACACTTGTGCGGGCGGTTCCGATTACATTAGGGGCGATGTCGGGCATTTTGTCCGAGCGAGCCGGTATCGTTAATATCGCTATCGAAGGGATGATGTTGACCGGTGCGTTAGTGGGGGCATTTGCTGGCAGTGTCGCCAGTTTATGGTTACCTGAATCGTTTTTTGCAAGTATATTCGAAGAGCAAGGGCTTAAAATACTTGGTTTAGTGATTGGCCTCATATGCGCGATGCTGGCGGGAATGATCTTGTCGGCCGTTCATGGGGTCTTTTCAATCCGGTACAAAATCAATCAGATTGTTTCAGGTACAGTGATCAATATTTTTGCGGTCGGGTTTACCAGCTATCTGTCGGCACGCTTTTTGCAAAAGTATCAAGAGTACAATAACCCTGGAACCTTCAGACCGTTTGAAATTCCCATATTAAGCGATATCCCTATTTTGGGACCGATTTTTTTCCGGCATAACATGTTTGTCTACTCGATGTTGATTATTATCGTTGTGCTGCATGTCGCTTTATATTACACCCGCTGGGGATTGCGCCTGCGGGCTGTAGGAGAACATCCAAAGGCGGCTGACACATTAGGCATTAATGTGCTACGTACCCGTTGGATGGCTATTTTATTGTCGGGCTTAATGGCTGGCTTTGCCGGTGGTTATTTCACCCTCGGCTCTGTTCCTCGGTTCGATGAGGGATTAACGGCCGGCCGTGGCTTTATTGGGCTAGCGGCGATGATTTTTGGCAATTGGAACCCGATTGGCTCTTTTGGGGCCAGCCTCTTGTTTGGTTTTACTGACGCACTGCAAACAAAATTAGCTATTCTGAAACTCCCCATCCCGTCCGAATTTTTGCTGATGATCCCGTATGTAGCAACGATGATTATTTTAGCCGGTGTTGTCGGCAAGGGGCAGATGCCTGCGGCCGATGGGCAACCGTATGACAAAGAGTAGTAGTTAGAATACAGACCTTCAACATTAGATGGCACATCATGAATACAATTTTTGTGCCCTCTGATGTTTATATACAAAGCTTATGCAGATTAATCAAAAGACTAGAACCGTTTCTCTGAACGTTAGGGAGTCTGACTTTTATAATGATCCTTATCCGTACTACGAAAAGCTGAGGAAGGAGACCCCTGTTTTCTTTTGGGAAGATTATAAAAAATGGACGTTTGTAAACCACAAAGATGTCAACGCGATTTTGCGTGATCGTCGTTTCGGCCGTCAAATCTCTCATGTGGTTCCGGCCGATTCTGAACTAATTGTTAAACCTCGCCCAGAGCTTAAGCCTTTTTACGATGCAGAGTTATTTTCTTTGTTGCTATTAGAACCGCCTGACCATTCTCGCCTGCGTGGATTGGTACAAAAAGCGTTTATGTCACGCCAAGTTGAGAAGTTACAGCCGCGCATCATTCAGCTAGCGCAGCAACTTTGCGACAAGATGGCCCAAACGATTGCGGATGAAGGTGTGTGTGATCTGAAAGCTGTTTTTGCCACCCCGATTCCAGTGATTGTGATCGCCGAGATGCTAGGTATCCCGACTGACATGGCCGATCACCTGCTGCATTGGTCTCACTGTATGGTGAAAATGTATGAGCCGGACTGCACGGCCGAAAACGAACAGGCGGCCGTGATTGCGGCTCAAGAGTTTTTCGATTATCTAAAAGATTTCGTAGCGATTCGGCGCAAAGATTTAAAAGACGATTTAATCTCGCATTTAATTTCTGTCGAAGAAGAGGGGGAAAAGCTAACGGAACACGAACTGATCTGTAACTGCATTTTGTTGCTTAACGCGGGACATGAGGCGACTGTAAATGTGGTTGGAAACGGCGTGAATGCACTTTTGCAAAATCGCGAGAAATGGGACCAATGGCGTCATTCCCCAGAGCTTTCAAAAACGGCGGTCGAAGAATTAATGCGTTTTGATACGCCGTTGCATATTTTTGATCGCTGGGTGCTTGAAGATTTAGAATATGAAGGTCGATTCTTCAAAAAAGGGACGGAGGTTTCACTGGTGCTAGGTGCGGCGAACCGTGATCCGGCCGTGTTTGAATCGGCCGATAAGATGATACTAGACCGGCCGAAAAACCCTCATGTTTCATTAGGCGGTGGTATTCACTTCTGCATTGGTGCCCCCTTGGCGCGACTAGAGTTACAAACGTCGCTTCCCATTCTAATGTCAAGGTTTCCCAGCTTACAGCTTGCCGAATCTCCCGTTTATGCCAATAGCTATCATTTCCACGGATTAGAATCTTTGCTTGTCAAGCTATAATTGCCACATATAAATTGTCTTTTTAGCACATTCTGCTTGAGAATGATTTAAATGAGATAAAGGTACCTGACGCTTAGGTACCTTAGAATAACACTACAGAGTCACACTACATTAAGCTTTTTAGAACTATAATGACATGAGAACATCACTATGCTGTACCAATTAGGTAACCAAGTGAACTATTCTATTTATGTACTGAATACTCTATTAAAACAATGTAACTATACAAGTGTCTATCTGGTGAAAATCTGCAAAAAACCTATTTTCCCCCAGATACGGCGGTACTATTTTTGGTAATTTTGGCAGCTCGTCAAAAACTAGCAAATTTTGCTCGAACAGGGCCGCCACATATGCGCCGTTAATCATCTCAAGACCTGTATATGCTGTTTTTGGGCACTTGTATAGTTACAAAACAATAATTTAATGTATAAAAAACTGTTCACGTCTGTGTTGGTATTATTTTTGTTTAGTATGCTCGCATGTGTATCAAATCTCCAAGTTTTGCCTGCTACCCCTTTGGCGGCTCCAATTGAAATAAGTAACGAATCTGAGAGCTTAAGCGCTGTTGAAAAGCCTCTACCGACTTGCGCCGATGAGGAGCTACTTTGCATTGGACTGGTTATCGATGCTGGCCAAATTAACGACAAATCTTTTAATCAATCGGCGTGGGAAGGGGCCAAACGAGCCGAAGCTGATTTGGCGGCACGTGTAGACTATGTTGAAGCGTTAACTTCTTCTGACCCTATCGATACGATTGAACATTTTGTTGAAAAAGATTATGACGTGATTGTGACTGTCGGGTTTAATTGGAGTAGCTCAACCATCGAGGCTGCACAAAAATACCCAGAGATCTATTTTGTTGGTGTTGATCAATATCAAGCTGAAGAACTCCAAAATATTGTCGGGCTAATTTTCCCCGAAGCCAAAGCTGGATTTTTAGCTGGTGCATTAGCCGCTATGATTTCTGAAACAGGGACAATTGGTGGGGTATTTGGCACAGATATAGCTCCTCCTATTGTCGCTTTTAAAGAGGGGTTCGAGGCTGGAGCCTATGCGATTAATCCAGAAATTAACGTACTCACGTCTTATCATCCTGGGGAAATATCGGCGGCATTTAGTGATCCGATATGGGGGGCTGAAACAGCTCGGGGAATGCTTGATGAAGGGGCCGATGTGATTTTTGCGGCCGGTGGAAGAACTGGGAATGGCGCTTTGGTTGAAGTGGCTACGAATAGCGAGGCTTTTTGTATCGGTGTGGATGCTGATCAGTGGCTGGGCATACCAGAGGCACAACCCTGTTTAGTCTCATCTGCCATGAAGCAAATTTCAAATGGCGTTTTCGAACTTATTGCTCGATCTCTTATTGAAAACACTCCGGCAGGCAATTTTATCGGCGAAGTAGAGTTAGCTCCTTTTCATGGTTTTGACGATTCGGTTACGGCTGAAGCAAAAGCTGTTCTAAAGGAACTAGACAAGAAACTAGCAATTGATGAAATCCCTTTAGATGGCTCTTATATCTATAAAGATCCGCCTTCTATTGCTATTGACCGATAAATGAAAAACTCTGATCAAAGGCCCTTGCCTGTCTGCAATAATTACTCTTAAAACCGTTAAATAACATATTGCCTATGCCACAGATGTTTAAAGCGAGTGTCTAAGACTCTGTGGATTTGTTCTTGTCGACTTTTGGTTTCCTACACCGATTGCTTATAAAGTGTGGAGTGTAGTGCATGCTTTATGGTATCAAAAGGTAAGGGTCAGTGGTTTTCTAAATACTTTCCTCGGTAAAATTCAGCAACTGGTAAACGTATGATGAATGATTCTGAAAACTATCCTGAAACAATGGTAATTGTTCCGACTTATAATGAGGCGGATAATATTAACGACTTGTTTCAACAAATCCTTGACCTCCCTGTTTCGATTGGCATTATCAATGTAGATGACAATTCGCCTGATGGCACAGGGGGAATAGCTGACAAGTGGGCGGCCGAATACCCTGGCCGTGTGCTTCCGATTCATCGGGCGGGGAAATTAGGGCTAGGCACCGCCTATATTGCTGGCTTTAGAAAAGCTCTGTCCTTGCATGGCGTTAAGCGTATCATGACAATGGATGCTGATTTTTCTCACAACCCTCGTTACATTCCGGCAATTATTGAATTAAGTGCCGTTAAACATATGGTAATCGGGTCGCGTTATGTGATGGGTGGTGGACAAGAGAATTGTAGTTGGGGCCGAATTGTTTTAAGCCGTGGGGCAAACAGATTAGCTAAAATCCTTCTTGGCCTTCAAGCGATGGACACAACGGCGGGATTTCGCCTTTATCGACGGGAGGTACTAGACACGATCCCACTCGATCAAATTGTCTCTAGTGGCTATTCATTCCTTGTTGAAATGCTTTTCTTGGTTCAACGATATGGGTTTCATGTGGGCGAAGTTCCTATTGTTTTTGAAGATCGGCGTGCAGGTACAACAAAGATTTCTCGCAATGAAGTCTATAAAGGAATGGCGACTATCGGCCGTTTATTTGTGCGCCGGTTAATGGGCAAAACACCTAAAAAAGCAAGCGTCACAATAACTAGTGGTCAGTAAACCGTATATGCTTTTCAAGCTCACTAAGCTAAGTACACATCTTTGCCTTTGCAATCAGCAATTCGTTACGATATTTATTTATGATTGAAGTCCCTTGTAATTTTTGTGGTAGTGATAATTATACTGTTAAGTACCCATCTACAATGAATGGTCAAACAGCTAATATGGCTGCATTCCGTTGTACTACGCCAGATTATGGCATTCACGGCCGAATCGTACAATGCAGCACATGTAATCACGTCTACACCAATCCTGTACAAGATGGGGACGAACTGCTTGAGCTTTATGCGGCCGTTGAAGATGAGATCTATGTTGAGGAACGAATTGGAAGGCGACTTACCTTTAAAAAGCATTTAGATGCGTTAGAGAAAGTTACGGGTCCAGGAAACGGCCGAACTATTCTTGATATTGGTGCCTACATCGGTATTTTTGTAGAAGTTGCTCGTGAACAAGGATGGGATGCGACTGGTGTTGACCCTTCAGATTGGGCGGTTGAATATGCTCGAAAAGCGGGATTGCCGGTCATACATGGGACATCGGATCATCCTGAATTCATTGGTAAGTATTTTGATGCCGTTACCATGTGGGACGTTATTGAACATTTGGCTGATCCGCTTGGTGAATTAAAGAAAGCCTATGCTTTGTTAAAACCTGGCGGAACTTTAGCCGTTCATACAATGGATATTGATAGCTTAATATCGAAAATGATGGGCGGCCGTTGGCCATGGTATATGGCGATGCATGTCCAATTTTTCAGCCAAAAAACCATGGTTCGCTTTTTGGAAAAGGCTGGTTTCGAAGTCATTTGGACAGGTACACAAGGGCGCTATCTAAGACTACATTATTTGGTTAGCCGACTAGGTGGCCTTAATCGGTCTCTTGGTCGGTTTTCAGATTTAATTGTACACACCCTCAGGATTGGTGATCGTGCTATCCCGGTAAATTTTGGCGACCTTTTTACCGTTTATGCACGCCGTATAGATTAAAGCGCTCGCCAGTTATTGTGTTGCGTAAAATTACAAGTTGCGCAAATCGTAGCTAATTGGTCCTGTTCCCTCTTATCCTCTCCAGGCTGCATTATCATTCATGAATATCTCAACAGTAAAAAAACATTGAAACAAATCATCTTTTTCGTTAATTTATATGTGGCATATTACCCCTCGTAAGCTCTTCATTTTTATTTTCCTTTCCGCATTATTTGGCTTCTCACTGCGTGTTGCTCACGATCCAGATCTTTTTTGGCATCTAAAGACAGGTGAATATATTCTTGAGAATGGTATTCCTCATCAAGATCCATCATTCTCTTTTACCGCGACGGATCGAGAGTGGGTTACGCACGAATGGCTTACGCAAGTACTGATGACTACCATCTATAAGTTTTTAGGTGGTTTAAATGGGCTTAGCATCATATTTGCATTGTTGATTGCACTTGCCTTCGGGTTGTTATTTTGGGCCAGCGACGGGCAACCTTATTTAGCCGGATTTTCTACATTCTGGGGGATTACAGCCTCGCTTCCGTTTCTAAATGCTCGGCCGCAAATGTTTAACCTTCTTTTTGGTGCTTGGATTGTCTTGGTTGCCGAACAAGTGCGGCGTGGAAAGTGGCCTACACGGCTGGTTTGGACATTTCCGCTACTTTTTGTGCTTTGGGTAAACATGCATGGTGGTTTTCTACTTGGCTTTGTTATTTTAGGTGTTTACGTTGTAGGTGAAGGACTCCAACTTTTCTTTTCTGGCGAACGCGAAGAGGGGCTAAATTGGCAACAAATCCAAACTTTTGCCTTTTCAGGCGTTGTCGGATTCATCGCTTCAATCATTAACCCTAATACTTACAGAATGTGGCTTTATGCTTTTGAAACCTTAACTAGTGATGCCATGCGAGATACTATTCTTGAATGGCAATCCCCTAACTTCCACATGTGGGTGTTCTGGTTTTTCGGATTTATGCTCATGGCTACTTTCTTTGTCATGATTTATAGTAAGCGTTTGGTATTATGGACCGATGTATTGTTCATAGCAGGCACAACTTTCGCTAGTTTGCAATCAGTCAGAAATATCCCTCTTTTTGCCCTTGTTGCCATTCCGATATTGAGTCGACATTTGCTCGGTCTTTTTATGAATACTCCATGGTATCCACTTTTTAGTGGTTTAGCCCCGGACCCCATTCCGAACCGCATGATGAACCGGATTAGCTGGTTTGCCATTGTATTGGTGCTAATCGGAATGATAGCTTTTTCGATGGAGGAATTAGGTAAAACAAAAGAGACTATTGGTAGGAAGTTTCCAATTGCGGCCGTTGACTGGTTAGAATCTGAAGGACTGAGTCAAGCACGGATTTTTAATGAGTACGAGTGGGGTGGTTATCTGATTTGGCGTAATGTGCCTACTTTTATCGACGGCCGGGCTGATTTGTTTGGAGATGAGCTTATTTATTTCTATATGCAGACTTATACGCGCCAGAGTAGTTGGCGTGAGCCTTTAGATAAATTTGATGTTGAATATCTTTTAATTAAATCAAATGGTGGGTTACGAACCCTAATCGATGAGGCGGAAGAATGGGAAATTGTTTATAAGGATGAATTAGCCATTATTTATGGTCTTAAATAATCAAGAATCAATAATGATACTAAACTGTGTAGAAACCTCATCTTATTGATCTATTCAATTTTGACATTTTGATTGCAGCTGCTTTGCCTGCGATCAATCAGATATAAGACAGTAAACGGCCTTTTAAGCACCCTTCGAGATCGTTGATTGTGAAAAATGAGAAATAAATCTATGCTTTTAAAGCTACTAAATGGAAAAGGGGCTATATATGAATACAGTGTAGAGAATTAAACTAATATCTGTTAAACTTGTTAATTATTATGTAAGGTAAAAAACGGTATTAGTCTGAGTCAAATCAAATGAGCTCCTCTTAACATTAGTAAGTTGATATTTAAAGATAATAGAAGGCAACTTGTTAAATGATTGCTGGGTTATTCTGGAATCAACCTTAATTTTAAAGTACAAGCACATGCAAAAATGTGTATTGTTTTAATGAGAACATTACTAACAATCTTAACTTAAGCAAAATATATCTGAATGAGAAATCTGCAAACAGCTTGGAAAGCAATTGAAATGGGAGACCATGTAGAAGCACAAAGTCTCGTGGCTCAAATATTGAGAGATGACCCCCGAAATGCAGAAGCATGGATGGTTTTAGGAGAAGCTGTATCTGGCGAAAGACAGGTACTTTTTCTGCGCAAAGCCTTGCAACTTGACCCAAGTTTGACATTGGCTCGTCAAAGGTTAGAAGAAATTACAGAGGCTGAACAATCTGAATCAGTAGCGATAGAGGGTGCGGTCAGTGCGCCCTCAGTTCCGCCCAATGTTTCTCTTGATGCACCTACAATTTCGATTGCAGAACGGTTAAATGCTGATCGAGCTGCACCTCAACAGGTACAGGTACATCCAAACAAGGATAAGAAGACCCCAGCAAAATCTGAGAGTACCAACACCATTATGCTGGTTGTACTTGCTTTCGCTATTTGTATTGTTATTTATTTCTTGGTTCAAAGTCTTCTAGTCTAAACACTTTAAAGCAATCTGCTATTTATGAAACGAATACAACTAACTTTCCAGGTGATTTGCCCGGGATCTTTATCAGGTATATAGTTTAAATATGTCAAGTATTGGTAGAATTCAGAGTGCTTACCTAACTGATCGAGGGCAAGTGCGAGATCATAATGAAGATTTCGTTATCGCCCATGAGCCACAGACTGAGGAACAAGAAGCCCAAGATGGATGGGTTTATGTTGTAGCTGATGGCGTTGGGGGAGCGGATGCGGGGGAAGTCGCCAGTAGCTTTGCCTCGGAAAAAGCAATCGGGCATTTTCTTCAAACTTCAGAAGTCCATGATATGGGAAGCCGATTAAAAAAAGCGGTTGAATCGGCCCATGTCGATTTATGTACTTTAATTGACAAAAGACAGGATGAAAGGCGGATGGGGACAACCATGGTTGCTACCGCTATTCAAGATGATTCAGTAGCGATTGCGAATGTGGGCGATAGCCGTGGTTATTTGATTTCCAATGGTGTTATTACGCAAGTTACGAAGGATCATAGCTTGGTTGCTAAATTGCTTGAAGAAGGCATAGTAACCGCTGATGAAGCTGAGGCTCTCAACATAGGAAATATCATCCTTCAGAGTATTGGATCTGAGCAACCTCCGGTTGTTGATATTTTTACATTATCATTGAAGGACAATGATTGTTTGCTTCTGTGTTCAGACGGACTCACCAACCATGTGGCAGATGACGAAATGAATGAAATTGTATCGAACTACTCGCCGGAGGAAGCTGCCAGAGAATTGGTTGATTTGGCAAACTCAAGAGGCGGGCATGATAACATCACTGTCCTCATTTTAAAATATGACCTTGCAGTTGCGTCTGCAAATGAGCTTAGTGATTAGAACGGGGTAACGTCAGCCTTTGGATCAAACAGAATTATTGCAATGCCACTTTTTGCAACACCCGATATTAGAACTGGAGCCTCTACTGTCTAAGACAAAAAAATTTAAATACCTTAAAAAGGTACCAACTAAAATAGCAAAGTTGTTTTCCCTGTTTCCATTGTGCTGATGGATAAAGCCCCCCGTTTTACGGAATTCTTAAGGGTAAAGAACCATCAGACTTAAACATTACAACTTTTCGGAGATTAATTAAATGAATTCAAAAGTACGCCTTGTCCCTTTAGGAGGGCTAGGAGAAATTGGGAAGAATATGACCTGCATCGAGTACGATGAGGAAATCATCCTTATCGACTGCGGTATTATGTTCCCAGAAAATGATATGTTAGGGATCGACTATATTATCCCTGACTATAACTATCTTATGGATAAGCTAGACCGAATTAAAGCGGTCTTATTTACCCATGGGCATGAAGACCATGTTGGTGCTGTAACGCACCTTATGCAGGATGTATCTGCACCGATCTATGCAACCCCTCTTACGGCCGGGTTATTGCGGGTTAAGCTTAAAAATGCTGGTTTACTGGCGCAGACAACACTTCATGAAATGCAAGCTGGCGACACACTCACGATTGGCCAGTTTGTAATTGAACCATTTCACATGGCGCACAGTATTCCTGATTGTGTTGGATTTGGCATCACAACCCCGGCTGGGCTAATCGTGCATTCAGGTGATTATAAGTTTGACCATACGCCCGTTGATGGCTGGCCACCTGACTTTGCCAAATTGGCTGAGTTTTCCCAACGTGGGGTTCTGTGCTTGTTGGCTGACAGCACCAATGCAACACGTAGAGGCTGGACCCAATCAGAGGCGATGATTACCGAAGCGATGGATGAAGTTTTTGAGAATGCAAAAGGGCGGATTATCGTCGCTACATTTGCATCACTTATCTCTCGTATTCAACAAGTAGGTGACGCAGCAATTAAAAGCGGCCGGAAAATGGCCGTTGTCGGCCGCTCGATGAAAGATAATGTGCGTATGGCTCTCGAAATGGGTTATCTAGATATGCCTGAAGATTTGATCGTTGACCTTGATACCGCCCGAAAATTGGGCCCATCAAAAATAGTTTATATGGTCACTGGCTCACAAGGCGAACCTACTTCTGTTGTCGGCCGGCTTGCATGGAATCGTAACCATAGTTTGTCACTTGAGCCTGGAGATACAGTTGTGTTGTCAGCTCATACTATTCCCGGCAATGAAGAAACGGTTACACGCATCATCAATCGGCTATATTCCCTGGGAGCCAATGTTATATATGACGATTTAACCAATGTACATGTATCTGGCCATGCGAGCCGTGAAGAGATGAAGCTGTTGATTAATCTCGTTCGGCCGAAATATTTAATCCCTGTTCATGGAGAGCTACGTCACCTAACCGCCCATGCACAGCTTGCGTATGACTTGGGGATTCCTGAAGAGAATGTTGCCATTATCGAGAACGGTACCCCTGTGGAAATGGACGCCAATAGCATTGATATTAAAGAGCGGCTTAAGGGCGGCTATATCTATATCGATGGCTCGGGTCAAGTGGGTGATGTCAACCGTCGTGTGCTACGTGATCGTGAGCGTTTGGCCGATAGCGGTTTCTTTATGATGGGCGTTCCGGTAAATGGACGTAATGTTCCGGGTAAAGTTGAATTTGTGACCCGAGGATTTCTCAATCTAGAAGACGAGCTATATGATGAAGTTGAGAAAGTTATTCGAGACGTTGTACAACGACATGGGGCAAAGAAGACAGATGACAAGTTACAACATTTGATCGAAGAAACGGTTATACGATACTTGCATGAAGAGACGGGTAAGCGGCCGTTTGTCTTTGTGATCTTGAAGTAGATGACTAAAAGAATCATTGATTCTTTTAGTCATCTAAGCGCCTCTTACGTACAAGACGATCAATAGACATCTCTGCTGAAGGCATCCTTCCAGGATTATGGGTATAAACTTTTGTGCTCAAGCATGAAAGCTTGTACCCATAAAACAGCATGGAGCGCATGTTTTTATGGTCCATGGAAAGTGTTAGAGCTAAAAGTTTGCCAAATATGGCACTTTAGTTTATCGAAAGTGTAAGTTTAAGGATGAATATCACATCAAGGAAATAGACAGATATATATTTCTTTTTGATGATTTATGACTAAACCTCCCGGCCGGGTATTGCGCTTTGTTACTTTCTTGATTTGGGTAGCAATCATTGCGACTTTTTGGGCCTATTCACGTTGGTCTGGTCTTTCAGCCATTGAAATCCTTCGTCACATTATTAGTTTCTCTCAAAATTCAGCTTGGGGGCCCTTTATCTACATTGGATTTTATATCGTTCAGCCGGTTGTCTTTTTTCCCTCTACGTTTCTCACAATTGCAGCAGGATATGTGTACGGCCCCGTTGTAGGTACTATTTTGTCAATTATAGGTAGCAACGGATCATCCGTATTAGCTTGGTATGTCGGCCGGTTTTTTGGAGAAGCTTTCATATCTGAACATTTTAAAGATTCGATAGCCGCCCGATTTTCAGATCGTCTTAGAACGAATTCGTTTCACTCCGTCCTGATTATGCGGCTGATTTATTTGCCCTATGATGTAGTTAGCTATTTTTCTGGCTTTATAAGATTGCCACTTTCCGCCTTTATTTTTGCCACTATGTTGGGTGCTTTACCCGGAACAATCTCTTTCTCGTTATTTGGTTCATCAATTGAGGGAGATTTTTTAGCAGAAACACCATCAATAAATAGATGGTCGCTTGCAGGAGCGGTTCTTTTGTTTATTATTAGCATTTCGATTTCACGACTGATCCGACGGTTTGATCCCAAATCGGATGAGTTATCTGAAAAAAACATCCAATTACCTATCTAATGCGTATTATTAGTGAGTAGCTAGAACGGTAAATTAGTTTCAGTTGCTCAAGTCTAAAAGGTTTTGGATTAATTTTGCACAAAATTATATCTAGCTACCTTTACTTTTAACTTACTTATTTCGATGTAACAAAGGTATCTTCTCAATAATCTGGGGAAAGACACCCTTCGACAAGCTCAGGGTGCGTATCCTGAGACTTCGGCGTGAGCTCAGTCGAACGCTGTCGAAGGATATCTCCCTCCCTTTTTGAGAAGTTACTAACAAAGTTGCAAAATAGCCCTGCTATCATCCACTTTAGCTACAGAAAATATTACCTCTCTATCTAAATGCCAGACGAAGATATTAGACAACAACAACTTATTCGAATCAAAGAGACACTCACGAACTGGTTTAGCTTAGACGAGCTTGAGGATTTAAGCTTTGACTTGGGTGTTGACTATAGTGCTTTAGGTGGGTCGTCAAAAGAAGGAAATGTTCGTAATTTGATCATGGAACTGTCGCGACGCGGCCGTTTGCCTCAATTGATTGAAGCCTGCAATGAAAGGAAACCTGAAATTGAATGGGGAGTTTTTACTCATTTGTACCAAGGGCATTTGCCTCAAAATAACTCTCAATCGAATCCACAGGCATCTTCGAATAACAATAACAAACGATTGATGTTTATTCTTCTAATAGTGCTGGCTGTAATTATTGTCTGTACGGGAGCCGGGGCAGCGGTCTTTTTTCTTACCCGTACTTTAGGCCCTTCTACCCCTTCCGCA
Source organism: Cellvibrionaceae bacterium (assembly GCA_047638855.1). Lineage (GTDB taxonomy): Bacteria > Chloroflexota > Anaerolineae > Promineifilales > Promineifilaceae > WTJY01. The sequence goes on along the minus strand of JBLIMP010000051.1, from coordinate 2,230 downwards.
CCAATCATAGAAATTCCGGCTCAAGGCACTCCATCTGCTGAAACAGATGGCTCACAATCGGCTGCGACTAGTGAAGTAATAAGTACGGTGCCAAATGTTGTCGAAACGGCAACACTATTTTCAAATATCGCGCTTCAAACCGTGCCGCCATTTACGGTCAAGATTACTGATAGATATCAGGGCAATCCGCTAGATGAAGCAAACATTCGCGGTGGTCCAGGTCTCGAGTATGAAGTTGTGACAAGACGAGGCCCCAACGTTGAAATTAAAGTATGGGCATATGCTTATAATTCAGCAGGTATTCCATGGTATTTAATTGAGATTGGTGAAGGCAAATTCGGGTGGATTAGTGGGGTGCTGGTTGATATTGGCCCTATTTCCCTTGAAAGCATCCCGGTTGCGGCAACGGTGCCAGCAACCTACACGCTAACACCGACGGCTGCACCTACAGAAACACCGATTCCAACCTTAACTCCGGCCGTAACACCGGAAGCGTAAGGCCAACCCCGAAAAATAATTATCTAGCAAACTAGCTCAGGGGAATTGGCTGTGTCAATCAAGTTGACCCTGTGAGGCGATTTTGTTGATGCAATTGCATGTTTTATTCTCGGAAATCGCCTAAAACCATCTTTTCAGATCGCTCTACCCAATAAATTAGCATCCTGTTTTTTGAATGTCATATCATTCTAGTGACAGAAGTTAAAAGCAGAGGACAACGATATTTTTTTGCAAAAAGATGTCATTGCCACGGGCATAATTCTTTTGCTCTTTAATTTTTGTTTGCACTGTGTTACACTATGAGTATGTAGGCTCCCTCTGAGGTGGTGAGCAACGCCCGTTGCTTGCCATCTCAACTTTTTTGATAGTAACCTCAGAGATTAGTCACATACCCCATCACAACCACGCTTACTCGAACCGACTCACAAGGTCGGTTTTTTTGTTCAAATTTCTCATTACTTAGAAATAATCCTAGCTTTTAAGCGATCGCGCTTTTTCAGTGCGTACCAGTTTGATTGCGAAGTATTTTGTTAGCTAACTTAAGTTGGCACTAGCTCTTTCTGCAACGAATTTCACAAATCACCTGAATTTTCCGGCTTCTATTCGCTAGATCACGTTGCAGAAATATGGTGCTGCTGTGCTAGGTCTCCCGCATTAATTGTCCATGAGCGGCTTGTCTAAGGTAACCGTTGGCCTCCTCTTCGAGGTTAAGCAGAACGCACTTGTTCTCTAGCCTAGGCAAGCTGCTTAGTCGCTTCACCAAACGGGATTACATCCCATTGTGGCAAATTGACACCAAAACGATGCAAAGAAATCCGGTGGGCTTGGTCGAGATCTTCCCCAACTGAGGCGGCGTACCCAAGTTGCTGATTCCAGAGCGACATCCCGACTAGAGCGTGCGTGCCTGAGCCACCTAACGCATTCATTCGACTTTGACCGTCGGGAAACACGATATCATCAATGATTAGGTTGGAAAATGTGACGTACTCAATACTCATTTGCTTCTCCTGTAGCCAAATCTGCCGAATCTGCCTATTGTAGAACTGTAGAACTGCTACAAAATTATCCACAGGAAACAATAAGAATCAAGACTGATGGCATATATGCAAATTTAAGCGTGTCGAGAAAATGGGCCATTCAGGGTTGCATAAACTCTTTTTAGAGCAAGTACTCGACCATCAGCTAAGTATTGAAGTGATAACGTCGTAAAGGTTCGGTGTTCTAGGAATTGTCGGGACCGTCAACCCATTCTCATTCAACCGAAGTGTTCAACCTCATACTTACGAGTTATAATTTAGCGCATGTCTACAGGTAACCGCTACGCACTCATCATCACCAATAATAAATACGATGATTCAGCCTTCCGGCCGCTCATAACCCCACAAGCGGACGGAGTGGGTATGCGGTCAGTTCTTACCGACCCGGCCGTGGCCGCATTTCCGGCCGAAAACGTCAGAGTCCTACATGACCAATCCAACGGGGTTATCAAACGAGCCATCACAGACTTTTATCGAGGCAAAGGATTGGATGATTTCCTCTTTGTCTACTTTTCCGGCCACGGAGCGCTTGACCCAGACTTCCAACTTTACTTCGCAGTTAAAGATACTGAAAAAGATTACTTAACCACCAGCGGTATCGAAGCCCGCTTTGTCGATAAATCGATGAAACAGTCACGGGCCAAACGGAAAGTGCTGGTTCTCGATTGTTGCCACAGTGGCGCTTTTGTAGATGG
>JBLIMP010000050.1:0-19043 GCA_047638855.1 Cellvibrionaceae bacterium | reverse complement strand
ATGGTAACCGCTTTGGCGATGACTGAGCCAAACACCGGTTCAGACCTTCAAGCGATCAAAACAACCGCTATCCTCAAAGGGGATCACTACGTTGTTAACGGGCAAAAGACGTTTATTTCAAACGGCATTATGGCTGATATGGTGATTGTCGCCGTTAAAACTGATCCTGAGCAAGGAGCAAAAGGGATGAGCCTGTTGCTTCTCGAACGAGAGATGGAAGGGTTTGAACGCGGCCGCAATTTAGAAAAGATGGGATTGCACGCTCAAGATACGGCCGAACTGTATTTCAAAGATGTGAAAGTGCCGGTTGAAAACTTGCTGGGCGAGGAAGGCAAAGGGTTCTATTATCTGATGCACAATCTACCCCAAGAACGCCTTTCTATTGCGATTAGCGCCCAAGCCGCGGCCGAACGTGCGCTAGATGAAACGGTTAAATATTGCCAAGAGCGGACCGCTTTTGGGAAACCGATTGGTAAATTCCAAAACAGCCGCTTTAAATTGGCTGAAATGAAAACAGAAATTACCATCGGCCGTGCGTTTGTTGATCGTTGTATCGACTTGCTCACCAAGAAAGAGCTCACGACCGAAGAAGCGTCTATGGCAAAATGGTGGATTTCGGACATGGCCAAACGAGTGGCTGATGAATGTGTTCAACTCCACGGCGGTTATGGTTATATGTCAGAGTACATTGTGTCGAAAATTTATACTGATGTGCGTATTCACCCGATCTATGGTGGTACAAACGAGATCATGAAAGAGATTATCGGCCGTGGTATGGGTTTTTAGCTTGCAGCCTTGCTTAGTCGTTTAGAGTAAAAAAAAGGACGGCCGGAAAATTTTCCGGCCGTCCTTTTTTTGTTTTCGCACTATTTTAATGATCGACCTACACACTATCAGCCAGCAATTCTTCTGCGTTACGTACGACAGGTAATGCAAAAGGGATGAGTCCTGCAAAGGTTGCCCCGATACCCCCTACAACCCAAAGCAGTGCCATACCTGCCCCTGGGCCAGTGCCAACGAGCCATCCAAATAGAGGAACTAGGCTGCCATCTGCCATCAAACCTGGTTCTAGCCAGCGGTCGGCTAAAACACCCGCCAATAGGGCGGCTATCGGAGTAACCAGCTGTGCAATTGTCCGCCGAACAGAAAAAACACGCCCCTGAATATCGGCCGGAACTTTTCTTTGCCATATCGCCTGATTTGAGCCATTGATTACAGGGACAATCATCGCGGCTATAAATGAGACGATAGACCATGCCAGCACAGTGCGCGCTAGCCCCATCGGAATCATCGCCAGTAGGCCGGTTAGTGCCCAACCGATCAATACCCCATGGACTAATTTTTTAGGGCCGCCCCATGCACTCATCAATAATGCACCGGTAACCCCACCGATTGCGCCTATCGACTGAATAGAGCCTAAGGTGAGCGCGTTGTTATTAGTTCGGGCCAAAATCATGGGTGCCAGTAGGGTAAAGCCCATCGTGGCGAAAAAATTACCAATCATAAACACAAGCTGTAGCCCTAGCAGTGACTTTCGCGTCCAAATAAAAGTGAATCCATAGACCAGCTCTGACCAGAAACTGCCTTTGCTGGCTTCACCTTCTGCTGACTCTTTTGGTTGTGGGATAACAACTAGAAGAAGCATGACAATTGCAAATATAAACGTAAAGATGTCGAACCAAAGAATGGCACCTAAGCCAATAAAGCCATAGGCTGTTGCAGCCAGAATCGGCCCAAATATGTTAGAACCCTCTTCGGCCAGCGATAGCAGACCATGCGCCCGGCCGTATTGCTCCTTGGGTAACATAGTTGTCATTGCTGATGATAGTGCTGGCCACTGGAATGTTTGCGCTGAACCAATTAAAAAGGCGGAAATGTAGAGATGCCAGATTTCAAGGCGGCCGGTTGAGAAAAGAATTAGCACAAGAATCGTTGCAATGCCAGCACCTGCATCGCTCACGATCATCATGAACTTTCGATCAAAACGGTCAACAATAACGCCCGATATTGGGCTTAGCACGATGAGGGGGACCATAGAAAAGACTGCAACAAGAGCCAGTGCGGTTGCAAGGCCGGTCTCTTCATAAGCCCAAAGTGTCAGCCCAAAATTGACCATTGATGTAGAGATCAGTGAGACGAGTTGCCCTACCCAAACGACCCAGAACGCTTTCATTCCGGTTAAATTCTTAATCACGTGTCCGTCATTCCTTCATACAACGCCACATACTGCATGGCAGAACTAACCCATGAAAAGTCCTGACGCATCCCGTTTTTTTGCATTTTTGTCCATTTTGCTTTGTCGAGATTAAATGTATAGGTTGCTCGTTGAACCGCACGCCAAAATGAATCGGTTGCATAATCGTCAAAAACGAAGCCAGTCTCTTCGTCAGTTACTGTATCTGCAAGGCCACCCGTTGCCCTCACGACGGGAATGCTGCCATATCGCATAGAAATAAGCTGCCCTAAGCCACAAGGCTCAAATAGGGATGGCATTAGGAACATGTCACTTCCGGCATAAATTAAGGGGGCTAAATCAGCTCGATAGGCGAACACGGCCGCCATATTGTCAGGATATGATTGGGCAAATTGTCGAAACATCTCTTCGTATTCCGGCTGCCCGCTACCCAAAAGCACTATCTGGACTGGACCACATTCCCCTTCCAGAAGTCGATAAACAACCTCGCCCATTAAGTCTAATCCCTTTTGATAATCAAGCCGGGAAATCATCGCCATCAGTGGGATGTCAGGGTTCACTTCTAGCCCTAGCATTTCTTGCAATTTCGCTTTGTTTTTCTTGCGTGGATGGAGCTTGCCGGCCGAGTAGCGTGCGACCAGATTCTGATCTTTGGCCGGGTTCCATACAACTGTGTCTAATCCGTTTAGTATGCCCGAAACATCTGACTTTCGATAGCGTAGCAGTCCGTCAAGACCAGTACCGCCCGCTTGCGTCATGATTTCATCTGCATAAGTAGGGCTTACTGTATTGATTTTTGTGGCATGGAAAATACCGCGAGCCATAAAATTGACTTCATCATAGGCTTCTTCTGTTAGTGAATGGGAGTGCAACTGCAAATAACTAAAAATGTGCCAGCTGGCTTTGCCATGATGAGCTAAATTGTGAATTGTAAAAAGCGATTTTATGTCTTTGTAACGCGGATCGGCTTGCCCGGCTGTTGCAAGCCATGTCACAGCGGGTGCTATGTGCCAATCATGTGCGTGGAGTACATCAGGTTGCCAAACCAATGATTCAACCATGAACTGAAGCGAGGCTTTGCTAAAAAAAGCGAACCGATAGGCATCATCATCGTAGCCATAGATTTCATCGCGGCCGAGTAGCATTTCATTGGCAATAAAATAAACTTCGATTTTCGTGCCAGGCAACTCACCTATAAAAACACCGGTTTCAATGAACTTCCCTTCAACTTGCACATTTAACTCAAGCGCCATTGGCCGTATATCAAGCGAACCATCAGCATACCCTTGCTCAATCATTCCATATGCTGGCATAACAATGCGTACCTCATGACCCATTTTTTCAAGTTCTTTAGGCAAAGAGCCGACAACATCGGCTAAACCGCCTCGTTTTGCAAATGGATAAACTTCAGCTGAGATAAAAAGTATTTTCATAATTATATTCCGGTTTGTCAGGGCTACTTTGTAGATGATTCATTACCAACTATTTTGTTGCGACATAAACGACCCATTCTCCTGCATCATACAATGGGCGGCTATCCCAATCGTAGTACATATCAACGTGTGAAAACCCGGCCGAAGCCAACATAGCATTCATTTTTTTAGTTGAGTAGGTCTGATCACAAAGGATTACCTCATCCAGTTGTCCTGTTTCTAAATGTACCGTGTAATAGCGCTCCATGGATAATAACTCATCCGCATACCATTTTCTTTCGCCTAGCAATAAAAATGGAGCCTGCCCCCATAAACGATCATCGTCGGTATACCACCAGTTGCTATCTTTTTTATCCACACGATCTTGATTAAGCAATTCAAGAACAAGACGGCCGCCTGGTTTTAATGATTGAACAATGCCATTTAGAACAATTTGGGCTTCATCAATCGTCATGACGGCCAATTGCCCATATAGCAAGATCGCTTGATCATAACTTTGGCTTGGGTAAGACCATGTACGAACATCGGTTTCGATAATCTCAACTTGATCTGCCACATTCTTTTCGATTGCTAGATTGCGAGCATACTGTACAGCCGCTGGCCCAAAATCAGTTCCTGTCACATAGGTGCCTCTTTGGGCAAATTCAACCGCATATAACCCTGGGCCGCAAGTCACATCTAATAGTTGCTGTTTCGGTTGTATGGCAAGCTTTTCCCACATCCAATCAATTTGCGCTTGAATCTCTTCTGTCTTTCGCGATGCGGCCCCATGCTCTTGAGACAGATGTTCGCGTAACATCATGGCTGAAAATTCAGGATCATCCCACGGCAAGTTGCCACCATATGCAAAGGGTAAAGGGCGATCCGGCCGATTATAAATGCGCCATAAAGTGTTAGAAAGAGAGGGAGTGTTCAAAGTGGTTGTCAAAGATTTGTTTGTCTAGGAAACGAATAGGACACTATTTTAGAGCAGACGCTGATGGAAAACCAAAGGCTGTGCTTTTCATATTAGGCTTTTTCTTATGCAGGTTATTTTCGCCTCTTGATTGTTGGTGGGTGGCTAGCAAAAGAATTAAACGCTGCGTTGTATGAGTGCGTTTAAATGTTTGGTATATGTATCTAGATTCATTTCATTATCGATTATTTTCCGCGCTTCTCTTCCCATCTCATTCGCCAATTCCTTGTCGTTCAACAATGTTTGAATCGCTTTTTTGAGTTCTTCTGGGTTGTGAGGTTCCACATATAGCCCCGTTACACCTTCTTTGATGACATCGATCTGGCCCCGTGTTCGGGAGCAGATAATCGCTTTTTCCATCGCCATTGCTTCTAGAATAGCAGTAATCCCCGCTTGAAAGTCATTCTCTAACAGCGGCATGACGACAAAACTACTCTTCTGATAGAGTTTGCATAGTTCTTTTTGGGTAAAACGTTTGACGGTTACATTGTTTGGAACTTCTGCGCTTTTGGTTTGATCTTCCCTTTTTGACCAGGGGCTTCCGGCCGCGATGACGATATGAATGTCTAGCCCGTCAACGGCTTCCATGAAAGTAGGATAATCTCTAAATTCGAGACCTACACTGCAAATGTAAGGTTTTCCAGTGTCTGTAATTCCTACCAGCTCAGGTTGCTTTTCGGTTTTCTCAGGGGAAAAAAAGTTTTGATCAACCATGAAAGGGGTAAACGGGACTCTGTCTTTTGGAAGATTCCACGTTTGACAAATAATTTCTTGTTGTCTTGTTGAGTAGACTAGGAATTGGTCAATATGCTTTTTCAACCCGAATAATGTCATCATCATCTTTTTACTTTTGGTTGAAAGAATATGGACAATCATGAGATGGGACGGCTTATGATATGGGTTCCAAGCAAAGAGCCGCAATAGAAGAGCATAAGGCAGACCTACTTGCTCCCCATCAGTAAAAATAGTGGTGTAATTTTTTCTGAGCCGAAAACAGGCCCATGCCAGCACTATGTTATTTCCAGCTATCTTTTTTAACACTTTCCCAACTAATCCTGTCGTCGCTTCGGCTTTTTGATAATCGATTAAATCTGCACCAAATTCCTTGCTCATTTCAATGTAATCGGTTCGCGGTTTCTCGCCATTTGCAATGTCTTCAAGCAAGTTGGTGGGAATATTGCCAGATATAGTGAGGAGAACTTTGTTTTTGAGTGTCATATTTAGTTTTGAACCGTTTGTTTGAGTAGATTAAACAAACGTATCGCATTTGCCTGTGCGTCGAAATTTTGTGTTGTTTGTTGAAGTGCTGTTTGCCCCATCCGTTTGCGTTCGGCCGGATTTTTGGCTAACCCTATAATCGCCTCTTTGATCGCTTGGACATCTCCTGGCTTAACTAGAATGCCACTTTGACCCGGCCGTACGATTTCTGGAATCGCTGCGACGTTGGTTGAAATAAGCGGTAATCCTGTGGCCGCCGCCTCTGAGAGCACCATTGGCAAACAATCCCCGTATGTCGGTAGGCAAAACATGTCCGCTTGATGATAAAGCGCCTTGAGTTCTGGGCTATTGGCTTGCATATCGTTATACACAAACACCCCTTCGGCCGGCTGGGGGCGGCTTCGGGTCGCTAAATGTAATTCTATTTGAGTGTTGCCAAGCTCAGCTTTAGCTGCACTGAAAGCTTGCAGCAAATCGTCACCGCCTTTTCTTTTTAAGTCGCCACCTACAAATAAGATGCGAAGAGGTTGATCGGAATGCTCCTGTGAGTCCTCTGGGCTTTGCCAATCAGCAACGTTCACGCCGGGTGGGATCACTGTGATTTTGTCCCCATTCACATCATAGTCCTTAATGAGACTTTCGCGCGTCCACTCTGACCAAGCGACTAGATGACTGGCCCGTGTATAGCAAGCTTGATTAAGGTTGAATTTGAAATTTTCTAGCCAAGCTGGTCCACTTTCATGCGCATAAAACTCCCCCAGACTGTCATATTGTATGGGCGTTGCGTCGAGGGAAACGACAGATGGAATTTGCGACATCCATTTGCGGGCTAGAATAGCAGTTACCTGGGTGTGGAAGAAGAGAATGTCGGGCTTATTTCCGGCCGATGCCATTTTACGAATCGCACTGTTTGCCTGTAACCCAGCTTGTAGCGTCCAATTCCTGATGCCTGGCAAAGCCATCAGCCCTGATTCAGGCTGACGTGGTAGCCCCCAAAAAGCTTCGATTTCGGGATCCAAGCGCATGTTTTCTTTAAGATTCTTACCGTGGGTAATGTGCCCCAAGGCTTGTTCAATAATAAAACCGATTTTATATTTCATAATTAAGTAGTTTTTAATCTTGAGAATGCTTTTATTTGTTAGGTTCAAGAATCATGTGAGTAATAGAATAGCTGGGGAGTGTCACAATTTGTTTGTTGGTACCCATTTGAGCCGGTCCGCCTACGATCCTAGGCTCCTCCTCAAACAGATTATCAGCGAATGTATAAATAAAGCCTTTTCCTGACGATTCAAAGCCTTCCCATTCAATTTCTGTTCTCAGATCAACAGCTTCTTGAACTCGGTTAATTAAAATAATGTGCAAGTTGCCGGATTCTGAATCCAAAGAGCTATAAGCCGAAACTTCTTCTGGATGGTCTGATTCAGTAGTTAAAGAGAGGTTGCCGAACTTGCCATTTTGACCATCAAAATTTGTAAACATCCTAAAGGCGTAATAAGCAGGGGTGTTCTGCTCAATCGCTGGAAAGTATGAAGCATAATAAAGTCCCTGTTGCCCATAAATGCCTAAGACTTCAGCTATTGCGAGCGCACCATTCATTGTGTTTGGCGCTCCAAAATCCCATGCGCCAATCGCTAGTTTTGTTCCAGGGTAGTAGGTATCGATCCAATCATTCATACGTGGGATAAGTCGGACCGGTTCGTTAATATAAGATTCATCTGTATAAAGCGGATCAAAGAGAGAACGGGGTGCTCGCAAACGACGTTCAGCTATTAGTGCATCATCAAAGTCATTGACGATCCCTTCCGGGTAGTAATGGATGTCTAAAACATCAAGATGTCTTTTTCCCGCCTCTTCATCAAAAGCTTTCATGCTTTGTAAAAACCAAGGGATAAAGTCCATATCATCGTGTTTAGCCTTATCTTCCTCACCAGATGCAGAATTGAAATAAAATTCATAACAGCATGTCCCAGGACCCATTAACATCGTTGAGGGGACTTCATCTCGAATGGCGGCCGCATAGGATGTATATAATTCTAGGATTTCAGCATATGTTGTACATTCTGGATGTAGATCATAGTGAATGATTCCCCATAGTTCTGGTTCATAAAGCAAAGGTATGAAATCAATTTTTCTCCCGCTATCTTTAACCATCTGTAGGAAGTTCAAAATGTCGGCCGGTGTTAGGATTTCAGATGTCTGGGTTGGGTCTGCTGTTAGGCTATTGCTTATACAAGTCGATTCAAGTGCCCTTGTGCAATCTTCAGATTTGCCATCTGGAAACGAACATGATGAGGTATCTTTTGCCCCCCATCCAATTGTAGGTAAAGTGAAACTTGATGATGCCCCTACAGATTCAGCCAGAGTTAAAAAATCATCAGCATGATTTCTAGACTGGGGAAATGGGTCTTCGTTTTTGTAGAGTCCTTCTCGCCCTATATTCCACCCTTGGCCGGTTTTTACATTGTACCGAACCGTCCCATCCCCTATCCAGCTATAAACAGATGGCAACACCTCCTTGATAACAGATTCCTCCGAAATAGCAGTTCCATAAATAAATGGGCTTATTTCTCCCTTTATTTCAGCTGCATCAATATGGATATTAACCTTTTGAATCGCTTCAAGAGTTGCTTTATATACTTCTTCTTGGGTTTCAGCAGTATTCGCAAAGTCAAAGGGGGCAATCGTAATTTGAAGAACAGGTTTGATTGCGACAATTTCTGAGCTTTGGTAACTATTGTCGCTTCTGGGAATTGCAAAAGTTGGCGTAGGGGAAACTTGATTAATCTGTGTAGGTGAACACGATATTAAGAGTATTAAAACAAAAAAACTGATTAAAATTTTGAATCTTTGCATATAAAATCACCCATCTATCATTAAAATTTCAATGCGGTCTATATAATAGGGAGTCATTAGAGATGCTGAATTAGATAAATAAAAACCGGTAAAGTTAGTATAAAAAGGGTCAAACTCTTGTTCCTGAGGCAAAAACTCAAGTCTAGCCCACGTATCCGCCGGAATGACTGAAATTCCAAGAAACGCCAGCTGAGTTTCTGAAAATGAAATGCCTGATTCAACTATCGCTGACCGGTCGTTTTGAACCCAAATAGTGTTTGTGTTACTTCCTTGGGCTGTGATTGTCATGTCTTCTGGGCCGATTGGAGTAGAGCCACCATTTAAATAAAAACTAACAGTTATAATGTCTTCTCTTCGAATTGAGGGGCTGTTTTCTGTTTCAGAGATGATATAAAAACGCGAAAAACCAAGACGAGGGGTGATTTTTATTGATGTATCCCCATCATAAGTCAGCTCTTCCGTTATTTCGGAAAACAAGTCATTGCCAATCAAGCCCCATCCATTTTTGAAACCATCATCAAAGATAACCACTGTTTTTAAGGATAGCCCTGGCGTGGCAGTTTCATGATGAACCGGAGTTAAGGTAGGAAACCGAGTGATTGTTGCTTGTGGAGTTGGTGCTGAAAATTGGGAGGCGATGGTTGGTATACCGCTGAACTTTTCGTCTTCTTTGCACGAGGTAGTCGCTACCGACAAAAGAAGCAAAGCTCCTAAGAAAAAAAAACAAGAGGATTTTACTTTACCAGATAATAACATGAATTGTATGGAGGTTAATCAGCCAGTGCTATCGACCATGGAGAGCTAATAATTGAAAGAAACGAGTACGCCCGCCAAGTTGATCACTCATTCCCTGATAATGACGGATATTGAAGATAAAGCTATAACTGGCACGTGAGATTGATTTCAGACCAATTGCGTGTGATGTATTTGCGGTCACACGAAAGATAGATTGGAGCATATTCGAAATTAAAGCTCTATCCATACACAATTTATTCATAAGACGGATGAAAAGATGCCGTTCCCCATATTCTTCCATTACAGTTGGGATTAGCCATGTCTGCCCATGTTGCACCGTAAAAATAACATCGTTGCAACCATACGAATAGGGAATGTTGGCCCAAGATGCGTAGCTACGTTGAGCATAGTGATACCCAATAGCTTTATTATTAAAGACAAACTTTGCCCCTTTCTCCGCTAGCCTAAACGCAAGTTCAATGTCCTCAGCCCTTAAGAAAGTAGCATCAAAACCGCCTGAATCTTTAAGAAATGTTAAATGTATTGATGAATTCCCAGTATAAAACTGTCGAGCTGTGGGTTCCCAGTCTCCGCGATTGATTGAATCATATTGTTTATAAAGCATTGATTGTTCCCATTCAACCCAAGGTTTATATTGATGGTTTGGTGGAGATAGCATCGGGCCAATAACAACGAGATTTTTGAGCATACCGGCTTCAAGATGTGTTTGATAATGTTGGGTTAACAAATCCTTATCTGGGACCACATCATCATCAATAAAAAGAATGATTTCACCACGGGCTTTAGCAAACCCGTGGTTGCGAGTGGCGGCAACCCCTTGGTTTGTCTGTTTGAACCATGAAAGATTTAAGGGTGTTTTAAGTTGCTCCATGCACTGATGTGTCCCATCAGTTGATCCATCAGATACGATGATAACTTCAAAGTCATCTTTGTTAAAAGTTTGACTTTCTAAGCCATCAATGACTTGCATTAATTGCTGTTTACGGTTGTAAGTTGGCAAGACGATGCTCAGTTTATACATAGTTGAATATGATATTTTGAAAATAAAAAAATTTCTGAGACTAATCAATAAGCTTGTTGAAAACTAAAAAATCAATTGGCTACGATTTTACTAAATATAAATCCTCAATTGATTCACCTTGATTAAGTCGTTCTTGGAAATCTTCAAGGACTGAAATAAGACCTAAGACTGTGCCAACGTAAAGCATGCTTTGGCTAGTCCAGGAAATATCGACATATGCATAGAGAAAATGCATAAAAAGGTAGGTGACACTGACAATTGCAAATACTTTTATTTCACTACTGGGTAGTGTCCAAGCTACCCTAGCCCCGTTCATAACTCCAACTGAGACCATGTAAAGCATTGTCATAAAGCCAAAGACACCAGACTGGATCCATATCCAAAAAATTGAATTGTGGGTTATGTATTCCCAAAAAATGAAAAAACTGATGTCGGGCATTTGGGCGATTTGTAAAAATTTGTTGCCAAACCCTACGCCCATTATTGGATGTTGCTGGACTGTATAATAAGAGTTTAAATTTTCTAAATAACGATAAAAATTTGAACTTTGATCTTTTTCATTTGTCTCGTCTTCTGCAACAACTGATTTGATCGTTTGTGCTGGTTTCCCGAGAGCACTTGTGTTATTCCAAAACAATCCAAGATATATGACAATGCCGATAGACAGAGTTGGGAGAAGCACAAGGAAAAGAAATTTTCTTTCTTGGTACAAAAATAAAAATGTAAGTGCTAACGCTAAAATTAGCCCTAACATTGCAGATCGTCTGTCAGAGGCAAGGAACGAGTAGAGTATGGGGGGAAATAGGAGGAAAAGAAAAGACCGTTTTACCCAAGAACCCTTTACAACTATCCATGATGCGATTCCTAGAACAAAGATTGTATTATAATGTATGGAAGCTGAATGTTCAGTTAGCTCACCATTTAGTTCAATCGCATTAGCGATTACAAATTGATAGGCTAATATCCCTTCAATAAATAATGCAAATGCGATGCACCAAAACAAAATGTTTATTTGCTTTGGATTCGTGATAAGGTTTCGGGTTAAAACCATCATGATTGCGATGTAGAGAATTGGCCGGACTTCTAATTGAGCAATAGATAGATCTCCGTTACGTAGTATTCCCCATGCTAGAGCGATCATAATCATGACCGTAAATGCTGCTGTTGACCAAAAAATCCCACCATATTTAATTTTATATAATTCGCGTCGTATGATGAGACCAAGAAGCCAGCTAATCACTAAAAGTGTAAATAGTATTTCTACGGGACTAATTGCGGCCGAATTGTTTAGAAAGAATATCGATTCTTCGCTTGAAAGATTCTTGTCAAATGGTAAATAGTAACTAATTCGACTATCACCAACTAGACTAAAAAACATAATTGCATAAATACCAAAGTGAGGCTGCCAAAATACTGTGACTAAAGCTATCGCGAATGTTGCCCATGCTAAATTGGTCCAATCTGGTGCTGATTGCAACGCATAATAGATTGTGATTAAACTCACAATTGCCAAAAATGTAATATTTCGAATGACGTAGAATATTCGTTTGTCTGCGATTTCGTCGGCACTGGGGTTATAGCGGCTATTTATTGCTGTTTCGACCATAATTGGAATACCAAAAGTTTAAACAATGCTAATCTTAATTGATTGGAGTATTTTGAAATTTTTAATTCGTGTAGCGATCAAGCGTTTTCGTTTGAAATCTGATTTGGACAAACAATGACTTTTAAAGATATTGGTAATCCTTATGAGGTTACTGTGCCTTCAATTTAATCGAGCAGTTTTGTTAGATATAGCTATTAAAATTGAAATAGATAAAGGTCACAATTAAAACCGCAATAGCTGCTCCCCAATATAGTTTTTTTGGAGCAACATGAGCAAAAACTATACCAGATATAAAGCTGCCAATTAGAAATGTTAGAAAAAATTCCATGTTAGTCTCTTTGTCTTTATTGACCCTTAGGAACAGAAATTAAATAATACAACGAAGTTGTTTCCCCCGTTCCTTCTAAACTGACGATTTAATTCCTTGTTTAATATAATCGTCAGTCCTTATCAATTATGAAGCCAAGTGGCACGGAAATACTTTTCCGTACCCATGTTGTCATTGCCATTAAGTTCATTCAAACGACTTGCTGAGCCAGTGGGTGTTACTCAGTTGGAAAGAGGTTTAACAAAAACCCAGGAGTATATGTTTCAACTTGATTCATCACTACCCCTATGACGTCCAAATGACCTAATAAATCTAAAGATTTACGAATACGCGGGCTAGATGTAACCCCTTGACGAACAATCATGCACAAAGAGTCCGCAAGGTTAGCGAGTGGAATGGATTCACTCGTCGCATGAATAGCCGGTATATCAATGAGTATATGATCAAATTGGTCATCCAATTCCATAAAGATGGTTCTCAGTGTTTCACTGCGGGCACCAATTGCTCGAGCATTTGGCGAAAGGTTGCCAGCTGGAATTATTGCTAAATTCGCGTGATTTGTTTCTACAATTGCATCACTTAAACTTAGTTCCCCACTTATAATTGCCCCGAGACCTTCTTGCGTATCTACCGATGGTGCCCACCAATTCGTTTCAACGATACAAACGCTTACCCCCGCATCGTGTGCAATTGTTGTTGCAAATGCTCTGGTAAGATAAGAAACGCCTTCTTTCCGAATAGATGATGTCATCCCTAATCTTTTTGGAACGTCTTGTGACTGACTTTCTATACGAGAATAGAGCTGGCGCATGGACAGGATCGTTTCATAAGGGAAAATTTCGTTAAATAGCCCATCACGACTTCGTAATGTTAGGTGTGGCTCTTCGCGGTTGCCAGTGAGTTCAACTTTTGCACTTTTGCGTTTTTTTGCTCGTCTAAACATCATATATCATCCTAGTTTTTGGACCGGCTCAACCGATTTGTAATTGGAGCAGCTAA
Source organism: Cellvibrionaceae bacterium (assembly GCA_047638855.1). Lineage (GTDB taxonomy): Bacteria > Chloroflexota > Anaerolineae > Promineifilales > Promineifilaceae > WTJY01. The sequence continues at coordinate 5,680 of JBLIMP010000050.1, read as the reverse complement.
GGATTTTAATAATTCTGTATCTTCAGCTGATATTGTTTTAAAAAGTAGAATTAGTGTTGGGTAAATGATTACTCCACTTATTACACTCCACACTAAGCCATATCGATTTAGCCAAATAACAGCCATATACATAACTGCACCAGCAACAATAGCTTTAAGTGCTAAGATGAGATTAGTTTTAGTGATTGCCTCCCTAGGCAAAAAGTAAAGCCCCGCGATCATCATTCCGCCTTCGGTAAAAACATAAGCCAATGCACCGCCAACACCAGCCACCCCAAATGTATTTGCATACGGTACAAGCACTAGATCCAGAGGAATGGTTGCTAGCGTGGCGATAGCCATAGTAATTGTCCAAATTCGCTGCTTGTCGATTGATATCAGAAAATTGCCTAGCAGCGTTGTTTGGTAAGTTAAGATCAACACAAATCCTAAAACCTTAAGAATTTGTGCGGCCTCAATAAAACCTTCACCATAAAAAAGAAGGATAATTGGCTCTGCAATGGCCGAAACTCCTAACCCAATTGGAATGCTGATTAAGAATAAAAGGTTAAAGCTTTTACTTAAATAAGCTGAAAGTGAGCCTGATTTCTCACCATGTAGGCGTGATAATAATGGAAAGAGAGCGGTAATAAGTACACCGGGTACAAACATCATTGTGCCAAACAAACGATCTGCGGCTGTATACCACCCCAATTGATTTGAATCTGGAAGTAGCCACGACATGATGACCATATCAAACTCTTTATATAGCATTGCAAATATGATGGTTAGGAAATATGGTGCACCCGCTTTATAAAGCTCACGCGAAAGAGTAAAGTCGTAGTGGACTGTGAATGGCTGAACGCGATATAGGCCAATTATCATAAGAATTGTGGCGATTACGTTTGCAATCACGCCAACGATCACAAATTGAAACAGATTGCCACCTAGCAGAATTGTTGTGATTGACGCAATAGTATAGATGGCTTTATTTAATGTTTCTATCGAGGACATGACGTCCATTTTTTCAAGCCCAACTAAGGTGCTCGATGTTAAACTTCCCACTGTGACGGAGAAACTTCCAATTCCGATAATAACGATAATTTGCATTTGTGTGGCCGAATAACCACTTAGCCAAGAGTAGAGCATCACCGCACCAAAGGTAAGTAAGAAGTTGAAAACGATGTTGGTTAGAGCTGTTCCATAAAATGTTGAAACTTTGTTTGAGTTTCTAGCGATGGTTTTAGTCAGGTGCGTACTGAGGCCAAAGATGGTAAATACAGAAGCAATGATCCAGATCGACCCCGCTAAAGAAAGTTCGCCAAAATTCGCAGAGCCAAGATACCTTGGTATTATAGCGATCGAAATAACTGCCATTGCCCATGTTGCTAACTGCGAGCCCATGAGATAAGTAAGATTACGAACTAAGCGCTTAATATTGCTTGTTTCATCTGTCTGTTTGGTTGGTGTCATAAAATAGTATTGATGAATCTATTGTTAATATTAAAATATAGAGGCTCATTATTCTATTATGAGGGCATCTATATCTGGAACTGCTTTTACAGCACTAAGGACTGGCAAACCTAGAGTAGAAGGTGACTCAATTGGAAACCGAATGCTGCGGTCTAAGATCGTGGTTAAAATGATAGCCAGGAGTGATAAAACAATTCCCAGTACGACAAAGACAGCTCCCGTAATTATCTTTTTCTCTACCCCGCCTTCTTCTTCAGTGGCCAGTTCTGGGCTATCTACAATTTGATAGGATTGGCGTATATTGCCTTCTAAGATGACTTCTTCTAAACGAATCTGCTCAAGATCATTGCTAGATTCTTGATAGCGATTATCGGCCGTTTGAATTAGGTCACGTAGCTGATCTATTTGAAGTTGTTCAATTTCGGGACGATCACCCCGAAAAGGCTCTGGATTTTGAATCAAATAGCTTTGCAGATTTTGTACTGCTGCTAACTGGTCATTTTCATATTGGGGAACCAATCGTTCAAGAAACTCACGAGCAGCAAAACTATCTCGCTTTCCAGACTCGATCTTCCATTCCGTGAAGCTGTTTAAAGTTGACTCTGCTAGTTTCCATGCAATTTCCTGATCATCCCAAGACGCTCTGATCTCTACATTGCTATTTCCGGTTGTGTTAATAGAAATCGCATCTCGAACATTAGTAAGCGTTTCTTGAACCACGCTATCACCTGCAGCCATATTAGATTCAAGTGGAGTATCTTGGATAATTAAACGTACGAAAGAATCTGTATAGAGTAGTTCTCTGATTTCCCCCGCAGTCTGTTCTGAAGGAGAGAGGAAACGGCTGAAGTTGTTTTGCCCCAGACTTGATACTTCATTGATTAAAGTATCTGTATGGACAAACATCACACCTTTAGAAACAAACTCATCTGAAAGAATAAAAAAAGAAGCTGCATAGGCTATTGTCATTAAAAAGAATGGAATAGAATATAGCCAGATGTTTTGAAACATATTCTCTAGAAATCGCATTAGACTTAGTACAGCAAATAGTGCTGGACTAAGCCCCTCAACTTGTTCTTTTACAAGAATAGGTTTGTTTCGAACACGCGGCTTTAACTGTCGAGAGGCCTGTAGATTTTCAAAGAGCTCAAGCGTAGAGATAAAATTTTCCTGAGGAATCATCACCTCATGTTGTTGGAGGTGCCCCTTTGAAACTACACTCGTGTGTTGCTCTGATGATGAAGGGCTTGTTACCTCTGAATAGATTGATTCAGTTGCAGCAGCTTCAGTAGATGCTGTAATGTCTTGCGGGTTAGAATGACCCTCAAGAGTATCCTCGCTTAATGTATAAGATGATGCTGGTTCCAGCGGGGCAATAGTTTCAGGTGTTTGTTCAGCGGAATCGCTTGTATTACTTTGTAAATAAGCGACAAATTCGGGGTAACGTTTGAGAGACTTTGTCGTCAGGCTTTTAGGCTTCTCTGCTAATAGCGCTTCACCTCTAGTGGAAATTATTGATGCTTCCTCTTTAGTACCAATAATTAACTTTGCATGTGTTAACTGTGAATGCGCATCTAAGACTTGGGCATAAAATTTATCATTAAATGTAGGGTCTTGAGATTTATCGTCCTTATTAATTTCAAGTTTTTCAGCAAGTATCTTGGCAATTTTTGAATGATGGTATTCATCGTTAGACGATAGCAATTTCAGCATTGGAAGCAGTAAATTGCTGGTTTTTGGAAGTTGCATTTTATATTCCTAAAATATATTTATCTTAAACTAGCTTGGTGTACTTTTCCATCTGTTGTTTCATAACGACGTAAACATAATGGGTTTACTAATTTCTTTAACGATTTTATTTGTACAGTGGAAAGTTTGTCACGATTTTTATTCAAAAAAATCTTCATTTTTTTGATGTTAATTAGTAACTTCTCAAAAAGGGAGGGAGGTGTCCTTCGACAAGCTCAGGATGCGAACCCTGAGCTTGTCGAAGGGTGTTTTTCCCCAGATTATTGAGAAGATACGTTAATTATCTGATTGAATTAAGGTTTTTATTTGGGCGACGATCTTGCTGTAATCCTTTATAGTCATTACCACTTTCTATAACCACTACTTGTTTTATACGATTTTGTAGTCTTTGAATAAAAGGCTCTCTCTTGACTCTAAAATTGGACTGCTGCTTTTGTCTATCCTTTTCCATCTCCACCATAGTTAATAATGGTATATTCGTTGTATTTTGCAAATCTAATGGAAGAATAATTCGCCTGTCAAACAGAATAGTTAACCCGATAACAATTATACTTAGGAAGACACCGGCCGCAGCCCCTTGAATAATTTTAGATATTTTTTTTGATGTAGTCGTCATCTGAATCGGAGCGAATGGTGCGTCGAGAAGGATAAACGTCTCCTTGAAATATCTTTCGGAAGTTCTTTCTACTAAAAGTCCGCTATCTATACTATTCTGTATAGATTCTATGTCGTCTAATAAATCACGACGTGTTGAGACTAAAAGTGCAATTTGATCTTCTTCTATATCTCTTCTGTTAAAAACAGGGTGTTCTGGGTGAGACTGTAGATAAGCAACTAACTCTTCATTGACGAGGTCTCGGTAACGTATTTTTTCTTCTAGGTAGATGCTCATAAAGGCAACGAGGCTTTGCCCGGTTCCGCGGAATGTCTCAATTTGATGGTTTAAATATTCTTCATAGATCGCATTGACAACACCGATTGCGGCAGACTCCGTTGGCATGTATGCGATAAAACCGATTTGAGTTCGGCCATTATTGAAAAACTCCACATTGTCACGTATATGCTCCCTCAACTCGTTTTGGGTACTTGCAACAGGATTCTTACCTGTATAATCGTTAAAATCGACTCTTGCAATAACTTTGTCAATGAATGAGTTAGTCCAAATAAGCTCTTGTAGCTCATAAATCATGCTACTGCTTGGATCTGATTGGCTGTTCTTGAATTTTTCATATTCGATAACGGCACTGATTGCATCATTCGTTTGAATTTGAATCGTTGCACCAGATAAATACTCTGGTTGGTGGGTGAGTTGAAATGCAGCAACCAAAAGCGTCACAATAATTGCAGGTGCAATAATTAAGAAGAAGTTTCTGACAATAGATTCAGAAATTCTGATGATGATTAAACGAATCAAGCGGTTCTATGTCCTAGTTAACTAATATTTTCGAAAATTTGTCTAATGAATAGATATAGTCTTTAATCCGACTTATCGTTAATGATATTTATTCTACATCATGATTATTCTTGTTATCTCTTACACATCTACTTAAGTTAAGCTATCACTCAGTTTTCAAACGGTTAATTTACTTGTTTTTTATGACCTAGACCCGCTAGGGAAGTAGATGGGTGAAAAAACATACCCGTAATTAAGCCTTTGGAAACTCATTGAAAATGTTTGACATAAATCAAATTAGGATGATAGTATATTTTATTAAGAATGGTTATTGAAAAGTGTTATTCTGAGTTGTTGCTCTCTGAATTAATTAGTCAGTGTAAAGATAATAAGACATGGTAGATACTGTATTCGAGTGCTTATATATTTAAGTAGTTAGCAGGGTAGTATAGGTGAGAATGAATAATTCAAACGATAAGCAGCATTCATTTCTTAAAGCCAGAGAAGGCTAGACGCAAGTGATTGAATAGCAGGTTATAATTTTTTTCGTAGTCTGAATTTTATGCACTTGAATTCTGGGCAAGCAGACATACGCTATTTGGAAAACGATATTAATTGATGCATCTTGTTTGCAGAGGTAATGAGATTTAATTTATGTCAGATCAGAATCAATCCAAAGATACAGGTCGGGATTGCCCTTATTGTGGTGGGGTTATTTACCGAGTGGAAGATGAGTCATCAAAGGTTAAAACTGTATTTCATAGTTGTAAAATGTGTGGTGCAAAGTGGTCTGATGGTTGGTCTTTGACAAGCTCTGGAAACAGGAGTGTTTCAAAGGATGCTGCTCAGAGCAGAGGGAAGAGTGATATACGGCAATCAAGCCCTTCTTTTGATTGGCAATCTATCAATATTCCAACTTGGGGCTGGATCATTATTGTGCTTGTAGGCGCCTTTATTCTGGTTCGTTTGGGGGCGCTTGCCTTTTTAAACGTTCTTCTTGTGCCTCTAACGATTGCCATTCTGGGTTATATTATATTTCGGACTGGAAAGGATCAAGGTTGGTGGTAGAGGTTTAAGGCCAACCCT
>JBLIMP010000049.1:0-19084 GCA_047638855.1 Cellvibrionaceae bacterium | reverse complement strand
GAGCTGATGCAGGAAGTATTTGGCTTAGACAATGGAACAGGGGCACGCAGTGCGGTAGGCATGATCTTGCCGCGTGGGGTTGCGGTAGAAATTGAAGCGATTTTTGAGCTAAAGGAATACAAGTAGGACGCGGGCCTTGTGCCCGCCCAGGCAGACAGGCTTTTAATCGGCCGATATCGGATAGATCCCATCGAGAGAGAGTATCGGCCGAACGATTAAATCGTGTGCGTAGCGACCCATCTCTTCGGCCGGAATCGGCATCCCTTTTTCAACCCACCAGCGTTGCAGGTTCATCATAGACCCTAAAAAATGCACTTCCAAAATATTTTCCGGAATGTATGATGGGATAAACACCGCTCGGCCGACCTTCCGGCCGAATTCAGTTAACGGCGACAAATAATCTTCGAAATTTGGTGCCCGATACAACACGCGAAACAGATCAACATTTTTCTCAACAAACTGAAACATCACGATCACATTTCGCTCCGTCATCTCTAAAGAGTCCGGGGGGAGTAGAACCGCCTTCACTTCGGCCGCAAAATCCCCCAATGCATCTTCAAGCAACCCCTTCGTATCCTTATAGTGGCGAAAAAACGTCCGATAGCCTACTTCCGCATGATTCGACACATCTCGAATCGAAACCGCACCAAAACCATGTTCATTGACTAGCTGGATAAACGAATTCTTCAACTGTTTACGGGTTTTTCGCACCCTTTGATCTTCGACATTCATATTTTCAGTGTATCAACACAATTGACTTATGGCAACTGGTGCGCCATAATTTTGCTAAACCAAGCATTTCAGCTAACTAGGAGAAAAAGTTATGCAACCCCACATGTATGAAGAAGAGCACCGCATGTTTCGCGATGCGTTTCGTCAGTTTCTTGAGCAAGAAGTGGTTCCCCATGAAGAACGTTGGAGCGAAGCCGGTATTGTTGACCGTGATTTGTGGAATAAAGCCGGAGAAAATGGATTTCTCTCTGTCGATGTCCCTGAAAGCTACGGCGGCTTAGGAGTAGATGATTTCCGGTTCAACACGATTATGAGCGAAGAGCTGGCAAAAACTGGGGCTACATCGCCAGGATTCAGCGTTCATTCTGACATATGCGTCCCATATATCACCGCCTATGGCACTGAAGAGCAAAAGCAACGCTGGCTCCCGGGTGCGGCCGATGGCAGCAATATTGTGGCTATCGCCATGACCGAACCTGGCACCGGCAGTGACCTACAAGGGGTGCAAACAACAGCGGTCAAACAGGGTGACCATTACATCGTCAACGGCCAAAAAACATTTATCTCAAACGGCATTCACTGCGATAGTGTGATTGTTGTGGCCCGCACAAGCCAAGAATCTGGATACAAAGGGATGAGCTTGATTGTGGTTGAACGCGGAATGGAAGGGTTCGAGAACGGCCGAAACCTCGATAAAATGGGGCTAAAAGGGCAGGACACGGCCGAACTTTTCTTTTCGAATGTGAAGGTCCCTGCCACCAACTTAATCGGTGAAGAAGGGATGGGTTTTATCTATCTCATGCAGCAGCTTCCTCAGGAGCGTTTGATCATCGGCGTCCAAGGGATCGCAGGGGCTGAAGCCTGTCTCGATTGGACGATTAGCTATTGCAAAGAACGCACCGCTTTCGGCCGACCCATCGGAAAATTCCAAAATAGTCGGTTTAAACTGGCTGAGATGAAAACTGAAATTACCATCGGCCGTACCTTTATCGACCAATGCATCATGGATTTGAATGCGGGCAATCTTTCGGCCGAAAGAGCCTCTATGGCGAAATATTGGTGTACCGATTTAGCCAACAAAGTGGTGGATGAATGTGTTCAACTCCACGGTGGCTATGGTTACATGACCGAATACCCGATTGCCAAAGCATATGTGGATGCACGTGTCGGCCGGATTTACGGCGGCACCAATGAGATCATGAAGGAGATCATCGGCCGATCCATGGGCTTCTAAAAAAGGGTAAAGGGGCAAGGCGAAAGGCTAAACTTTCGCCCTTATCCTTCATCCTTTATCCTTACTTATGTCTTCTCCCCTAACTTCCCTCAAAATACTCGACTTTTCCACCCTGCTGCCCGGCCCATATGCCACCATGATGCTGGCCGACTTAGGCGCAGAAGTCCTGCGGATAGAAGCCCCCGGCCGACCGGAACTCACCCGCATGTTTCCCCCGTTTGACGCTGACGGCAACTCGTCACAACATGCGATGCTCAATCGTTCTAAACGAAGCTTGGGGCTTAACCTTAAAGCGGAAGGCGCAACCGACATCGTCAAAAAGCTAATTTCAGATCAAGGGTACAACATTGTTATTGAACAGTTTCGTCCTGGAGTCATGGACAGATTGGGCGTTGGCTACGACACCTTGAAAGCGGTTTGCCCCGATCTGATTTTTTGTTCGCTAACCGGTTATGGGCAAGATGGCCCTTTTCGGGATCGGGCTGGTCATGACGTGAACTACTTAGCCCTCTCAGGTCTACTCAGCTATTACGGCCGGGCGGGTGAAGCCCCACCCCCTTTACCAATGCAAGTCGCAGACGTAGGTGCGGGCAGTCTTAACATGGTAATCGGCTTACTAGCCTCCGTCATTCGGCGCACCGCCACAGGTGAAGGCGGAACCGTTGACATTTCAATGCACGATGGGTCGCTGGCGTGGAACAATATCGGAGCGGCCAATACGATTGTCAGCGGAGGACACAGTCCGTCTCAAGAAAGTACAGCCCTCAACGGCGGCAGTTTTTATGATCTATATAAAACAAAAGACGGCCGATTACTTTCTGTGGGGTCGCTCGAACCGAAATTTTGGAGTGGCTTTTGCCAAGCTATCGGCCGGGAAGATTTATTCAAAACAGGCACCAACTACGACGTTGCCATCCAAAAAACGATCAAGCCGGAAATCCAGGCTGCGATTCTTGAAAAAACACTTGCCGAGTGGGTCGAGATTTTTGCAAAGCTCGATGTATGTGTCGAACCGGTATTAACCACGGCCGAATCCCTGGAACATCCGCATACAGTTGCGCGCAACATGCTGGTTGATGTGCCAATGCGTGATGGGACACCACAACAGCAAATCGGGACGCCAATCAAACTATCGAACCACGAGCCAGAATACAAATTTACCGGCACGGCCTTGGGTATGCACAGCAAAGAAATTTTGTCAGAGCTGGGCTATACTGACGATGAGATTGAGGCGTTTTACTCCTCAAATATGGTGGCGGGCGGTTCACATTAGCAATTCTTAATTCTCCGTTGCCCATTGGCAATTATAATGGTCAATGGGCAACGGAGAATTAAGAACGGATCGTTTGCCTTGTAAAGTCATACGTAGACCGAACCAACTAGCTCCCGCACATTCCCTGCCCCTATCATCCAATCACTATCTTTCACGGAGTGAAAATGAATTTTGAACGATTTTTAATTACAGTAGATCAACATGTCGCCCATGTTCGCATCAACCGGCCAAACAAAATGAACGCCTTAGACGGCATCGGCTGGCAAGAACTCAAACAAGTTTTCGAGACGCTCGACCAAATGGAAGAGGTACGGGTGATCGTCGTGAGTGGCGAAGGTAAAGCGTTTTGCGCCGGGGCTGACCTCAACTTTTTGATGCAGGGTCCAGCCAAAGCGGCCGACCAAAGCCCAGGCCACGCCCGCGAAAAACTGTATCACGGCATTGTTGAACTACAAGATCAGGTGAGCGCGGCCGAAAAATGCCGCAAACCGGTCTTGGGTGCGATCCACGGGGCTTGTGTAGGTGGCGGCGTGGACATCGTGACCGCTTTCGATATGCGCTACGCGACCAAAGACGCCTTCTTTTCGATTGCTGAAATCGACTTGGGCATTGTGGCCGACATCGGCACATTACAGCGTTTGCCCAAGCTTATCCCAGAAGGGATGGTGCGTGAGCTAACCTACACCGGCCGCCGCTTTTACGCGGCCGAAGCCAAAGAGATGGGGCTGCTAAACGCCATCTATGAAAATAAAGATGAGATGATGGCGGCCGTGATGGAAATTGCGCAAACAATCGCGAGCAAGTCCCCGCTTACGGTGCGTGGCGCTAAAGAAACGCTCAAATTCACCCGTGATAATTCTGTGGCCGAAGGGTTACGCCAGGTCGCCACGTGGAACGCTGGCATGTTGCTCAGCGATGATCTAACCGAGGCGATGACAGCCTACATGCAAAAACGCAAACCAGAATTCAAAAAATGATTGTAGGGGTCCAGCGTGCTGGACCCAAAGGCGCAGCACGCTACGCCCCTACGACGGCAAATTAGGAGAATTTATAATGGCACAAGAAGCATTTGTATACGAAGCGATTCGCACCCCCCGTTCCAAAGGGAAGGCGAGCGGAGAACTACACGAAGTTAAACCGATTGACTTGGTTGTGGGGCTGATGAATGAATTGGTCGAACGAACCGACTTAGATACATCACAGGTCGAAGATGTCGTTTTGGGTGTTGTTTCACCCGTTGGAGATCAAGGATCAGTGATTTCAAAAGCGGCCGCCCAAAAAGCGGGCTGGCACATCGACGTGCCAGGGGTTCAGCTCAACCGCTTTTGCGCCTCAGGGCTCGAATCGGTCAACATGGCGGCGATGAAAGTCCGTTCAGGTTGGGAAAATCTGGTAGTCGCCGGTGGTGTTGAAAGCATGAGCCGCGTGCCCATGGGGTCAGATGGGGGCGCATGGGCGCTGGACCCAGCCACAAACTACGAAACATATTTTGTACCACAGGGAATCGGGGCGGACCTAATCGCCACGCTCGAAGGGTTCACACGTGACGACATCGACAAATTTGCGCTGCGCAGTCAGCAACGAGCCACGGCCGCACGCGACAGCGGCAAGTTTGATCGTTCAGTTGTACCGGTCAAAGACATGAACGGAATCACGATTTTAGAGCGGGATAGCTATATCCGGCCGGGCACGACGCTCGAAGGGCTTGGCAATTTAAATCCAGCTTTTGAAATGCACGGCAGTTTAGGCTTTGACTTTGTGGCCCAACAAAAATACCCACAAGTTGAAAAAATCAACCACATTCACACGGCCGGAAACTCGTCCGGCATCGTCGATGGGGCGGCTCTGGTGCTCATTGGTAGCAAAGAAAAGGGGAAAGCACTCGGCTTAAAACCTCGGGCCAGAATCGTATCAGCCGCCCTCGTCGGAACCGATCCAACAATTATGCTGACGGGCCCTGGACCAGCGGCTAAAAAAGCGTTGAAATTGGCTGGGATGAATGTCGACGACATCGATCTGTTCGAGGTCAATGAAGCGTTCGCCTCTGTTGTCATGCGGTTCATGCGCGACCTTGGCATTGATTCGGCCGAAAACATCAACGTCAACGGCGGGTCTATCGCCATGGGCCATCCGTTGGGGGCCACTGGGGCGATGCTTTTGGGAACTCTCATCGATGAGTTGGAGCGGACCGATAGTGAAACCGGCTTGGTAACGTTGTGTGTGGGTGGTGGCATGGGCATTGCAACCATCGTAGAGCGAGTTTAATTGTTGAATTGATGAATTCCTAATTTGTTAAATAGTTAATTTTGGGTTGTGCGCAACTCATTAAAAATTCACCCATTCAACAGTTCACCAATTAAAAAATAAAAATGGCTATAAATTATTCAAAAGATTCAGACGGCATTGTCACCCTCACGATGGACATGCCAGACCGTTCGGCCAACGTGCTGAACGAGGTGTTTTACGCAGCGTATGACGAAGCTTTGACAAAAGTCACGGCCGATGACAGTGTGACAGGCGTAATCCTCACCTCTGCCAAAAAGCTGTGGATGGCTGGGGCCGATATCGACTCATCCTTTAAAGGAGATGATCCGCAACAATTCTTCGACGGCTGTCAGTTTTTAAAGGCGCAGTTTCGCAAGCTCGAAACACTGGGCAAACCGGTTGTTGCGGCCTTAAATGGCACTGCGTTGGGTGGCGGCATGGAGCTTGCGCTGGCATGCCATCATCGAGTCAGCATCGACGATGACAAGATCAAGTTTGGCTTTCCTGAAGTCGGTTTGGGGCTGTTGCCAGGGGCGGGTGGCGTGGTGCGCACCCCTCGTCTGGCCGGGATGCAAAAGGGGTTGGAGTGGCTGACTCAGAACAAAAAATATATCCCCAAACAGGCGCTGGCTGATGGGATGATTCACGCATTGGCGGCCGATGGTGACGACATGCTGGCACAAGCCAAAGCTTGGATCAAAGAAAACCCCAAAGCCAAAGCCCCGTGGGATGTCAAAAAGTACAAGATTCCAGGGGGTGGCCCTACGAGTCCGCACATCGCTCAGATGTTGGCGGTGGCTCCGGCGATGGTGCGCAAAGAGACGAAGGGCAATTATCCGGCTCCGGTGGCGATCATGTCGGCGATGGTTGAAGGGTGTCAGGTTGATCTTGACACGGCCGGTCGGATTGAGAGCCGCTATTTTGCGAAGTTGGCATCGGGTCAGGTGAGCAAAAACATGATCAATGCATTCTGGACGCAGCTCAACCAGATTAAAAAGGGGGCCAGTCGGCCGGAAAATGTGCCACCTCAACCGACCCGAAAAGTGGGCGTGCTTGGTTCAGGCATGATGGGACATGGCATCGCTTATGTTTCAGCTTTATCTGGGATGGACGTTGTCATGACTGATGCGTCGCAAGCGGGTGCTGACGCTGGCAAAGCGAAGATCGCAGCCATCATGGCCAAACGTGTCAAACGCGGCCGGATGACGCAAGAAAAAGCGGACGGGTTGCTGGCGAAAATCAACGCCACGGCCGACTACGGCCAGCTTGACGGCTGTGATCTGATCATCGAAGCGGTGTTTGAAAACCGTGAGCTTAAAGCGAAAGTCACAGCTTTAGCAGAAGCGGCGATGGATCAGAACGGTGTGTTTGCTAGCAACACCTCGACGTTACCGATTACCGGATTGGCTGAGGCGAGTTCACGGCCGGAGAAATTTGTGGGGCTGCATTTTTTCTCGCCCGTTGACAAGATGCAGTTGGTTGAAATCATCGTGGGTGAAAAGACGGACGATCAAGCATTGGCGAAGGCGTTCGACTATGTGACCGCTATCCGCAAAGTACCGATTGTGGTCAATGACAGCCGTGGCTTTTATACGTCACGGGTCTTTGGCACATGGTCAAATGAGGGAATGGCGATGCTGGCAGAAGGGCAACATCCGGCCGCCATTGAGATGGCTGGACTGCAAGCCGGTATGCCGGTTGGTCCGTTGGCCGTCATGGATGAAGTCTCGTTGAGTTTGGCCCAACATGTGCGCCAGCAGACAGAGGCGGACCTGAAAGCAGAAGGAAAACCGGCTCCAACCCATCCAGCTATACCCGTTATCGACAAGATGATGGAGCTGGGTCGCCCCGGCCGGGCAGGTGGCGGTGGTTTTTATGAATACGACGGCCGGAACAAACGGCTGTGGCCTGAGCTTGAAAACATCTTTGCAGACGGCCAAGAGCAGCTTTCGCAAGCAGAAATGGTTGATCGCATTCTGTTTATTCAATCGATTGAAACGGCCAGATGTGTGGAAGAGGGTGTACTCAGAAGTACGGCCGACGGGAATTTAGGCTCGATCTTTGGTTGGGGCTTTGCGCCGTTCCACGGTGGAACGTTGCAGTTTATCAATGCGTATGGGGTTGCTAAGTTCGTGGCTCGCGCCAATGAATTGGCTGAGAAGTATGGTGAGCGGTTTGCCCCACCGCAGATTTTGTTGGATATGGCAGAAAGCGGGGGAACGTTCTAAAACCCTTCCTAATTATGGGATTTCAAAGGTAGGCTGGTAATATTCCAACCTACCTTTTTTAGTCTATCGTCTGCAACCTACGGGAGGGGTGTCGCTTTAAATCTTGGGCTATTCATTACGAAAAAAATGATTAAAAAGCAAGGGGAGGGATATGGGGGTAAGCACGCTAGAAGACGGGTCGCTTTTGTGGTTTACCCAGCCCAGTGACTCTTCTTAGCGCTGAATGATGAACCCCATAATCAAGCCGCAGGATGAGAGGAATGCCTATGCCCTACATGTACGGGTCACCCCACCAGACCCCAAACAGCCAAGATTTGATCTCCATAAATTAGGTGATCGTTTATTTGTTGTCACCCTTCCAATAAATAAGCACTCCAGTAATCGCCCCCATTATCGTGGTTAAAACTGTCGTTGCTGTACGGCCACCAAAGTCATACGCTAGATGACGCCCTTCAAATACTGCCAAAATCAAAAGATATTGCAAAAAAGTAAATGGGGCTTCTTTTAATAATACTAAAACCGGCGGCCGATCTTTTCGAAAAACTTTGAGCAAAAACATCACCACTGTAATTAAGATACTGAGCCCTAACGCGATCCACAGGCTTGGTTCGCGTGCGGGTCGAAAAAACAGCCCAAAATAAAGACCTAAACCAGCACCAACTAAAATATGTTTTTGCAAGTTTGCGTCTATGCCACTATTTTTTGGTTTCATTAATTATTCCATCCCCCACCATACATATTTTTAATGTTCGCTTACAACCACTTTTGCCAATAGCTTCTCAATCTCCGGCCGAGTCCCAAACCCTGTCCCCGACAATGAGGCCGCCATAGCGCCGCAAGCCACACCCCAACGTACCGCATCAAGTGGGGACAGATTCTGTACAAGGCCAAAAACTGTGCCGCCTACAAAAGCATCGCCTGCTCCAATCGGATTGGCTTCTACAATTTTAGGAGATTGGATACGCCATTCACAATCATCGGACGCAAAAAAGACACCACCACTCCCTAACGTAATCGCAGTGTTCTGAATAAAAAGCTCCCGAAACCAGTTAGATGCTCTTACGGGATCTGAATGCCCGCTGATCTCCTGTGCTTCTTGTGCATTGGGTTTGATCCAATTTGGAAGCTGGTGCAAAGCGGCCGATAATGCAGGACCACTTGTGTCGAGAAAGACACGCGCCTTATGCTCTTTAAGGTGATGAATGAGCGTACTATAAAAATTTTCTGGTACGCCAGGAGGCAAACTCCCCGCCAAAACCCACCAATCATCTGGTTGAGCCAGCTGATCAACACAAGCCAAAAATTCAGCCTGTGCGACGGCCGAAATCTCCGGCCCGGCTTCATTGACTTTCAAGTAATCATCACCATCACTTGTGACAACAGTTGTATTTGTACGAGTCTCTCCATCAACCCAGATAAAATTCGTTGCAACGCCCGATTGATTCAAATTCCATTCAAGCCATTCACCGCTTTTACCGGCCGCAAATGCTAGTGCGGTACTGGGTTCCCCAAGTACCGCCAACATGCGTGACACATTAAACCCCTTTCCACCAGGATCATTCCGGGTCGAGCCAGCGCGCAACACATCATTAAAATTCAGTTTCGGTACAGAGTACTCCCGATCAATGGCAGGATTAAGCGTCACAGTATAAATCATCTAACCAGGCTCCCACAATTTTTCAATTAATAGCTGTTCAGCCGCATTGGTCCAACTGCCATCTTCACTCATAGCAGCCGCTATATCAGGGTGGCTATTTGCAAGCTGGTCTAGCCCAGTAAGCGGCAAATTTTCAATCTGCGGAAAAATCACAATCTTGCCAGGAAAACGACCATCCATCATCGCTTCAATCCCGTCTAAGGCAGCGTTCATTCCGCCAATGGCAGCCACTGAACGGCCAGGAGAAAGCGACCCGTCCAGCGTACGGTGCATAACCGCCGCTTGGTCCGAAAGATTCAGGCCGCTGGTTCCAGTATATTGAGCGTTTGAAAGATACACATTTTCAAGTTTGAGCGGTGCTTCGGTTCCGTTGGGTACGCCAGCAAACAAAACCAACATCCCATCCTCTTTCATCAATCGATCACCCTCTTCCATCAAGGCAGCAAACGGAACGCTGATCACAACGTCATCTGCCCCCGCACCATCTGTCACCTCAGCCACAAACGCCTCAAGTGTTTGGTCATCATCTTTCGGATTGAAGGTCAATAAACGACGCCCATTTGCCTTAGCCAATGGGCCAAAACTCTCTTGGATCGCGTCGAGCCGATTTTGATTTACTTCAGTAGCGATAATCGTTTGTGGCCCGTCTGGCAATTCAATGGCTCGCTGAACATGCATTTGCCCCATCGGCCCACCAGCCCCAACAAAGACCGCAGTGCCACCTTGGCGAAGCTCACACCGGTTACGGGCTTCACCGTAAGAGTCTGTGATTTCGTTGCCCGAGTTGCCGACAAAAGCGATGTAGTCATAGTGCAAACGGCCGACATCTGAATCAACCAAGCCGGTTAAAGGTTTTTTGCCAACCAAATTCACCGTACCACGTCGGGCCGCTTGGCGAGCCGTTTCAGCGATTGTGTCAGCATGGCTAGGCGAGGTCACAACAATGTCATCAAACCCGCTTCCGGCTGTTAATTCCTGCTTTAAAGCGGCGTAGTCGCCCATTTTAAGGCCATTTCGCTCGATGATTTCGGCACCGGTCGCCTGAGCTAAACTTTTTAAAGATTCAGGTGCGTCGGTCAAAACAATCGTCTTCGGCCGGTCTAAAAATTTTGAAAAGCTGTAGGTCTCAGAATCCTCTTTATCGCCAATAATCCACATGATACCGTCGGCCAATGGCTCTAAACGCCGACGTTGCGTATATGCAGCCATAACGCATCCCCAAGGCTCTAGCAGTGCTGTTTCAGCGTACCCCATTCCTATCCCGCTTTCGGCTGTTTCAAGTGGCAGCAAACATGCACCTGCATCTGTTGTGAGCACTTCGGCCCCGATTAGATGATATTGAATCAATCCACCAGGAACAGTGTACCCATAAGCCGTACTCTTGCCGTTTTGGTAGATATCGGGTTGCACAGCCAATCGCTGTCCCTTTTGATACCGGTCAGCCAAATCAGAACCGACTTTGATGATCGTAATCGCAACTTCATGCCCTAAACGTGTCGGTTCTTGTCGGAGATCACGATTATAAAGTTTGGGATGGCTGCTACCCTGACGAATTAATTTCACATCAGAAAAACACATTCCAACACTGTCTACCCGCACCAAAAGCTGATCATCGGCCGGGCTTGGCAACGGAAATGTTTCTGGTTTTCCGTTTTCGCCGATATTTTCAACCCCTTTGCCATACATGTTCCAAGCTTGAACCGTATTGGGTAATGTCTCATCACCAGTCTTGTATATTTCGTATTTATTATTTTTCATCGATTTTGTTTTCAAGTCTAAATCACTAAAAATACAATGAACGCAAAAAGAAAGTGAACAACTTTGCGCCCACTCCATTTTTAATGATTTCTATAAATTCTAGCTAAACAGAGGGGGTAATTGGCTTGATTCTTAATTCAGGCATCTTTACCTGTAACGAACGTGGTTTGCTTTAGGTTAAAGCGCGAACATCGGCCGCAGAATGTACTAAAAGCGCTTTTTGTGCAATTACTTCAGCTTCTGACTTATTCAACGTGCGAATTCGGGCTTTTAAGCCCGGAAGCGCATTCACGTTTACCGAAAGCTCGTCAACACCTAAGCCCACTAAAATAGCGGTCGCTGCCGGATCTGCGGCCAGTTCGCCACAAACACCCACCCACTTACCAGCTTGGTGCGCCGCTTTTACTGTCAGATTGATTAAGTGCAAAACGGCCGGGTCCAACCCATCCGCTTTGCCCGACAATGTGGGATGTTGTCGATCAATCGCCAAAGTATATTGAGTAAGGTCATTGGTTCCAATTGAAAAGAAATCAGCTCCGTGCGCGACAAACGCAGCAGCGTTCAGAGCGGCAGATGGAACCTCGATCATAATGCCCAATTGAATATTATCTGTAGAAACTTTAAGCTCGTCTCTCACTTCGTTATAGATGGCTTTTGCCCGTTGCCACTCAAACAGTTGCCCCACCATCGGGAACATAATACACATCTTGTTTGCCCCAGACGCTTGATATGCGCGGAGCAATGCCCGAAGTTGTGTACGCAATAATTCAGGATGGGTCAACATTAAGCGCAGACCACGCTCGCCCAGAAACGGGTTTTCTTCATGTGGCACATTAATATAAGGGACAGGCTTGTCACCTCCGATATCTAGGGTACGAAAAACAATTGGATAATCACCCATCGCTTCGATAATCGGCCGATAAATATTAACCTGATTCTCTTCATCAGGTGCCTGCTCCCTTCCCAAAAACAAAAACTCTGTCCGGAGCAGTCCAATACCTTCAGCCCCATTCTCTCGACCCTGTATCGTCTCATCAACTGAACCAGCATTTGCCATGACTTCAATCAGATGTCCGTCTAACGTAACCGCCTGCTCGTTCGCCGACTCTAATGCAGAACGGTTAAGCTCGTCTTGGGCCGCTTGGCTAGCGACGGCACTCGCCAATTGCTCAGGAGAAGGATCTACATCAATAGTGCCCGATTGTCCATTCATGATAACGACAGTATCATTTTTTATTTGCTGGATCGCTGACCCAACACCGACAATTGCCGGAATGCCTAAAGCCCTAGCTATAATTGCACTATGGGCATTGGGACCACCTTCGGCCGTCATAAAGCCCAGCACATAGCGTTTGTCAAGCTCGGCCGTATCGGAAGGTGACAGGTCCCGTGCAATCAAAATTACAGGGCGATTTAACTTAAGCCTTTTATCAGCTTGGTTTAACAGATGGCTCAAAACCCGACGAGCAACGTCACGAATATCAGCTGCGCGTGCAGCTAGATTTTTGTCATTAAGCTGAGCCAAAGCAGATGCTTGACTCTCAGTTATAGATTGCCAGCTTGCGGCGGCATTATCACCATCGGCAATGCGACCTTGAACAGCATTGATCAAATCAGGATCACTCAAAATTTCAAGATGTGCTTCAAAAATCTCAGCTTCTTCGGCCGACAACTCGATCGAAACCTTTTTGACCAAAGCATGCAATTCATCTTCAGCCTTTTTACACGCTGACATCAAAGCCGCTTCTTCTGCCCCTACTCCTAAATTTATGTCAGGTATTGTAAGGTCAATCTGCTGATATTGAACAATTGGGCCGCTTACAATGCCAGGCGAAGCCCCGACACCCGAAAATCCCTCATTTGTTATGTCTTCTGCAAATGTAGGGGGTGCAGGTTCTGAATGTTTCACTGGTTCAGGGTGGTTATTGTTTGGATTTATTCCAAGTGCATCATGCGCTGGCAATGGCTCACCCAACCCAGTTTGAACAGCATGAAGAATCGCATCTGATGCTTCAGCTTCATCATCCCCGCTAATCTCAATTGAAATGTGACCTAGTCTTTTAACACCCAAAGTCAGCACAGAAATCATGCTTTTAGCATTCACCTTCTTAGCACCATGACTAATCTTAATGGTGGACTGAAAGGTCTTAGCTAAGTTAACAAGCGTTTTTGCTGGCCGGGCGTGCAAACCGGTTTCATTTTGGATAACAAGGTCAAGTTGTTTCATTTAAGCAAGTGAGCAGATAAAGCAGGTTGCAAATTGCAAACGCTGCGAAAAAAGTATTTATATGGGCACTAAATAGTAATAGTGGCCCCCTACTATTAATTGACTGATTCTGCAGTAAGTTGATCAAGAATAAACTGAGCTTCATCAGTAGTCGCCAACGCCATAACCGCATCCATCTCTTCAATGACTTCAGCTAAGTTTGACAAGATGACCATATGATCGTCACCCAGAGCAGCAATACCAATTACGATGTGGGCTTTTTCCCCATCTTCCCAATCAACACCAGCACGGATTTGAACCACAGAAATAGCAGATTGCTTAATGTATTGCACACTTTCATGCATACCATGAGGAATCGCAACACCATTGCCCAAGTAAGTTGACATCGTCTCTTCACGAGCAAACATACCTGCAATGTAGTCAGGTTGAATACAGCCACTATTGGCAAGTAACTCACCGGCTTGTTGAATCGCCTCTTCTTTAGTAGCTGCCGATGAATTAATTTGAATACGTTCGATTGAAAGAATAGACATCAGATTAGGTTACCGTGTTAAGGATCAATTCGTCGTTAACGAAAGCGTGAATAAGTTTATCGAACGCAGGATCGTTCATAAAAAAGTCAAAAGTAACAATCACAGCATTAGGTGCTTTGCGTCGTACGACTCGTGACAAACTTTTGTGTACCACAATAAGCGGTGTGTTTTCAGGAACATCGCGTGCTGGCTTATGGGCTAGTGTTACACCTGTCACACCCGCTTTTTTAAGTTTTTTCTTAAGTGAATTAACAACCATCAAGCTTGAACCCATTCCGGCCTCACATGCCAAAATAATTTGTTTAACTTCTGATGCTTGAACTGATAGAGTGTTTTCCATACGTTTTTCCTTTGAATATAATTAATTAGAGTCACTTTACTTTAGGTGTTAATGATAGGTCTGATGTAAGTAAAGCGACACTAATTAACTACTTTTTAACAATTACGCTAGACCTGGAACTGCGCTCATGTCTTCGATCTCGTCATCACTAGCATCTTCGCTAATCGCAACAGGGCGGAAGCGTAGAACTGCAATACCTACTACAGCGGCAACCACAGCACCTAGCAATACACCACCCATAACAGGGATAAATTGCCCAGCAGGTGTTACTGCAAAGTAAGCGAAGATCGAGCCTGGTGATGGGGTAGCCACCAATCCAGCACCGGTAATGGTGAACCAAAGGTCAGCAACAAAACCACCCGCGATAACAGACAAGATCATGATTGGATGAGCCAAAACATATGGGAAGTAAATTTCATGGATACCGCCCAAGAAGTGAATGATCATCGCGCCTGGAGCAGATTGTTTCATCAATCCTTTACCAGCAACCCAGTATGCCACAAGCAATCCAAGTCCTGGACCAGGATTGGTTTCAAGCAAGAAGTGAATTGCGCGGCCTGACTCTTCAGCTGCAGCTACACCTAAAGGAGCCAACACACCATGATTCAGCGCATTGTTCAAGAAAAGAACCTTAGCTGGCTCAATGACGATTGCTGCCAAAGGAAGAAGGCGTGCACTGATCATGCCGTTAACAACTGCTTCAAAAAAGCCACTGATTCCAGTTACAACGGGTTGAATCACAACCAAAGCCAACATGGCTAAGATCGTACCAGCGATACCGATTGAGAAATTGTTGATTAACATTTCAAAGCCAACAGGAATGTTGTCTTCTAATGCGTCATCAATTTTCATCATAATCCAACCGGCCAAAGGACCGCAGATCATACCGCCCAAGAACATTGGGATCTCAGAACCAACAATAACACCCATTGTCATGATGGCACCAAGCACACCACCACGATGGCCGTGGATCATTTTACCACCGGTGTAACCGATCAAAATCGGTAACAAGTTTACGATCATCGGCCCAACTAGAGCTGAAAATCTTTCGTTGGGAATCCAACCAGTTGGGATAAAAATCGCTGTGATCAACCCCCATGCAATAAATGCCCCGATATTCGGTATGACCATTCCGGCCATAAACCCACCAAACGACTGCAATCTTTCCTTGAACATAATTCGCCTCTCCTTTCTAATAAATTGGCTTGAGAAAAGTAGTGTGATCCTTTATCAGAACACACTTGGATAAAAAATTTTCTGTCCCGTTTAAGCTAAAATAGTTTTAATAACGACAGAGTTTCACAAAATGCTTCTTATACATAATAAGAATCATGCTGTGGGGTAACTTATTTGTGAAGCTTGCATATGCTTACCCCGAATGAACGGACCAACATATTAGCTAGCCTAGCTAAGCCACTGCGTAATGGTGGCTATATCTTCCGGCAATAACAGTGGATGCACCTGAATCACCTTTATTGGTAACTCAAGGCTGGACAAAGGGACGGTGGTAATCACCAGATCAGTCTGAGACAAACTCTGACGACTGATTTCCCGCATAGAAACTACATTTAAATTGCCGAGTCTAGGAAATCGGGCTTTTAACCGGGCAACTAGCAATTGAGCGGTTGCCATTCCGCTAGGGCAAACAACGATTACTTCACGTAACAGATGGGGTCTTTCGCGCACCCATGCAGCTCGTAAAAGCAAAGCCAGGTTGTTTACTTCGTTTTTTGGTAGTTTATAGGTAGTGTGCTTTTCGACTTCGGCCGCCAAATGTCCTGCAATTTGATGTTCAAATGCATATTTTTCGGCCGATAGTTGATTCGATTGGCGTGACACAGGTGACCACAAATCATATTGACGGCGCAAACAGGCCGGGATCACATTCGCAATTAACCCATCACGCAATGTCACATCGTGCGCCAAGCCTTGAAGCTCATAAGCTTCTTCTGACAATTGCAACAACCGTGAAATAAGTAGATCAAACTCTTTTTCTGTTTCGAGATCACCTGGCCAGCGTTCATTTTTCGAACCGGCCAAAAGCAAAACTGCCAAAGTGTTAATCTCATTGGTGTAACCAGCATAAGTTTCAGGTTTTGGATCCATCTTATGCATGGGGTGAACCATTTTCAAAAGGTGCTTAGCCACTACCCAAATCGGTTTTTTCCCGATTTTCTCAGCCTCTTCAAAGTTTAATGTTGAGCTTTTGATTAACTTGCCACTATCGATGCGTAACATCTGCACGGCCAAAGCAAGCGTAAGGTGCAATACCTCATGATCGGTAAACCGACCACCCATTTCAGCTTCGGCCGAAGCCACTAAGGCTGTCATCTTCCCAAAATCAAGCACCTCAATTAAATGAGTCACTTGCTGCAACACAGGTAATAACGAAGCATCTGATTCGAGGCTAAATTCAAGCCCCTGCATATGGGACATGTGAAAAATCGGATCCTCAAATAAGGTGTCGCCCCACAATAAAGCCGTCAATGCTTGGCGAATTTTCCATTCGCCGCCCTCGATCCATGTTCCAAAGTTCGGCCGCTTTTCCACTTTTAAATTAAAAACTTCCAGCCATTCTTCAACTACTTCAATATCTTTTAAAATGGTGGTACGAGATACTTGGGTGTCATCTTGCAGACTATGCAAAATAATTGGCTCCGTTGCAGTGAGCAGGTTAAGAGAAACAAGTTGGTGCCTTTGACCGGCCGACAGCACAAGCGCATAGTCGCCACCAAGTTTAAGATCCTGCAAAAGCTCTTCCCGACGACTGGTTGAACAAATAAGTTCAACCCCGATACCTGGTGTCACCTGCATCAAGATATTACGTTGCTCTAACCAACTTCGAACCCCTTTCAAACCATAACTGACTTGTCGTGGCGAAAGATTCATTTGCTTGGCCAAATCAGCAACCACCACTGTCTCGTCACTTTCAAGAAGCTGACGAAGTAAGTCGCGTTGACGAGTAGTCAAAGAAATCATAACGGAGCTAGTATCAGGATAAAGGTTAGCGTTGATCAAAAGTTTCCTTGTCAATACCGAAGTTTACTTTTCCGGTCATCATTAATCTGTTATTAATGTCCAAGGATTGTAACCTGTCTTTTAGATAAAGTAACTAATAAATTTACTCATCTTTTTGTGCAATACTTTTGACAAAACTACACTTTTGACAGTTTGTCAGAGTAAAATTACATTTACGTTGCAAAAAAGCAGAAAAAAAATAACGGTTTAGCCTTCGGTTTTAGGCAGGCGATGTTGCAAATGAGCGTAAAACCACGAGACAAGTGTTTTCAAAGCCCCGCTTCGCGCGCCAAACATTAGTTTTTCGCCAACAGCATTCAGCGGGTATGCCGTCAGGGTCAGGTCAGATGAGCCATTTTCTCCAGCCGTTATTTCTAACTGCATCCAAGCTCTGTCACCTAAAACTTTACCTAGAATCGTTTTGCTAAATTTTACTACAAGCTTAAATTGATCTGGGCTTTCTTGAGTAAGTTTACCTTCTAGCCCTTCTATGGCTCCTTTTGCAGCAGCATAGACTATTTCTGGAGTATGTGGATAGTTTGTTGTTTTTGTAACTGTATATGGCATAAAACACCTTGTGGAAAGTAAGTTGAGATTTGCTGGAAAACATATTTCAAGCATCAAATGATTGTAAGATGACACTCGAGAACAAGCACCTACTTTTTATGTCAATTTGGTTGTAACAAATGTTGATTAATTGAACGGACGATAAAAAGGGCTTACTTGAGCATCGAAGAGGGTGTCTTTAGAAAAGGAGAAACAGGCGATCAAGCAGATATATCCCTACTGACAGTTGATTATTGGTCACGCCGTGGGTGAGGAATCTCTACTTGCAACAAAGTACCACCATCCGGCCGGTTTTTCAACTGCAACCTTCCTCCTAACAACGCGACACGCTCACTGATTCCTAAAACCCCGTAGTGCCCCCTGGCCGACATTTCACCCAAATCAAACTCTTTTGGTAGCCCCACCCCATCATCTTGAATCGTTAACAACAGCGTTCGGGGTGATGTGCGGTCAAGATTGACACTCACGTCACGGGCCTCTGCATGTCGCCAAATATTATTCAACCCTTCTTGTACAATCCGAAATACCGACAATTCAATCGCTTCAGGCAAACGGCCTAAATCCTTGCTAATACCCAACTCAACCGAAATACCTGTTCTATTGATCCACTCACGTACAAATGAGTTAATGGCAGCACCCAACCCAAGGCTGTCAATCGTCGGCGGCCGGAGATCCCCGCAAATCCGACGTAGATCATCAACCATTTCACGAATATTCATACGAATTTCAGTCAATGGCTCTACTTCCACATTACTTTTTGCCCAAGAATATTCTAGCTCTTCAATTTGATAATTTGTCCCCAGTAGGTCTTGAATAACTTGGTCATGCAACTCACGAGACAAATGCTTGCGCTCCTGCTCCCGCTCAGTCATTAAACGACGCTGAGCATCTTGCAAAGATAGGTTGGCTTGGTCGAGTGCACGCACCTGAATCGCCAATTCCCCCACTAGCTCCTGATTTAAACTTCCCTGTGCTTGTAAATCTTGCTCCAGAAGCCCTCTCTGCCGTTGTAAGTTCTCCGCTTGTTGGCGTGCCCGGTAATAACGGTCTAAAGCCCAAATTGCAGGAGTTAGGTTTTGAGAGCGAGTTTCAACCATAGCTGATACAAGGTTTTCGCGTGTTGTCTCGTCGGTGCGCAAATGAGCAACAGCTTGCCCTTCCCGCAATATGACTATGCGATCTGTCACAGTGAACAGGTGATCCAGATTATTACTGGCGAAAATAACGGCCGCCCCTGAGCTGCGCCATTCAG
>JBLIMP010000048.1:0-19205 GCA_047638855.1 Cellvibrionaceae bacterium | reverse complement strand
GGTGTTGCAACAACCAAAGAAATCAAAGAAAAGTTTCCAGAAAGCAGGGTCATTGTGTTAACCACGTTTGATGATGATGACTCTATTTTTGATGCGTTACGGGCTGGTGCTGTCGGCTATTTATTAAAAGATGTGTCATCTCAAAAGCTAGTTGAAGCGATTCGCATCACGGCCGCAGGGGGTTCTTTTCTCCAACCTTCTGTTGCGTCAAAAATTGTGGCTGGCATTAGCCGACAACCGGCCGCACCTGCGCCACAAACATTGGTTGAACCCCTCTCAAAAAGAGAGATTGAAATTCTAGGGCATATCGGCCGTGGCTCTAGCAATCGAGAAATCGCCGCCCAATTGTTTTTGTCAGAGGGAACAGTCAAAAATCATGTGACCAACATCTTAGGCAAAATGGGAGTTCGCGATCGCACACAGGCCGCTTTAATGGGGAAAGAACTGGGGCTGATCTAACCGATCAAAAGCTAATCACGCTTTTTAGCAAAAAGGTTTTTGATGACATCTAACGGGGTATATGCACGGAAGTCAGCAAACTCACCTGCATCAAAATATATTCCTCGGCAAGATGGGCAGGATTCATACCAAATATGCGCCTGGCTAGGGACAACAAGGCGAGTCATTTCAATGTGTCCGTCACAACGAGGGCAAGAAACGTGAGCCATTTGATTGTGTTTCTGAGCGATAGCAGTCGGGGGGCGTGCACCTTCAATTTTGTGTGCTCCCCGCATATCTTTTAACTTAGCTTCTTCCTGAGAGTCAAACCATATCCCGTTACACTCGGTGCAACGATCCACAGTAATACCTCCAAAAGTAACTTGTGCCATCGGTTGATGACATTTGGGACAATGCAGGTATTCAACTTCATGCTCAGTGTTGTCTTTCATCAAAACCAAAAAGAAAGACCTTTTCAGGTTTAAAACCTGAAAAGGTCTACATAACGCAGGGTCTAAATTTCGCCATCGGCGTGCATTTTACGCAACACCTTCTTGTCAAGTTTTCCGGTGCTAGTTTTGGGCAGTGCGTCTATTTGCACATAATTGTCTGGCAACCAAAATTTGGCAAATCCTTCTTTAAGCAGATAGGCGTTTAAGGCATCAACGTCTACGGTTGCTCCTTCGGCCGGGGTAATTGCCGCCCAAGGCCGCTCGGCCCAACGCTGATCCGGTACGGCAAAAACGGCCGCTTCCATCACATTTGCGTGTCCGATTAAAGCATTTTCCAAATCAACAGATGAAATCCATTCACCACCCGATTTTACAAGGTCCTTGGTACGGTCTGTGATGCGCATGTACCCATCCGGTGACATCGTAGCCACGTCGCCGGTACGAAACCATCCATCTGCCGTAAAGTGATCTAGCGATGGCTCTATTTTGAAGTATTGTTTCGAAATCCAGAATCCGCGAACCTGTAGCTCGCCCATCTGTTTACCATCCCAAGGCAATTCATCGCCATCTTCATCGCAGATGCGCATTTCAACTCCGGCCACTTGGTACCCTTGAGTTGCTTTGACATCCCATTTCTCTTCGGCCGACAAACCGGCGTGATGGCTCATGAGAGAAGACACGGTTCCAATCGGACTCATTTCAGTCATCCCCCAAGCATGCATGACATCAACGCCTAATTCTTCTTCATACGCACGTGTGAGCGCGCGCGGCATTGCAGAACCACCTACCACCAAAGCTCGAATGGTTGAAATGTCACGCGGATTTTTCTTAAGCTCGTGATAAAGACCATTCCAAATGGTAGGAACCCCGGCCGCAACGGTTACCTTGTACTTTTCAGTCATTTCAGCCAATGGTTCAGCTTGTAGAAACTGCCCAGGCATCAAAAGATTGGCACCTGAGTACACACAAGCGTATGGCAATCCCCATGACATCGCATGAAATTGAGGCACCACGGCCAGTACAGTGTCACGTTCGCAAAGCCCCATCGCATTGGCCTGCATGACCCCAAATGTATGCAAATAGGTTGAGCGATGGCTATAAAGTGCCCCTTTAGGGTTACCCGTTGTGCCACTGGTGTAACACATGGCAGAAGCCATCCGTTCATCCGTACAAGCCCAACTGTAGTTTTCATCCCCGTTGTCGATTAGATCTTCATAGAAATGAATGTTCTTAAGCGTTGTCTTGACATCGCGATCGACGTTAAAAAGAACATGCGCCTGTACGCTCGTAGAATCGGCCGCTAACTGCTCATATAAAGGCAAAAGCGATCCATCTACGAAAACAACCTTGTCTTCGGCATGGTCGATAATATAGCTAAGTTGCTCACCATTAAGTCGCAAGTTAAGTGTGTGACAAACGGCCGCAGCCCCAGGGATAGCGAAATACAGTTCCAAATGCTGATAATTATTCCAAGCAAACGTCCCAATACGATCGCCTGGCTTAACACCTAATTGGTGTTCAAGGGCACTCGATAAACGGCGGATGCGTTTATGCATTGCCCCATAGGTCAATTCGTGAAACGATCCATCAGGTAGTTTTGATATTACTTTTTTGTTGGGGTGCAAACGACTGGCGTGTTCAATAATTTTGTCCAGCGTCAGCTGGTAATCCATCATTAAGCCTTCAAGCATGGGTTTATCCTCTTCTTTTGGTTAGTAATATATAAAATTTAACGATTAGAACCCTGGTAGGGTGAGCCTTAAATTATGACATAGAATCGTCAGTTCAGAAACACAGACGACATGAGTTGACTCTTTATAAGCTGCTTATAAATTATTTGTAACCGTTCAGAGGGGTGTAAGGCCGTAGGCATTCCCTTCGGTCGGGACGGGAAGAAAATCTCTTCTTCGGGGCTTAAAACCGCCCCGCCCCTTTCACCCCTACGAAGTTATGCGTAT
Organism: Cellvibrionaceae bacterium; assembly: GCA_047638855.1. Classification (GTDB taxonomy): domain Bacteria; phylum Chloroflexota; class Anaerolineae; order Promineifilales; family Promineifilaceae; genus WTJY01. Next base: position 16,357 of record JBLIMP010000048.1, on the reverse strand, counting down.
CAATGACAGGAGGACTGAACGGTTACAATTATTTTATTTTTTTCTCGCTGCCGGCTGAAACTACAATAATTAGTGACGCAGCAATAATGGTTACAACGATGCTTGTAATAGGAGAGTTAGTAGGAAAACCGAATTCGCGCCCCATTACCAGCACCAAAATGCCAGATAATGTGCCCATAATGCCTCCAACTAAAAACCCTGTAATCGCCAAGCGATAACTAGAAACAATGGCACCAATGACCATGACTCCTAGCATCCATCCTAAAATGCTAATGACTGCCGCAAATACAGCGGCACGGTATTCAAGGCTGCCATTAAAAAATGTGCCCCATTCTTGGCCTGATACCGCCCGAAGAGCGTTACCTTCTAGATAAATGCCGACGAAAACACCTAAAACGGCGGCAATACTCAAGGGGACAATGCCAAAGCGGCCTCGTTCCATCAGAGTCCAGACAGATGCCCCAGCAACAGCCCCGGCCAGTGCACCTAAAAAGAAACCATCAAGGATATATTGAATAATGACTGCCAATATTGGGATTTGGTCAAAAATCTCCATAATAAAAAACCTCTCTCCTTTATATAAAATATTCGATACGATGCTATAACTTTACCACTAAATTATTTTGCTGTTTATTTTTTGGGGTGGAAATAATTTCACCGCAAGATGCGAAAAGCAAAGTTTTATTATTGTACAAACAGAAAGGTTTTCAATTTTTAAGTAGTTCCACTTATTTTCAAGTTTAGAAATTTGTCCTATACTAAAATCGCAATGTATGTGACATACATTTTTAGCTGGGCATTCCAGCGATCTAACAAATCAATGTGGTGATAAAAAAGGACACAGAAAATGAGTAAAAGAGACGATTTAATTGCGAAGTATGCGGCTGACATGAAAGAGAAAATGGGAATTGATGCGGACATGGACCTACTCACAAAAGTAACAATTGGATGCGGCCCGTCCATCTATAACAAAGATTCATCTACTGTTTCAGGAACCGATCAATCAGAAATTGATCGTGTTAAAAACAATTTTCTGGTTAAAAAGCTGGGCATGACAGATGGGCCAGAACTCAGTGCTGGAATTGATGCGGTTATCGCTCAATACGGCAAATCGAACCCAAATAAATATCGTGCGGTTGTCTATTACTTACTAGCCAAGCATTTTGGTAAAGAAGCTATTTACGGATAAAACACTTTTTTAAAAATGGAAAGCTTAAAAGCGTCGCTAATCATGCGACGCTTTTTTTTTGCCTAAAATTTGACATGCAAGGCTGAAGGCTTGCGAAAAACAAGTCCTTTTGGTCGAGCCTCATCTCGTGAGACCAATCTCAAATTAGGCAAACGGCCGATAAGCTGCTCAAGTGATGTTTGTGCTTCAAGGCGGGCCAAATGCAGCCCAAGGCAAACATGTGGCCCTTGTGCCCAAGTGACATGAGAGCGCAAATTATCCCGGCCGGGATCAAACTGATCTGGGTCAGGAAATGTTTGCGGGTCACGATTAGCGGCCGTCAACGAGACACGCACCAACTCCCCCGCTTTAATAAAAGCCTCTCCCAATTGCACATCACAAGTTGTGTACCGGTCAATCACACCAGCCGCCGGTTCCATGCGCAATGACTCCTCGATGACGGCCGGAATTAAGCAACTGTCTTGCTGAACTTGAGCTAAAACCGGTTGATTATCAAATAAATGATAAAGCGCATTGGCTATCATCCCTTCGGTTGTTTCAATACCCCCAAACAGCAAAACGGCCGCATTCGACACAATTTGATCGTCGGTTAAGCCGCCCGCCATTCCGGCCGCAGCCGCCAGCAGGCTCGATTGTGGGTCCCGTTTTAACGAAGGTAAAAGATTGGTTTTGAGCAGTGCAAACGCCTCACGACCTCCACTACTGACCGTTTTCCCAGCGGTGACCTGGGTCACCGCTTCAACAATCGTGTCATACCAACCCAAGACCGCCTTTACCGGCGTTTCATCCATACCTAACGCTTCAATCATCGTTTTTACAGCGATGGGGCCACAAAAGTCACGGCGTAATTCAGCTTGCTCATCAGCCACAAAGCCATCAATCAATTCATCGACGTAGCGCGAAACAGCTTCCCTGAAACGGTTTTCAACTTCTCGTTTGCGAAATGGTTTTTCAAACGGGGTGCGGTGGTGCAGATGCTCCGCCCCATCAAGCGACAACATGCTCGGGCCAACAACCTGTCCGGTTGAGAAGCCGGGATGATCAACCGTATAAGTCTTGGCGTCACGCATCACCTCAACACATAACTCCCGGTCAGTCACAAGCCAGCAGGTAATTGCTGGAAGCCAAGAGACAGGCTCGGCCGCTCGCAGTTTGTGTAGCACCGGGTGTATATCATTTTCAAGCTCTGTTAAGGTCACATTATTTCCAAGCGGAAATTGAATTTGTTTTTGAGAAAGTTCAGCCATCTTCCCATTTTACTTTTACATCTTGATTCAGACGATTTACAATTCAACTCTGATGATCGGTTGAATCGAATCATCGGTCAACAATCGTCAATTTTCTCTTAAAACAAGAGTATAGGAGTAGAAAATGAGTGGTTTTAGAATTGCAGCGGTCCAAATGAATACGCAGGGTGACAAAGACAAGAATTTGGCAACGGCCGAACGACTAATCGACGAAGCAGCAGGAATGGGAGCCAACATGGTTGGATTGCCAGAGATGTTTAACATTATTGGTGTACCAGATTATTTAGAAAATGGGGCCGAAGAAATTCCCGGCCGTACGTCTGAATTTTTGGCGCGTAAGGCCAAAGAACACGGAATGTACGTGCATGGCGGTAGCATTCCCGAACTCATCAAAGAAGAAGGGAAAGTGGGAAATACGACCCTCGTTTATGACCCTAACGGAAATCTGATTTCAACCTATCGCAAGATTCATCTATTTGACATCGATGTCAAGAACCAAGTCTCGTTCAAAGAATCTGACAAATTTGTAGATGGGAAAAAGATGGTCAACTTTGAAACGGAATATGGCAACATGGGGCTCACCATTTGCTACGATATCCGTTTTCCTGAACTGTATCGGGCGTTAACGTTAAACGGTGCAAAAGTGATCTTTCATCCGGCCGCATTTACCCTGTACACGGGCAAAGACCATTGGGAAACTTTGATTCGGGCACGGGCGATAGAAAACCAAGTGTATATGGTCTCACCGGCTCAAATCGGCACACACGGCAATGGCAACAAATGCTTTGGCAGCACCATGATTGTAGACCCTTGGGGGACGATTTTAGCACGCGCCCCGGAACGTGAATGTGTAATCGTGGCTGATATAAACGACGAGGCACAAGAGACGGTTCGGGAGCAGTTGCCCTCATTAAAACACAGACGGCCGGATATTTATGCGGGCAAACCCGCTTAAACAGCTACTCCCCAATTTCAGGTTTCCTCAAGCTTTTAATGAAAAAGTATTTATTGAATTTCCGGTTTCGTTTATTAGTCCGCTTGAATTCAAGCTCAAAACCACATTTTTCATAAAAGCTTGGGGCCTGAAATTCACTTGTACACAGACAAATATAGTCAAACAGCGAGTCTTTAAACTGTAACTCTAACGCCTGAATCAGTTCGGTAGCATACCCTTGCTGCCGAAAGGCTTCATCTGCCCAAAGATCATCGATATAAACTTCAGCATAGGCTGTGTAACCGTTTAATACCCCGACAATACGGATCGCATCTTTAGTGACAACTTCGGCCGTCAGCGAAAACGACTGATAGTTTATTTCAACCCCTTTCTCGCTTTCGTATTTTAGATGGCCTACATCAAGCTGATCCTGAATCGCTTGCTTCAGTTTTTCTTCTGTGTATCTGATTTTCATAAGGCAAGGGTAATGAGCCCCTAAAATAGTACAGGCCGAAGAGGGCGGAACAAAGTTGAATCCATCCTCTTCTTGAACCCATAAATTTTAGGAATGACCAAGAACCGGATGGACCTCATACGGGGCTTCAAGCAGGGCGATTTCTTCGGCCGAGAGTTCAATGTCAACCGCGCCAACCGCATCTTCTAAATGCTTTAGTTTTGTAGTACCGATGATAGGGGCATTGACGGCCGGTTTGCTCAACAACCACGCCAACGCAACTTGGGCGGGGGAATCACCACGTGCGGCCGCAACCTGCATACACGCTTCGCCCACATTAAAATCACTGTCCCGCCCATACAAAAAGTCGCCAAACTTATCGTTTTGGGAACGATGAGACTTATTCTCACCCCGTACTCTGGTGCCGGTGACAACCCCACGGGCCAACGGACTCCACGGAATCACCCCGATCCCTTGATCTTCGCACAACGGCATCATCTCGCGCTCTTCTTCACGATAGACGAGGTTATAGTGGTTCTGCATCGAAACAAATTTAGCCCACCCTTTTGTTTCAGAAATACTCAACGCCTTCATAAACTGCCACGCAAACATGCTGGACGCACCGATATAGCGAACTTTTCCAGCCCGCACCACATCATTCAATGCTTCGAGCGTCTCTTCAATCGGGGTTTCGTAGTTCCAACGATGGATTTGATATAAGTCGATGTAGTCGGTCTGGAGCCGTTGAAGCGAAGCATCTACTTGATCAAAAATATGCTTGCGTGACAAGCCGCCGTTGTTAATCCCATCGCCCATTTTTGCGTTGACTTTGGTTGCTAAAACAACCTCATGCCGCTGGGCATATTTTTTCAAAGCTCGGCCGGTCATCTCTTCACTGATACCGGTTGAGTACATATTGGCGGTATCAAAAAAATTAATGCCTAGCTCAAGCGCACGTTTGACGTGAGCGTCGCAATCATCTTCGCCAATCACCCACGGCCGGAAATCAGTTGAGCCGTAAGTCATCATGCCTAAACATATTTGGGACACTTGCATCCCAGTGCTTCCAAGTCGGTTGTATTTCATAGTTTCGATTCCTGTTGAGTTAGCCTGAGTAATTATAAAAAGCGCTGCTTGTTTGAAATGGGTTGGAGAGTCGATTTTACGCACCTTATCAATTTAGCCAAACCTGTAAGTCCGTTATAATTAATCTCTATTTTGCTACATGGTTAGGCTACCCAATAATGAAACCTTCAAAACTTTACTACGGCTGGTGGATAACCATCACCCTTGCGGTCACTGAAACGGTCTCGTGGGGGATCATTTTCTATGCCTTCTCCGTCTTTATCACCACCACAGAAGCTGAATTAGGCTGGAGTCGGGCGCAAATTACGGGAGCCTTTTCCCTATCATTGTTCATGACAGCGGCCGGCTCTTACCCTGTCGGCTGGATTTTAGACCGGTACGGCAGTCGCCTACTCATGACGGCCGGATCGATTATCGCCACCGCCCTCGTCTTTTCACTCAGCAAAGTTGAGTCGCTCACGATGTTCTACATCGTTTGGGCCGTATTAGGCCTCACAGCCTCGGCCGTCCTCTATGAACCCTCGTTTGTTGTTGTGGCCAGGTGGTTTACCCGCTTCCGGCCGCGTGCGCTGGCACTTATCACCTTTGCGGCCGGTTTCGCCAGCACCATATTTCTCCCCCTCACCGATACCCTCATTCGTGAATTCGGCCGTCAACAAGCATGGATCGTCCTGGCCGTCATTTTAGGCGTTATCACCATCCCGCTACATGGGCTGATCTTACGCAAAAGCCCCGAAAGTATCGGCCTTGTCCCCGACGGTGAACCGGCATCATCAATTAGTCCATCTGCCAACCCATCTACCCAAAAGGCGAGCAGCACCGGTGGTATGACCCTGCAAGAGGCGCTACAAGATTCAAACTTCTGGTGGTTTGGACTCGCATTCGGCCTATCAGCCCTCTCAGCCATAGCCATACGAGTTCACTTTATTCCGTTTTTGATCGATGGGGGATATTCGCCAGAATTTGCTGCCTGGGTTGGAGGCGTCATCGGAGCGATGCAGGTCGTCGGCCGACTGGCCTTTGCCCCCGTGGGTGAACGGATCAGCCTTAAGTCAATCGTCGTCGGCATCTTTCTGCTGCAAGGTGGGGCCATTATGCTGCTGATGCTTAGCCCCACATTGATCAGCATATGGACCTTTGTCATCCTATTTGGAGCCGCTTACGGCGCGTCAACCTTGGTACGCACGGCGATGTTGGCCGACCTATACGGGGGTGAGAGCTACGGCCGGATCAGTGCCGTTCAGGTGACGGTTATGCGTACGGCCAACATGTTGGCCCCCGTTGGAGCTGGCTTAATTTATACGATGAATGGGAATAGCTACAGGCTCGTGCTTCCGATTTTGGTCGGGCTGGCGTTTTTGGCGGCCGTTGCCGTACTCAAAGTCAAGACCGGACCAAGTACGCCCCAGCCATCAACATAACCGCTTGAACAACCAAACGGATCGCCGCACCGGTTTTCGAAACCACATACGGGTCATCCTTCAAATAATCAAGGATATGTAGCGGTGTAAACACAAGTAACAGCCCAATTACACCCCAAACCGCCACCCTTTGAATTTGAGCAGACGGGACAAACAGCCCAATCGCCACCACGAGTTCAACCAATCCCGACAGATAAATCAGTGGCTTATGCGCGGGCAAAAAGTCAGGCATTAGCGGCAGGTAAAAGTCAGGTTTTACAAAATGGTAAACGCCTGATCCGAAAAAGATAAGTGCAAAAAACAAACGAATGGCAAAATTCATGAAATATTCCTAGATAACAGTTTCAACACCTGCTTGCGCTCGATTTTACCAGACGCAGTTTGCGGAAGCTGAGAAACAAACTCTATCAAGCGAGGCGTTTTGTACCTTGCTAATGATTCTTGGGAAAAACCGATTAGCTCATTTTCGGTCAAGTTCCGGCCGGGAATCAGCTCCACCATCGCCGCTACAATCTGCCCCCATTCATAGTCGGGCAAGCCGACAACACAAGCCTCTTTGACGGCCGGATGCTGGCGCAACACCGCTTCAACTTCGGCCGGGTAGACATTTTCACCCCCCGACAAAATCAGATCACTGCGTCGCTGTACCACAAACAGATCGCCATCTTCATCAAAGTAACCCAGATCGCCCGTACAAAACCAGCCATTAGTCGTAAAACGTTCAGCGTTTGCTTCTGGGTTGTCTAAATACCCTTGCATCAGCACCACCCCTTTCACCTGAATTTCGCCAATCTCGCCGCCACGTTGCGCGACTCCCGTCTCATCACTAATTTTGATCTGATTAAACAGAAACGGTCGGCCGACACTGCCCGGTTTCTTCGCGGTATCGGCCGGGGTTTGGGTCGAAAATTGCGAGGCAACCTCAGTCATGCCATAGCTGGTTGAGATCAAGGGGGTGTTGGTTTTTGAAAGTTTTCCGGCCGCCGTCACCAATTCAGGGGATGCGGCCGCTCCGCCGACCAAAATCAGCCGCAATGAATCAGGCCATATCTCTCGACTTTCAATCATCCGAACCAACATCGTCGGCACAACTGAAATCATCGTGATCAGCTTGTGATCAAACGCATGGTTGATGGCAGTGAGATCAAAACGCACGTGCAGATCAACGGCCGTGCCATAGAGCAAACTACGGAAAATCACCGCCAAACCGCCAACGTGATACAGGGGCAACACAGAAAGCCAAACATCATCTGTTTGCACACCCAGCCTATAGGCGGAAGCCATCGCACTATAAAAATGTTGCTTAAACGTAATCGGTACCGCTTTCGGCCGGCCGGTGGTGCCGCTGGTAAACACAATCGACTGAATCGGGTTGGGCGCTGGTTCCCCATTATCAATTCTCCATTGTCCGTTGCCCATTAACCATTGCGTCAGTTGGTTCAAAGTCGGCATGTGAAAAACCATCTCCGCGTCAACCCCGCTTAACGTTCTTTGATTGGCTTCGTCCGTCACTACAAACTCACACTGGGTAAACCCGATCTGCCATTCAACTTCGGCCGGGGCCAAGCGACTATTAAACGTCACCAACGTCAATCCCAAACGGGCAGCAGCATAAATCAGCAGCACATATTCAGGGCCGTTGTGCATCAGTACCCCGATGCGCCGATTCTGCGGGTGGGATTGTTGGTCTACCCAATTACAGAGATTATTTGTCAAAGCGTCAAGCTCTGCGAAAGTCCAAGCCGTTTCCCCAAAAGTTAGGGCGATTCGTGTCGGGGTCGCTTGGCACCGTGCCGCAAGCCAGTCGGTTGAGTCAGTGTTTTCTAGCATATTGTTTGATTTAAAATAATTGTTCAGCAGATGCGAATATTCCCGTCGGGTCTACGCCACCAGTATAGTTTTGGTGATGAGATTATTGACGGCTCTTTGCGTTCATTTCATCTTCTTATCAACCGTCATTAATTATGAACCGCCTGCACCAAACTGCGACGGGTCTGTTCATCAGCCGCGCCGTCGGTCATGATTTCAAGCAGATTTGGCCGTTCGCTCTGCACCGCCTGCGTCAACCCATCTATAAATGCAGCACGGGTCGCAACACGAGTATGGATGAGGCCGTATAACCGGGCCGTATGTGTAAAATCAAGATCATGCGCTGTCAAAAACAGCTTTTCAAACGGCTCTCCCAACTTTGAAACCGGTAGTCTGCGAAAAATACTGCCGCTGTTGTTGTTGAACAAAATAATGGTTAAATTGGGCAATTCACGCGCCGCCAGCAAGCCGTTCATGTCGTGATAAAACGACACATCACCAATGATCAAAATCGTCGGGATGTCAGGGTCAGCCGTAGCTATCCCGCACGCGGTTGAGACAACCCCGTCTATGCCGCTGGCCCCCCGATTGCCAAACGGCCGAATCTTTTTGGCAGACGGTCGGCCGAATGCGTCCAAATGACGCACGGGCAAACTGTTGCCGATGACAAGATTACACGCTGGCAAGTCGCGATTTTCGAGCATGTCAAAAATATAGGCCGCATCAAAGTTGCTCTTTTCGAATTCGGCCGTCACTCTGGCCCAACCCGCTTTCTCCCAGGCAAACACAGATTTCTGCCAAGCCAAATAAGGGGGTGTTTTACGACGTTCGGCCGAAAAGTTCCTCGCAATATCACCCGCCTTTTCACAAAATTCGACCTCGTTCACTTGCCAAAAATCGGTTATCAGATGGCTGTCGTCGGCCCAAACACCGTTGCTACGAACGTGTAAGCGCACGGCCGGATCGATGTCGTTCAAATAGTCGTTTAACCATTTTGAGGTCGGCACCGCTCCAAAGCGAATCACTAAATCAGGTGCCTCCCACTCTGGTTTGCGGCCACCGGCCAACCATGTCTCGTACCCGCCCACGACTACGCTTGAAGCCTCTGTACCAAAACGCACACCCGACAGCGGATCAGCAAAAATCGGGTATCCAGAGCGCAAGGAAAACTGTGTCACCGCCTCTGGGAAATCGCCCCCAGGGCAGTTGGGGCCACACACGATGATGCCTCGCTCGTATTTTGCGAACCAGTTGGTTAGCCGGTTCGCCTGCCCAGATGATAAGTGACGAGTGACAAGTGACAAGTGATCAGAGGGTTGCGAGCCACTGGTCACTGACAACTGGTCACTGTTCTCCGGCTCAAGCGGCTTGCGAAACGGAAAGTTTAAATGCACCACCCCTTTGCGCATGCCGTTGGCGGTTGCGAAGGCACGGCCGGCCGTGGTCGCCACATTGCGCAAAGCCACATCTGGCATGTTTTGCTCCGGCAAGGCCATATCAACGGCCCACAACACATGGTCACCGTACATTTTAACTTGATCGATGGTTTGGTTTGCTCCGCTATGGCGTAGCTCCGGCGGCCGGTCGGCCGTCATGATAAGCAACGGCACTTGTGACATGTTGGCCTCAATTATCGCTGGGTAAAAATTGGCAGCGGCCGTACCGCTGGTACACACAATGGCGGCCGGGCGGCCGGTGCGCAAAGCAAGACCCAGGGCAAAAAACGCGCCACTGCGTTCGTCTAAACACAAGTGAGTTGCAATCTGCTCATGTGCCTCAAACACCAGCGTCAGCGGTGTTGAGCGAGAACCAGGGCAGATAACCACATCGGTTAGCCCCGCCTGGGCCAATCCATTAATAAAAATTTGGGAAACTAAGATATTTGGGTTCATGAATATTCTTGTAGGGGTCGAAGGGGGCGGAGCCACCTCATCTCTTCGGAGCCAATTCTGTCCCGCCCCCTTCGCCCCGACCGTAGGGAATGCCTTAGCCTACCCTATCTGCATGCAATGCGTTCAACATCGGCGCAAACTTAATCGCCGTCTCTTCCCACTCGCTAGCGGGGTCAGAATCGGCCACAATCCCAGCCCCAGCATAAGCCCAGACGCGGTCCCGCTGGGCAACGGCCGAGCGGATTGCCACACCAAATTTGCCATCTAAATTTTGATTCAGGTAGCCAACTGGAGCACCGTACCAACCTCGTGTCACCGGCTCGTCGCTGGCGATAAACGCCATCGCTTTATCGCGGGGCGAACCGCCTAATGCTGGGGTCGGATGCAACTGCTCGATCAGCGAGATCACTCCGCCCGCCTCAGCTGTTTCAGCCGTGATCGGGGTGTACAAATGTTGAATGTTGCCGAGCTTCATCAATTCAGGGCTGTCAGCAACTGTTAAAGTTGTTGTTAAGGGTTCAAGCCGTCGCTTAATCGAGTCGACGACAAGCTGATGCTCGTGCTTGTTTTTTGGATCATTGCGCAACATGTCGCCAAAGGCGTCATCGGCCGCTTGGGTGTCGCCTCGTGGAGCGGAACCGGCCAACCCCATTGTGGAGATTTTGCGGCCGTCTGTTTGAATCAATGTTTCAGGCGTGGCCCCATAAAAGGCATGAAACGGCTGTGGCTCGAATAAAAAGCGATTACATGCGCCGTAATGGTCGTCGAGCCATTTTAAAAGATCGGTCACAGCGGCCGGTTTGTCCAGCCCGATCTCACACAAGCGGGCCAATACAACTTTGTCCATCTCGCCCATCTTCATTTTTTCAATGGCCACGTCAAGCATGGTCGTCCATTGCGCTTGTGACATGGGATATGAAATTTCTTGTGGGATCGGTTGCGTCTCAAATTCGGTTGTTTCAACTTCACGCAGGTCGCTTAAGCGGCTGTGTAACACCTCGATCATATCAGCGCTTAGCCCTTCTGCTTCGGCACGATCCGGGGTCAATATGTTGATAGTCAACCAAGTTTTTCCCGCTTTTGAAACAAATTGATAGTGGGGCAATATAAAATGGGCAGGATAAAAAGAGGACCAGGCGACGTCAGGGATAAAGTCGGCCGTAAATGAAAAGCCGCCAAAAAGATGGGGGGAAACGGCGTCAAGTTCTTTGGCAGGCGGCTGAATCACAGCGGTTTCAAATAGAGACTTAGCCTGGCTTTGAATCTCTCCAAAACGGCGTTTTCCCCAGCCAAACAGCTCGTGGGTTTTGCCGGTTCCAGCCAGCGTAATCTCCCCATCTCGCCATAAAAAGCGTGACTCTCCCCGGCCGTGGCGCAGAAAGCGATACACATCTAGCCCGTCGGCCGGAATGGTCACAGACAGCAAGACTTGACTCGCGTTTTTAATTTCGGTGTCAATTATAGGATTCACTTGAATTCACCAATCCCTTTAAACGCTGTCGGCCAGTTTTGCTTCATGCCCAACACTGCGCAGTAAAATCGGCACAAGGTCTGTCACAATTTTCTGGTTGCTTGGCTCGCCGGTATATACCCAGCGAATAACTAGATGGTAGATAGCTCCCATCCACGCATGCGAGACAAATTCAACGTCAAACTCGTCGGCCGCTAGTTCGCCAGTTTCAATCGCTTCGGTCAAATATTCAGAAATCATGCGAGCAAAACGCTCGTTGACTTCCATCCGCTTTTGTTCAAACGGCTGGCCCAACCCCATCGCCTGTACAAGCAAAATTTTGGCCGGCCGACGATAACGAGCAAAAGTTTCGAGCACAGTGCGCAGGGCGATCTCAACCCGCACAATCCCTTTGGGCTCTGATTCAATCGCTTCCCGAGTCTGTTTCTCTAGCAGGTCAGAAAATTGATCGACCAATGACAGAAACAGTCGTTCTTTATTGGGGAAGTGAAAGTAGATAGACCCTTTGGATGTAGCTGATTCATCCGCGATTTCATCTAGCTTTGTGTTGTGGTATCCCTTGTCTGAAAAAACATCAAGGGCCGCATCTAGTATCTTTTTACGTGTGTATTCTTTGTCTCGTGACATAGTTTTTAGCTCGTTTGTTGCTTGTGTATTAAATGATGAGATGGTTAAAACCGACTGGTCAGTCTACTGGTGAAATGTTAGCAACCCACGTAGAGTAAGTCAACCTTTTTTTATCAAAGTATTGTTTCCCAACAATCTCATGTTCAGCTGCCCAAGATCACATCTATAAATACTAACGCTGCAATTTGCAGAATTTGCATCTTACAACTTGCATCTTGCATACTTCTCTTTATGACAATACAAGCGATAATTTTTGACATCGGCGGCGTCCTTATCCGCACGGCCGACCGATCCCACCGCAACAACCTTGAAGACCGTTTAGAACTCCAACGTGGCGAGTCTGAAATCTTGGTATTTAACGGTGAAATGGGTAAAAAAGCCCAGCTAGGAGAGATCAGTTCGGCCGAACTTTACGCCTGGATACAATCTCACCTAAATCTTGATGAGGCTGGCATTGAGCAATTTAAACATGAATTTTGGGCCGGGGACCAGCTCGACACCGATCTAGTTGATTTCATCCGTCAGCTCAAATCAAAATATACCGTCTGCATTATTAGCAATTTTATGGACGCCCTCCCCCAAATGCTCAAAACCGATTATCCGGCCGCTGGTGCCTTTCATTTCACCGTTGTCTCAGCCCATGTGGGGGTCATGAAACCAGCCCCAGAAATTTTCGAATATACCTTGAAGTTGCTCAACCTCCGGCCGGAAGAGACAGTCTTCATCGACGATTTTCAACATAACATCAAAGGTTGCCAAGCGGTTGGGATGCACGGCATTCACTTCACCCCAGACATCGATCTAAAAGCGAAACTGGCAGAGTTAGGCGTCAAGCTTAAAAGTGATCAGTAGCCAGTTTTCACTTCCCACTAACCCATGCACTACCTCTTCCTCTCCCCTCACTACGACGATGCCGTTTACTCTTGCGGCGGCACGCTTGCTAGCTTAACCACGGCCGGTAATCGTGTTACCGTACTCACCGTTTGCGCCGGTTCGCCCCCGAATACTGAGCTTTCCTCGTTTGCAGAACAGCTTCATAAAAGATGGGGCTTGTCAAATACACAGGCGGTTCAAGCAATGGTAGACATTAGGCGGCAAGAAGATCAGGCTGCTCTAAAAATTGTAGGGGTAAAAAGCCATTATCTCGATGTACCTGATTGTATTTATCGGCGTGGGGGTGAACAAGATCGATGGCTGTATGCCAGCGAAGAAGCACTATTTAGAAAGCTGAATGTGGTTGAAAACAAGCTCATCTCTGACATCACTCAGAAATTAGTCGCGTATGTGAAGATTTTGTCAGCTCACTCCAAAGACATCGTCCGCACGGTTGCCCCGCTGGCTATTGGCAATCATGTGGATCATCAGTTGGTGCGTTCTGCGGCCGAAAGAGCCTTTGGGGCTGACACGCTCACCTACTATCAAGACTTTCCTTATGTTCTCAAAAAAGAGCAGATTCTGGCCTATGAAACTTCGGCCGATTGGCACTCGGCCATTACTGAGTTAGATGAACGTGCGATAAACTGCAAAGTGGCGGCTATTGCAGCTTACGAGTCGCAAATTTCAACTTTTTGGGAAAACAGACAAGTTTTGGAGGCTGAGGTCAAAGCGGCTGTACGCAATTGGGGAAATGGGGAACTGTTTTGGAGGTTTAGCTCGATCGCTTAAATGCCTTTAGTGGTGCGGCATTTCTTCTATTTATCGGCTCTATTTATCGGCCGAAACAACCCGGACCACGGCCGTATCCCGGCCGGGTAGTGCATCAACCAAGGTGATTTCAAGCCCAGCCACAAGTCGGGCCTCCCCTAACTGTAGAATCACATCCACCGCACTGCCGTTTGTATTTGCTGGATCAAACACCGACACCCCAGCCGAATCCCTATCCACAAACATTAGGCCGATCTCAACCGTAGCGTCCGTGTCTGCGGCTAAACTGACGGTCCCAACTGTCCCTTGGGTCACAGCAACCACCGCAGGGTCATTCAGATCATAATCAATAGTCGGACTACTCAAGTTGTCTACACGAAGATAAAAGAACAACCCGCCTAAACTTACCAAAGCGAGTAAAAACCAAAGCCATCGTTTTTTCATGGTGATCATTTTGACTTGTGTCGTCGATTAACGAGCCACAATCGGGTTAACACTTACGCCACGTATCATCGCTTCAAATTCTTCGCCGGTTAGCGAGCTTTCTCCACTTTCCCATCCCCATGGGTTACGAATTTTGACAATACCCGCAGACGCATCAACGGCCGTAATGTAATACGCATGACCGGCCGCTAAATAATCGCCGGGTTTTGACTCAGCATCGTCTGCTTTATTTTTAAAAAATCGAGGATGACGAGAACGGTCGGGAAAATCGATGACAAGTTTAGACGTGATCGCCCATTTAACGTCACTGCGCGTATAGCAGGCCATCGCATACCCATCGGCCGCCATCTTCTCTAGCCTCGGCAAATCGGCCGCGCGTGCCTTAAACGCCTCACTTTTTTGCCCCGTCAAAGATTCCAATGAATGATGCGGCCAGCCACCAATAACATTGTTATATCCGCCCAACATATCCGCATAGGCCTTCTCAAGAATAATCGGCCAAACTTCAACTTGACGCCCAAAGCGTGATTTGATGATGTCACCTTCTTTGGTAAACACAATTTTGTCATCTTTTTGCGGCACACTAGCTCTAACGTTAATGGTCATCGGTTCTAAGCTTCCAAACCAGCCCCGTTTGAACAGTTTGACATCATAGCTTTCATCTTCTTGGGTCGTAATTAGCCCTTTGATAAAAGATGGTCTTCTATGTGCAATTGATGCAATCGATGAAAGAAAATAGCAGTTTCCTAACAACCCTTGATCTACATCGTTGGGATGGATACCTGCCACAAAGGCCTGATGTCCCTTAATTTCTACATACTTCGCCCCATCGGAATTGGGGACTTTGTCAAACTCTAGATCTTTTGACTCAGCCATCTTTTATACCCTCTTCTATATCATCGGTTATCGATAATTATCAATTGTTTGGAATTAAATAATCTTGCGGCCGCCCAGACATGATGACCGACATTGGGACAAAAGTGTACCCTTGCGCTTGTAATTCTCCAATGAAACGGTCAATCGTTTCTGGCATTTCAGGGTGCCAGGTGTGCGAATAGAGGATTGACCCTGGATAAGAGCCATCTAACAGGGTTTTGCACATCGTTTCCACATTGGCCCCTTCCCGCCAATCTTCGGTGCTCCCAGACCAGATAATTGTGCTATATCCGGCTTCGTAGGCGGCTTGAATACTCACGTCAGAGCGCGAGCCAAATGGTGGCCGCAGAAAGGGTTTTGTGCTTTTGCCTGTTAAAGATTGGACAAGGGCTTCGGTAGATGCCAGCTCTTGCTTTACTGTTTCGGCATCCATGTCAGCCATGTTGCTATGCGACCATGTGTGATTGGCAAATTCATGCCCACGACTGCCCATTTCCTTGACCCAATCTGGGTAAATTTCAGTCCATGACCCTAAAATAAACATCGTTGTTTTTACTTGGCGTCTATCAAGTACGTCGAGCAAAGGGCCCAGCACTTCGGCCGAAGCCTCCACGTCAAACCCTAAATGGATCATTTTTACCCCGTTGGTAAATCCGCTATTCACTTCGGTTGCTAACGGGCTGTGCGGGGGCAGGTTGTCTGTCACGATAAATGGATTTGTATATTGAACGGTTTGTTCAAGCGGCCGACATCCTCCTTCAATTGCAGGGGCGATTGCAGGGGCAGGTTCGGCCGTTGGCTCAACGGTTTCTTCAGCGGTTTCTATTGGGGCAGTATCTGGTTCTATCGCTACTTCAAAAGGGGTCAGAGTAGGTTCTGAAGGGACATCTGAAGGGACATCAATAGAAATTGCTGTCGGTGTTGCTGGTTCAGAAACATATACAGGCAATAAGGTTTGCGTTGGTTCGGGAAGCTGAGTCGCAATGGGAGGCAAGCTGGCTGTTGCAGCAATGGCTGGCTCCGTTGGCTCAGAAACCGGAGGATCAGCGGCCGTGCAGGCGATTGCCCCAACCAAGGCCAGACATAATCCTAAAAAACGCAACCGAAAATTGATTTTATACTTAAAGTTTTGAATATCCATCCCCAACTCCTCGAACTTGTTTTTGCAGACACGATGAGGATTTTACCACCCAATCAATAGGCTGGTATTCGACTTATCAGAGCAACTTTCTATTTGGTGATTTGTTGAACGGTTGAATTTTT
>JBLIMP010000047.1:0-19396 GCA_047638855.1 Cellvibrionaceae bacterium | reverse complement strand
GTGGCATTATTGTCATTGGTCTTTTCGCTGGGTTAAAGGCGATCTTTCCTGATGCAGGCGAGTCTCTGTACACGGTGTTCCGATTTGTGCGGTATGGGTTAATTGGGCTTTTTGTTGGCTATGCAGCCCCCTGGCTCTTTACAAAGGTTGGTTTGTAGCTTGTTTTGAGGCAAAAAAATGGCCGGATTTCGAAAAATCCGGCCAAAAAGAAAGGAGGAAAAAGAGTCTGTATGTTCTGCCTATACTGTTGAACAGTATATTAATCGACAATTCTGAAGCAGATGTTAAGAAGGTGTTACATTTTTGTGAAGCTTCCGATGGTTATCCGTTTTCTAGTAGAAAATAATTCACACAGTGGCCTCTGCCTATTCCTTCTTTTTGATTAGCTATTTTCAGAGATAAACCATTCGATTAATTGGCCAGCAATACTAATCTTTCCAGATGGAATATTAGCAGGCAGTTCATCTATTCCATACCAATTCGCCTCAATGATTTCGTCCTCGAGCACAATCTCTCCGCCTGCATAATCACAAACAAAGCCTACCATCAGTGAATCTGGGAACGGCCACGATTCACTCCCAAAATAGGTGATGTTTTTGACTTCTAACCCAACTTCTTCTTTAACCTCACGCGCAACCGTCTCTTCAAGGCTTTCACCAGGATCTACAAAACCGGCCAAAATGCTATAAAAGCCATTTGGATGGCGTTCGTTGCGCCCTAGCAGTAACTTGTCGCCATTGCGAACAAGCATGATCACGGCCGGGGATATTCTTGCATATCGGGTCAGTTTGCAATTGGGACAGATTTTTGACCGGTCAGTCCCATACTTCATCGGGGTAGAACAGCGGCCGCAAAATTGATTATCACGGTCCCAATCGCTTACAAAAATCGATTTAGCGACAACGCGCATTAAGTCATTATTGATCTGCCCAAATAAAAAGCGGGGATTTACAAATTTCAATCCGGCCGGTAACTCTGTATCTCCCTCAAAATCAGCAACCCAACATCCTACCCCAACTTGTTCGCCCAAAAAGTTATTCCGGACAGTCGTTAAATATAACTCGGCCGGGGACTTTATTTGAGGCAAACCCTTGATGTCTCGGCTGTTTTCTGGGTCAACCAAAACGAGTATCTTTCGGCCGTTAAATACAAACCACCAAGCTGGCAGATCAAAATTATCAGGACGCTTAGCGTCCGCATTAAAATTCAACATAAAATCTCCAAAAAAAAATTAAGGGTAAGCCGTAGGCGCAGGCGATACTACCGGGGTATTGGGAGCCGGGCTAGGATACCCGTTAGGTATCGGTACGGGTGTAGCAGGATTCGGAGTTCCACTACCCGTCCCATTTAATCCACCACTATCACCCCCGTTGCTGCTTGCGGTTGGGGTAATTGTTGCTGTTAATGACTGCTCCTCAGAGGAAACCTCAGTGAGCGTCGGTGTCGCAGTGCCATCTGCGCCACCCACGGCCGAAGATAAAACAGTCGGAGTGGCGGTCGCTGGGGTCGAAGTGGCGGAGTCAGCGGTTTCTGTTGCGTCCGATCCTTCAATACCAGTAATGGGGGTAACTGTTGGCGACAAAGTTATAGTTGGGGCCGTGGTTAGAATTTCAATTGGTTGTGATCCATTTTGAGCATCATTTATCACCTCAGATTGTGAATCAATCGCACTGTTTTCTGAGGGTATAACAGCGACTCCGTTTAAAGAATTTGTACTGGCAACAAGCGGGTTAGGGTCAACAATACGCACAACTTCCAGATACCAAACAGTCTCTTGCTTCGGCTCCTTTGCACACCCAACCGGCCCATCATATTGTCTCCAAATACCATCGAGCGTAAAAAAAGCTTGCTCAGGCGCGATAGTCACCACAGAACCAAAGCCACTCATATTCATCTCAAGCCCATCAGATATTAAGAACCAGTCAATCGACGGGCCTCGCTGGCGACTGCAAATCAATTGGCGCGGCGGAGCGTACCGGCCGGTCACTTGCACAAATCGGTCAACAAATATAAATGGATCAGAATGAAGCGTTTCGAAATTAACAGGCACTGGCGGCCGGTTTACAACCCCAATCTGGGTTGGCGTTGGAGAGATCGGCCCAAATGCGCCATCGATTCCTTGGCATGCTGAAAGAAATACGGCTGCAATAAATAAAATTAAGATGACAAAAAAGGATCGACTTTTCATAAAATAATAGCTGGAATAAGGGCCGGGAAATAAAAGATTTGGCCTACTCCCAAAGTGAATTATACATACTGAGTCATCCATCGCACCCAAATACGGGTGAAATGCATCTTTCACTCAGATAAATAAATAACTGAAATGCTAAAGTAATCAGGTGCCGTAATTAAATTAAAACAACTAACAAGCGTAATCTAATCGAAATAGCGATCCTACAAGTAAAAGGTAACGAAGTAATGATTGGCAAACGATAAAAAAGGCAACATTCGGCAGTTATTGCTTTTAATTAAAATTTTATGTAATAAATCTTATGTGTGGCCGGATGATGATTTGTAAATCAGTTTCGGTACGGCTATAATTTTCTGTTCCTGAGATGGGGAAGTGGCGGAATTGGCAGACGCGCTTGACTTAGGATCATGTGCCTAACGGCGTGAGGGTTCGAGTCCCTCCTTCCTCACACAGTTCTATTAAAAAAGCGTTGCAATTGCAACGCTTTTTTATACCAGAGCCGCAGATCGGTTAAGTGAGTGGGATTTTTTTAAATCTCACTCACTTAACAAAGCCCATTAAATTTTACTTGAATAGCGACATTTATCATCTTGTTTCCACATGCTTGGAGCAATGGCTAAAAACAAGATGAACGCCAAAAAAAGCTATTAAAAAACAAGAGGTGCATGGTGACATTAACGATTACCAAACAGGAAGATGAACAACGTCAAATGACAATGAGCATCGAGGTTGAAGACAAAAGAGTTGTTAGCGAGATGAAAAAAATCGCTCGCAAGCTAGCTAAAGATATGCGCGTTCCTGGTTTCCGACCTGGAAAAGCCCCATTTCGGGTTGTGTCTCAACGGATTGGAGAAGAGAGTCTGCGAGCGCAAGCGGTTGAAGATTTGCTTAACGCTGTTATCTTCGAGGCGATGGAGCAAGAGGAAGTTATTCCTTATGCTCGCCCTGCTTTGAAAGATATGGAACTGTCTCCTACAAAAATCGAGATTATTGTTCCGCTTGAACCGATTGTGACGTTGGGAGATTTCCGCGAACTACGTCGTGAACTGGTGCGGCCGGAAGTCACTGATGAAGCGGTTGAAGAAGCGATTGAACAATTTATCGAACGCAAAACAACAACTGATGCGATTGAAGACCGTGCTTCGGCCGAAGGCGATCTTGTCAAAGTCTCTGGAAAAGGCATTTTCACTTTAGCAGATACCGCTGCTGAAGATGAAGAAGCTGAAACTTTCTTCGATGATGAAAACGGCATTGAGTTCTTACTCGATGATGAAAAAACCTTCAAAGGTACCGATTTTGTTTCTAACCTTGTTGGAAAATCAGTAGGTGATTCTCTTGAATTTTCAATTACCTACGCAGATGATTACGAAGTATCTGACTTTGCCGGCCGTCAAATAGATTTCAATCTTGAAGTCCTTGAGCTAAAAAGCCGTACTGTCCCTGAACTGACCGATGAATTGGTTCAAGAAGATAAGTACGATGATGTTGCTGACTATAAAGAGAAAACTCGCAAAACCCTTGAAGATGCAGCATTTGAAACTTTCAGAGGCGAATCATTAGATCAATGGATTCTTGATTTAAAAGAAAGTGCAACCTTAGTTTACCCACCGGGTGCCGTTGATACGGAACTAGATGAGCGTTTGGAAGGTTTCAAAAAGCAAATCACTTCTTACGGTTGGAAGTGGGAAGACTATGTAAGCATGCAAGGCGAGAGCGAAGATCAAATTAAAGAGAACTGGCGCGAGGATGCGACAACTAATCTAGAAAACGGTTTGCTCTTACGCGAGTTCATTTCTGCAGAAAAGTTACAGTTAGAAGAAGATGAATTCAACGCCCTTGTTGATGAGCGCATGGAAAGCTTTGTCGACATGGAAGAAAACATTCGTGAATCAATGCGTGAAGTGTTGATGAGCGGGGAAAGCCGTCAACGCATGGGGAATGAGCTAATGGTAAGCAAGGCATTTGATCGCATCGAAGCGATTTTGTCTGGCAATGCACCAGAGCTTAAAGACGAAGAGACGGAAGAGACGGAAGAGACCATTGAAAGTGATGACAGCGCGATCGAAGAGCCAAAAGCTTCAGAAGAAACTCAGACTGAAGAAGAATCTTCGGCCGAATAGCAGCCCCGCTTGATGAAACGTTAACGAAATGCCTAATGTAACGTTTATACCAAACATGTAATATAAAAAGCGTTACCTCGATAGGTAGCGCTTTTTTTATATACGGTAGATTGGCTACCTTGTTTTGGTTATTGCGTCACTGGTAGAATTCATACTCAGAATCAATAATAAATGGACATAAGAAAATAACTTTATGTTTTTCTTCTCAGTCCAACGTCGACTTAAAATTACAAATCATAATCAGGCTCAATAGGAATGAATCAAATATCCTGAATGCCTGTAGCTTAAGGAGTAAGACAGCGTGGATCACATGCTCCCATCTTCAATTATCCCCTATGTAATCGAGTCCAGCCCTCGTGGCGAGCGGACAATGGATATCTATTCGCTTCTTTTTAAAGAACGAATTGTTATGTTAGGAACCCCTATCAACGATCAGGTTGCCAATGCAATCGTCGCCCAGCTATTGGTTTTAGCGCGCGAGGATCCAAGCAAGCCGATTCGTTTTTATATCAACTCTCCCGGTGGCGCTGTCTACGCTGGTATGGCGATTTATGACACAATGCAGGCGATCCCATGCCCTGTTTCCACAGTTGCAGTTGGCTTTACCGCCAGCTTTGGAACTGTATTGCTGACGGCCGGTGAACCCGGTATGCGTTATGCTCTGCCAAATTCAACAATCCATATGCATCAACCTTTAGGTGGTGCTCAAGGTCAAGCGTCTGACATTCAAATTCAAGCGCAAGAGATTTTGCGTTTACGCACTTCGCTAAACGGCATTTTGTCTCAGCACACCAAGCAACCGCTTGAAAAAATCGTGACAGATACAGACCGTGATATTTATATGAGTGCGACAGAAGCCAAGGAATACGGTCTAGTTGACCACGTTCTTGAAAACTCAGTAGAAGTTACTTAATTTCTAGCAAATTTTCAAAAAAAGCTCGACTATCTAGTCGGGCTTTTTTTTTGCACAGCTTACGAATTGCTATGATAGCTGAATTATCTGTGGGAATTTTCGATTTTTATCGAGCGGTATTCACATGATAGTGGCGAAAAGTGGATCAACCACGCTGATATAGTTAGGTTATGAAAGAAAATAGTGGCAACCGGGTGACCGCCATTGGGGTTTCATGTCTATCTATTCGCAGAATGGTATAATCTTTCAGTTATAAAATACACGTAAACTTCGCAGAGTAAATAGGAAAAGAGATTGTTTTCATTTTTAAGTACATTCAGGCCATTAGACTGGATTCTCGGGCTATTTTCTCAAGATATCGGTATTGATCTTGGAACAGCAAATACTTTGGTCTTCGTTAGGGATCGGGGAATCGTTATTAATGAGCCATCATGGGTTGCTATTCGTAAACGAACACGTGAACCCTTAGCTGTGGGCGCAGAAGCCCGTGAGATGGTCGGCCGAACCCCGGCCGACATTATCGCGATTCGCCCTTTGCGAGATGGTGTAATCTCAGAATTTGAGATTACTGAGGCAATGCTTAATTATTTCATCAATAAAGTACACGAACAGCTTCTGACCCCCTTCCCTAGACCACGCGTGGTTATCGGTATTCCAGCGGGTGTTACAGAGGTTGAAGAACGTGCGGTACGTGACGCAACGATTGCAGCAGGCGCCCGTGAAGCTTACCTAATTGAAGAGCCGGTTGCGGCCGCGATTGGCGCAGGTCTGCCCATTATGGAATCTCGTGGAAGTATGATCGTCGATATCGGCGGTGGTACAACCGAAGTTGCTATCTTTTCAATGGGCGGTGTCGTTGTTCGTCGTTCTGTACGGGTGGCCGGGGATGAAATGGATGAAGACATTATTGCGTATGCCCGTAACAAGTATAACCTGCTGATTGGTGAACGCATGGCGGAAAGGGCCAAAATGGCGGCTGGGTCAGCTTTTCCTCTACCTGAAGAGCGCACCATTACTTTGCGTGGGCGCAATCTTATCAATGGCTTGCCACAGTCGGTTGAAATTAGCAGCATTGAACTACGTGAGGCGATGGCCCCTAGTATCAATGTGATTGTCGATACGGTTAAAGATGCTATTGATGAAACACCCCCTGAACTTGTGGCCGATTTAATGGAATCGGGCATTTGCTTAGCGGGTGGTGGCGGGTTGATTCGCGGATTAGATAGCCGTCTAGAAGATGCAGTTAAAATCCGTGTATGGGTGGCTGAAGACCCAATGACCTGTGTGGCACGTGGTGCCGGAACCGTATTAGAAGATTTTGATTATTGGGGTCGAGTTCTTGCTACAGATGACCGCAGTCGCCGGTTAAAATAACTAAAATCAAAACTGAATGGATAATGATTAGACTTTGCAGCTGATCTTTTATCCGCCAAAATTGACACGATGTCATCTCAATCCACTGTCCGCTGGGGATTAATACTTTCACTTATCGGAATTGCTGTCTTCCTATTTATTGTCGATACAACCGGTAATACTCCTGGGTTGATTTCATTGTTGCGTGATCCACTTACAACAATTAATGAGTGGTTATCTCCTACAGCAGATAGTTTTTCAGATGCTTTGGCGGGGCCTGCAAATGTTCAATTGGCACTTGAAGAAATAGAAAAACTACAAGGGCAAGTCGCTGCACTTGAAAGAGAAAATGAGATTCTTAAAGAAAACGAAGACGAGCTTATTCTGCTGCGGAATCTATTTGATTATGCGACCGATTCGCCAGAGAATAGGCGGCTTCTCGCAAACGTAATCGGCCGAGAAACCAATCCTCTTTTTCGTAGTATTTTAATCAACCGTGGTACAAACGACGGAGTGCAGGTCGGTATGCCCGTTGATAGCAATCAAGGGTTGGTGGGGCAAGTGTTCCGGACAACACCAGAATCAGCGATGGTTATTTTGGTTACCGATAATGCCAGTGGCATCCCCGGCCGTCTAGGCACATCACGGGCTACGGGGCTGGTGCATGGCACTGGCTCCGGAAATACCATGGAGATGGATTGGATTCCATTGGAAGCTAGTGTTGAAATCGGCGATGTCGTGCTGACCTCCGGCCTAATTGGGCAATTTGCTCAGGGAATTCTCGTCGGCCGATTTCCAAAAGGGCTGGCTTTAGGGCGAGTAACCAATGTCGAGCGAAGCGATGCCGACATTTTGCAACGAGCCATCGTTCAGTCAGATGTCAATTTTAACGACCTTGAACTTGTATTTGTCATCACAGACTTCCCTAAAGACGACATCACCCCGTTTGAAGACCCTCTCGGGATCGACCAGTAAAATCAAACATTAACCGCCTTTATGAATCGCTCAATCATAGTTGCCATTCCGATTCTCTTAATGCTTACGATCTTACAAGTAAGCGTTTTAACCGTACTTCCCATCTTAGATCAAGTTGTACAACCCGTTGTCTTGTGTGCGATCGCTTGGGGCATGCTGCGTGGGTTAGGCGATGGATTGATTTGGGCGTTTATGGGTGGGCTGTTTCTTGATCTGTTTTCAATTGGCCCATGGGGCGGTCATTCAATCGCCATTATGCTCAGCACCGCCTTAGCAGTTTGGATTGTAACCACATTGCCACCTCGGCAATTTTGGATACCTGGAATCATCGGTGGTATTTGTGCCGTTGTCTACTTAATGGTTTTAGTCGGGCTTATTCAGATTAGCCGATATGGTCCCCATTGGTCATCACTTCCAAATGTAGGGGTGTTTTTCGTTGTGCAAGGGTCCTCAATGGTGCTTTTCTATTGGCTTCTTTTTCTATTACGCCAATGGCTATATCCGTCAGAAGTCACCGGCCGAGGACTTGGATAACGGACGGCTCGGTTATTTATTCAATATGCCGTTTGGGCATCTCTTTCCCAATAATAGTTTTAACCTTATAGACAGTTTTATTTTGGCTTTCGTAGTAGGTTCGCACAACAAGTTCTGCAACCAATCCGGTAACTAAGAATTGAACACCCAAAATAATAAGAAGAATGCCCAATAAGAAAAGCGGCCGGGAGCCGATCTGATAAGCATAAAAGGCGTCCCACCCCTCAGCAAATCCCAAATAGAGTTTTCGTAAGCCCAAGATACTCAAAATGCCAAGCCCGCCACCGCCAGAGAATATCCCGATCCAGCCAAGAAAATGCATCGGCCGATCAGCGTAAGAGCGCAGGAACAATACAGTTACCAGATCAAGCAAGACGCGAAACGTGCGGGATATACCATATTTCGATACACCAGCCACACGCGGCCGGTGATTAACCGGGACCTCCACCATTGTGTAGCCAGCATTGTTTACCATTTCTGGAATAAAACGATGCATCTCACCATAAAGGCGCAAGTCATGTACCACTTCGCTTCGGAAAGCTCGCATCGAACAACCGCGATCATGCAGTTTGACCCCAGACAATCTAGCGATAATCCAGTTAGCCATCTTCGATGGGAGTTTTCGTAGCAAAAAGCCATCTTGTCGATTAACTCGCCAACCGTTTACAACATCTGCACCGCTCTCATCTAATTTTGCCATTAGAACCGGGATATCGATCGGGTCATTTTGACCATCTGCATCCAGCGTAATGACAACCCGGCCGGAAGAAACATTAAAACCAGCTGCAAAGCCGGCCGTTTGCCCAAAATTTCGCCGGAAAGAGACAAGCACAACCCGTTCATCATGCTCGTGCAGCCTCACAATAGTTTCTACGCTCCGGTCCTTACTACCATCATCTACATAGATCACTTCATAGTCGATTCCAGTGTCGGCCAGCGCCTGTGTAATTTCGACATGCAAAGCATCAAGACTCTCTTCTTCGTTATAAACCGGAACAACAATACTTAAATCTCTATCAAATGGCTGCATAAAAAAACCTATCCTCAATAGTAATAGGTAATTTTAGCATTTTTCAAGGTTGTTACGAGAAAATCTGATATGAGAGAAGTAAGAAGGGGAAAGTAGGCGAATCATATGACTTTAGCTAGATAGATTATAGATCACGGTTTGAAAAGCTCCACAAGGACCAGCTAAGAAGGATAGCCACATAAAAAATTGAATACCAGATCATCATGTCTGACGGCTCTGAAAAGACGGTAACGGGGCCAGCGAACTGAGGGTTACCCAAAATTCGAGGTTGAAACAAGAGAGATGCTTTGCGCCAAACCGCTTCGGCCGGAACAACTAAACTTGAAATAATACCTATGTTGACGGCCGCTTCATTCTCAAAAACCGCACCGATATTTTCAACCCACGTACCGATAAACGCGATACCGTAAAGCATAAATGCAACGACACCGTTTGCGAGCGTAGATAGTCGGGTACCGCCCGCAATAGAAATCGTCATCACCAAAACCCCATTCAAACACATGAGGATCAAGCCGCCAGCTATATTTTCTAATTCAACCCCGGTTCGCATGATTGAAATAATAATCAATCCACCGGCCATGACTAACGTATAAACAGAAATCATGATCACAAACCCTAACCATTTACCCAATACAATCTCCCAACGACGCACCGGCTTCGTGACAATAGTGTCAATCACGTGGGTATCGATTTCTGATGAAATGGCAGCAACTGAAATGAGCACCGAAATAAGGATGACCAGAAAGTTAATGACGTATAGCCCGACGATAGTCAGGCCGATGGCAGGCATTTGCATTTCACTGGCTGACATAAAGTCGGCGTCTTCAAACTGCAAAAAGATGTAGTGCATGCCGACCCCAAATACGATTAGAAACAAAAGACCAAGGCCAAGCGACAGGCGGACGAGATTGCGCCGTACTCCTTCGTGAATAGTAAGGCGAGCGATATTCCAAATCTGCATGGTTAGGCTGCTCCTTCTTTGTTATTCCCAAGCTCATCTCCGCGAATCACTTGTAAAAATCGTTCTTCTAAAGTGATTCGCTGCGGCCGCAGTTCGATAATCTGCTGGCCGCTTTCAACCAAAAATTTAGCCACAGCCGGAATATCATTTTCGGCCGGAACATGAAACACAATCCGGCCGGTTTCCGCATCAAACGGCGTCAATTCATCTAATACGACGAAATCGCCGATTTGCTTAAGTGCGTCTAGCAGATCGAGGCTTGGATCAGCCACCCGGAGCACCACCCTCAAACGTTCTTGAGCAAGCGTCGCCATCGAATTGGTTTCCAGAACAACCCCTTTGCGAATAAAAGAGACACGGTCACAGGTTTGCTCAATTTCGCTGAGCAGATGAGAGTTTAAAAAGACGGCTGTGCCCGCATTCCGCAATCCGTCAATGATGTCTCTTACCAATTTACGGCCGAGTGGATCTAATCCTGAGGTCGGCTCATCGAGAAACACCAGCTTGGGATCATTCATAAGCGCTTGTGCTAACCCGATACGTTGAGTCATCCCTTTTGAAAACGTGCCTAGCTTTGCATGCGTATTTTCGCTCAGCCCGACTAGCTCAAGCAGTTCGGGAATCACCCGTTGACGCTTACTCTTTTCCATCCTGAACATTTTGCCGTGGAAATCGAGAAACTCCCATGCTTTAAGCCAAGTATGAAAGCGAAAATGTTCAGGCAAGTAACCGATCTTTTCGCGCACAAGGGTGTCGCCTATCGGCCGGCTCAATAGGGAACCCTCTCCGGATGTGGGAGCAACTAGACTCAACAGCATTTTGATCGATGTGGTTTTTCCTGCCCCATTTGGCCCTAGAAAACCAAAGACCTCACCTGGTTTAACCTGAAGGGTGAGGTCTGAGACGGCTGTTTGTGAGCCAAATTCTTTGCGTAACTGACTGGTTTCGATTGCGAGCATATGTTGTTTGGGTAAATCTAAAGGGTAGAGGGCAAGCCCCTACCCTAACTCAGAAATATTCTATTGATTCGCAAGCTCGATCAGCTCATCGGCCGACCATTCACCCGCAATCATGTTGACATTTCCGGCTGCTTCCCATATCAAGCTACTATCACCACTCTCATTCGACGTAAGCAGAATACCGGCGGAGCCATTGACCGTTACTTCTTGAAATGAAGCCATTTCCGATGGGATCGGCAAAATCAGCGTATTACTCCAATCGATACTGTTGGATAGACGGAACGCTTCAGCTTCAGACATGCCCAATAATTGTAAAACCGCTTGACCAACCGGTTGCGGGTCAAAGTCACTTGGATAGCTGATTTCTGGGCTAGGCATTTGAATCAAGCTCGTGTTGCCTTCATCCCACTGCATAAAAATGCCATCTTGGGTTGTGACTGAAATATCGGATCCATCTAGACTATCGGGTAGCAATGCGCCATCTACCCCGGCAATACCCAGAATAGCGCGAGCAGCGGCGAGATCAACGGTTAAGGTACCGCTACCACTACCCCCTACTGCGATTTCGGCCGGATCGCCTAAATCTAGGGAAAAGCCAAAGGCATTAGGGGCAAGCGCAATCGCTTCATCAATGGAGCTGACCGTTTGCGGTTCAACTGGCTCTTGATTCCACACCATCTCGCCTGGGAATAGCCCTTCAATATCTAGGTCTTCAAGATTTGCCAATTGTTCAGGCGAAATTGAAATCGGGGCGAATTTTTGAACTCTAAATAGTCCAAGGAAATCGCTAGCCAAGGCTTGCCCCGTTTGGGTCAAGGCGAAAAAAGCGATAAATAGCCCTAAGACGCTACCTACAGCCGCTTGCTGCCATTTTTGTTTGGTTGTCATTATGAAAATTCTCCTGAACCAAGGAATTTGTTCGCCAAATAGGCTCGGTTGGGCGATGCGTTGCTGCATCTCGGCAAGTGCCTGCCCGGCCGGTTTCGGTTGATCTTTGGTCGTTGGTTCTAAAATCGCTAATTGTGCGATGACGTCATCAAAATCATCATTTCTATTCATGATGCGTTTTCCCTCCCCCGTTTTTGCTGCGATTGATCTTTAAAGTCAAACGCTCAATCGCTTCAAATTCTTTGCGAAAGGCATCGGCCGCACGCGAAAGCGTTTTTCCGACTGAGCTGGGCTTTATCTCGCATAGGTCGGCCAATTCCGAATAACTTAGGCCAAGTTGACGCAACAAGAGCAGTTGTCCTTGCTGGGGAGCCAACCGTGCTAGAGCCAGTCGAACCCGCTCAGCATCATCCTGGCTTTCCGCCTCTTTCTCGGGACCGGCCGGGCGATCATTCTTATCCAATACAAGAACCTGATTTCGTTCCCACAGCCGTTTTCTGGCTCGAATCGCATTATAAGCTGTATTGGTTGCTACTCGATACAGCCATGCGCTCACATTATGTTCTTCCCGATTGGTCGGCGGCCGTTGATTAAGCTTAATAAAAACATCTTGTACAACGTCTTCTGCTTCGTCACGATTGCCCACCAGTCGAAAAACAAGACCGTACACTTTTGAGTAGTGCCGGTGAAATAAAACCTCGAATGAGGCGTTGTCCCCACCACTAATTTTTTCTAGCAGTTGGTTATCAGATAAATCGTCGGCCGACGAATTTGGGAAATGACCGTTCAGTGTAATCGCCATCTTACCCCTATAAACACCATGGGTTGTGGTTTTGTGACATCGGTTAAGCCAGATGGGTGAAAAGTGATTCGGTGTCTCGCACCTATCTGAAATGATAACAAGGAAATGTGGATATCTTTTGAAAATTAATCAAACCGGCAGGCCGGGCAAAATGCGGGTTTTTTAGCTATTGAACAATTGGCAAATATACAAATTCAGTGAAGACCACCGGCAACTGATACTCCACCGCCCCGATATCAGGATTAGAGCGCACGTTGCCTAAAATATCTGTAGAACTACTGTTTGTAGCATCGGCCGAATTAATGACTGGGCTACCGGCCGCCACTGTCCCATATTTTTTAACTAGATCAGTAAAAACTGACTCGATTGTGGACAAGCCTCCTGCAAATTGGATGCCGGTCCAGCGAGGTAGCACCAATCCGGTTAGGCTGCCCAACTGTGGGTTAGCAATGGTACGGTTTGCATCATCGGTGACGTTAATCAACTCATTGCCGTCGGCCGGAATGTCACTCCCCCCATTCCAATACAGATTGTTATTCAAGACAAAGCTTTGTGTCTCGCCTATAGGGGTATCGGAGAAATCGTTGCTGTCAGAGCCGTCAGAACCCATCGTGCCGGTTGGGTCAGACCAGATATTATTATAGAAACGCACATTATCGTTTGCTGGATTATCACCTTCAGTATTCAAGCGCATCGCAAACGCCGAAGCTGGCAAATCGCCAGAAACCGTATTGTGACGAAACGTAATATTCTGCCCCCCTTTTACCCCAAACGGTGCACGCATCTTGTGTGGGCTATTGCCCAACATCAGGTTGTTCTCAACCATCACATTCTTGGCCTCGAAATAAGGCTTTCCGTCTTCCCCAATCAACACAAAGTTTGAGCCGGTAGAGCCAGCCCAATTAAAAAAGATGTTGCGACGCACTTGGATGTTATTGCTACCAGCATAAATATCTTCATCACCATTACTATCTTTAATCACAATAAAACTAGAGGTGTCGTTGGCATTGGTTCGGCCGCTTCCCTCAAAGTCATTAAAAAAGATGTTGTCTTGCACAATCACACCTTCGACACTGTTGATGTCAATATGCTCGTCAGAACCACTTTGGTTATAAAAGATATTTCCTTCAACTAAAATATCATGAGCACTATTGTTGATTTTGAGAATGTCGTTGTCATAACTGTCGTGGAAAATGTTATTGCGGAGCGTAATGTTTGATACGGAGCCATCACCCCCGCCATCAATGTGTACAACTAAAGCGGATGAGCCAGGAGCGGAGTGGCGGATTTCAAACCCTTCAATTGTAATTCCAGATACGTCCGCATCACTGCCGTAAACGGTCAATACAGTCGCGTTATTTTCAAGAATAGCCTTGTATCGAGTTTCAGATTTAACCGTTACACCGATAGCAAAAACACCGCGAATCCGCTGGCGTCCAAAATAAGTGCCCGGCCGAACCAAAATCGTGCTACCGTCATCCACTTGTGTCAATGCATGTGCAATCGAAGCCCACGGGCTGTTGCTGGAACCATTGCCAAGCGTGTCACTACCTCCCTCCGCAACGTAAAATTCCCCTGAACTTGGAACCGAGGCTAAGGTAGAACTGAGTCCGATCCCACCGATAAGGGCTAAGATAACGAGGAAAGATAGACGGGTGATAAGGGTTTTGAGGCTGATCATAATTTTTTCCTTTTTTTTCCTTTTTTTTTCCTTTTTGAAGACTTGGCTGAACACCAGTATAGCGGCTCGCCGGATCGGCTAGGTTTAGTTGACATTATTTTTGTTTTTACAGAAAAAGCTTGTCTCCGCATGCCTGAAATTAGCTATATCATGTCTGTTGTATCATAATTTAGAAATCCATCCTATTTATCAAAACTGGCTCTTTGGGAATTCAGGGAGTTGACACCACATGTAGGCCGTAGGCATTCCCTTCGGTCGGGTGGGCCTTGTGCCCGCCCTCTGGGCATCCACAAGGGGTGTCCCTACATATACCTGTTACCCCTCAATATCCCAAAGAGCGTCAAAACTATGCTTTCTTCTCCTAAATCTCAACAAAAAGACACAATACCGCACGCTTGGTGGTATCTTGTGCGTTCTGAATTTACCGGCTACAACGCAGCTAGATTCCAAAAAGATTTGTTAGCCGCTTTAACAGTTGCCGCCGTTGCACTCCCTTTGGCTTTGGCCTATGGGGTCGCAGCTGGAGCCAGCGCAGCGGCTGGTCTAGTCACTTCGATTGTGGCCGGAATATTAGTCGGTGTTTTAGGCGGTGCCCCCGCTTCGGTGTCTGGCCCGACGGGGGGGCTAGCGGCCGTATTGGTTGTGTTTGCCGGCCGGTACGGCATGCAAGGGGTCTGGATTATCGGGCTGATGGCGGGGGTAATGCTGATTATCATGGGGATTTTCCGGCTGGGCCGTATTGTGGCGCTTATCCCTTCACCCGTGATTGCTGGGTTCACCAGCGGCATTGCCATTATTATCGCTGTGGGGCAAATCGATAATGCATTAGGGATCAAGAGCCCGGCCGCTGACTCAATTATTGAAAAGATCATTACCTATTTTCAGATCGATATAACGCCTAATCCGGCCGCCTTTGGGTTGACCCTGCTCGTTGTTGGCATCATGCTCGTGTGGCCCCGCTTCCGAATTTCAGAACAGATTCCAGGCTCTTTGGCCGCGATTATGATCGCCACGTTGCTACTTATAATCAGTGGTTGGGATGTTCCGGTAATCGGTACGATTCCCCGCTCAATATTACTCGAAGATCGCTTGAATTTCGCAAATATAAGGTGGTCTGATATCAGTCTGCTGATCGGCCCGGCTATGGCGGTGGCGGGGCTAGGCGCGATTGAAAGTCTGCTGTGTGGCGTGATTGCTGAAAATGCGACAGGCAGACGGCCGCAAAATCGGGTTGAGCTGGTTGCTCAAGGCATTGCTAATCTGGTTATGCCATTTATCGGCGGTATCCCGGCCGCATCTGCTCTGTCACGCACAAGCGTTAATCTCAAGAGCGGCGGTTTGACCCGGTTGGCTCCCATCATGCATGGGGTCGTTTTGCTTTTGATCGCTTTGATTCTGGCACCCATCATCGGCCGAGTTCCCCTCTCTGCACTGGCCGGGGTTCTGATTATGACCGCTTGGCGCATGAATCAATGGGCTAGGATTCAATTCTTTTTTAACAATCGCTTAAAACATGCGATTGCCCCATTTTTAACAACGATTGTAGCCACCGTCATGCTAGGCCTGACTCAAGCGATTGCTATTGGTATCGCAATGAGTACGCTCATTTTTATTGTGCAGATGAGTAAAATGCAAATTGTACGACGCGAGATTAATGTTAAAAAACTCTCTGAAAAAGCGGGTACGTCGGCCGATCTAAACCTTTCGATCAGCGTTTACTATTTAAGTGGGCCGCTTTTCTTTGCGGCCGCTCGCAAGTTGCTTGAAGAGATTGAAGCACTGGACGAGGCGAGTACCCACGTTATATTGTCGATGCGCGGCGTCCCTTTGATCGATGCAACCGGTGTTGAAATATTGCATGATATTTGGGTTCGGCAACAAAAAGGGGGAGGCGACACTCTGCTGTCTGGGCTACAGCCTCGTGTTGAAAACATTTTGAGTCGCAGTGGTCTTTTAGTGCAGATGGGTGAAGGTCATCAATTTTGGAGTACGGATCAAGCGTTGCGCTCGTTTGGTGGAGCATTGGCAACTGTAGGTGATCAAGCGATAGATGGGCCAGACGCCCGTCCACATGCATAAACGTGGGTGTAGGGACACTTTTTATCTATTTGGGGTTGACTAAATTTACCGGACTGAGCATAGACCCTAATCGGTTTTTATTGAAAGATACTATCGAGACTTTTAATAATCTTGACATTTGTTTGGGAAGAAGAGATCATTTATTTTGATCGCTTCGTTAAATTTTTCCTCAAAAAGCTTACCCGTTGCTACTTTGCCTTAGGAAATGAGGTTTAGGGTAAAAGAAGTCGCTAGATACATCTTTGTAGTTATGATGGTTAAATAGGCATTGAGCAACCCTCTGAAAGAAGCATACATGCTGGACGATTTTCAGTTCAGGAATTAAGGATTATCAGGATTATCAATGGAAAACAAAGTTGCATTAGTGACCGGAGGTAGCTCCGGAATAGGTAAAGCTACAGCTATAGCATTTGCTAAAGCTGGGGCAAATGTTGTAATTACCAGTAGGGGGCAAGCCACAGGTATGGAAGCATTGGAAGAAATCAAACAATTTGGCGGTCAGGCGATCTGGATCCAAGCCGATACGTCGATTTCGGCCGATGTTAAAAAAATGGTTAACCAAGCTGTCTTTCAATTCGGGAGAATAGATTACGCATTTAATAACAGTGGGGGCGGCGGCGAGTTTGAACTAACGGCAGACATTAGCGAGGATGGGTGGAATGAGACCATTCAAAATTACCTGACCAGTGTTTGGCTATGCATGAAATATCAGCTGCCTTATATGGTTCGCCAAGAGTCTGGCGCTATCGTCAATAGCTCTTCGGTTGATGGTGTGCGTGGTTATCCGTTCCCCACCGGCTCTGCATATTCGGCCGCAAAGCATGGCGTTATTGGCTTAACCAAATCTGCTGCACGTGAGTACATTGATTTTGGAATTCGCATTAACGCCGTTTGTCCAGGCTGGATCGCGACCCCACCGATTGTTGACATGATAGAATATAATCCAAAATTTGGAGAGCTTATCGAGACACAAGCACCGATTAATCGCTTAGGAAAACCGGAAGAGGTTGCAGAACTGGTTGTGTGGCTGTGTTCTGACAAAGCCTCCTTTATGGTGGGGGCAGAGGTCGCTATTGATGGCGGTTATTTAGCTTAAATTCTGTTCCTGACCTGCCCCAGTTTGAGAAAGCCTGTCACTTAGCTCAAGTTAGGCGATACGCTGCCTACCTTTCTAACTTTTGTTTTTCTAACCCGTCAGCAAACAAATCTAATAGTCCAAAAAAATAGCCATAACATGCATTTGACGATGCATGTTATGGCTATTTTTATTCTTGAGTCAGCTACTGATTTAATACTAGCTTTTGCCCATTCTTATTAAAGAGCAACTCTATTATTTAGATTATTTAATTGAAAATCCACTAGGTACAAATACAGTTGGGAAAATTTTATCGAGGCCAACTTTTCGCTCGTATTTTTCAATGCGCCCAAATACCTTTTGTACTTTTTGCTCAACCCCATCATAGTCAAGCAAATCAAATATTGATGTGTTTCGCAGGTTTCCATCAGCATCTGGAACTTGGCGATACTTTTCGATCCCTTTGCGCAATTTTTTACGCCCTTCAATACCTAAATTCTTCAAGGCGATGTCAACAACATCACGTAAATGCTCACGAGGGCCGTAAACACTGGCCGCTGCAACCACCTCAGCAAATTTGTCATAGTCTGGAATTAGATTACCGGCCGGCATTGAGAAAAACTGAATGACATCCTGCATCGCTTCTAGCGCTTGTGCTGGGTAATAATAAAGAAACAGCCGAGCCCCTTCCATGAAGAAGTTGTAGTGAGCAGCTTCATCAATTGCGATAATCTGCGAGGCATGAGCAAGCACAGGATCAAGCTCATTTTGCAAACCTTCAACAGTTGATTTGCCCTGAGCAATTAAGCCAGCGTTTAAATAATTGACCTGAGTTGCACGCTCTTGAATCACTGTGTACATGATCATATGTATTGGACTGTCCCAAGGAAGTTCCCAACTTTGGCTACGCAACGCCTCTTTATAGTTTTCAATCCATTGGGGGGTTCTAAACTGCGAGAAGAGAAGTGCATTTTCCCAAAGGTCAGAATGCTTCTCTTCCTCAGAACCCCAACGGATATGAAAGTGAGAACGGCCGTAACTTTTGCGTACCACTTGGAGTAAAGTAAGCACATAGTCAGGCACATATTGTTCTACAGCAAAAAACCCTTCAATAATTGTATTTAGTTTTTCAGAATGGTCTGTTCTGAGGTTCCGCCAGTCAATGCTGGTATTTGGATTCCAGTTTCGTGTTTCTTGGGACCTTGAGACATACCAACGATAGAGGCCTAAGAAGGCTCTTTCTATCAAACGGTCTTTTTCTTCATGACTCAGAAGCCCTGGTGCAGTAGGTGAGCGTAATGCGTCTATTTCCCCAATTAACGAACGGTTTGATGTGTCCAAAATGATCTCCAGATTTTTAGATATTTTGCTTCCTAATTAAGCAAGATTTCATAGGGTTACTAATAAGGATCGACTTTTGATTTGATCCTTATCAAAGAGTGCAGTTTTTCAGCAAGCTGGAAGACTTTTAGAAAACATATAACTTTAGGAAACGTAAACACTTACAATAAAAATTTGACTTTGTTTGATTGGGCAATGGCCATTACTAAAAAAAACTACGGGTAACGAAGCAATTACCTACTAAAATAGTGTTTGATTACACCTATCTTTAATTGGGGAATTTATCCTAAATTAGGTAGTAGGGATAGCGATCTAGCCCATTTTCTTATATACGGGGGCTAAAAGTCAACCTACTAGAGCTAGCAAATTCTGGCTCTTTGGGATTTCGTGGGGGGACCCCCATATGTGGGGGTGAGGTAGAATACGCATTTCTAGCTAGGAGGAACGATGAGTCATTCTACACTCGCCCAAATCACCTTGCCACTTGATATCCC
>JBLIMP010000046.1:0-19587 GCA_047638855.1 Cellvibrionaceae bacterium | reverse complement strand
TGGCGGGCACTTTCTAAGTCTTGAAGGTTGTGTGGATTAAACTCGTCTAACATTGGGTTGATGGTATTTGGGTTTTTACTTTTACGCCACCCTGACTTTTTGAGAAGTTACGAAAAAACGATTGAACTGTGGCGGGCTGGGGAAGACGTATCGTGTTAACGACACATCTTTATACTGAATGAAATCACTCCCTGAATCTATCTCTCCCTATAAACAGACACCGACCTTTACTGAAACAACGGTTCCGGCCGGATTGCTCTCTGCCCACACCACCAAAGATGGGGTCTGGGCCAAAATTGTTGTGCTTGAAGGGGAATTGCTCTATCGCATTTTAGAACCTGAGCTTGAAGAAGTTAGGCTGTCGGCCGACTATCACGGTGTCATTGAACCGCAAATTCGCCATCAGGTTGAACCTTTAGGAAAAGTACAATTCTATGTTGAGTTTCACAAGTAGGTTCTTGTAGGCCCCCTATCTTCTTAAACAAAAGGGGTTAAGCTAATTCCGGCCGTAAAAACCACCATTGCGACGCCACCAGAAAGATAAACACGGCCGTGCCGATCATCGTAATCCAGCCCATCACACCCAAGCCAAACCCGCCAAAAATTGCGGCAGCAACCAACAACAGCCCGTTTAGTTCAAGCACAATCATCGCAAATAGCGCACCGCCTTTTGTATAGTCTGCATTCCACAAAGTTAGCAACCACAATCCAAACAGCAACCACACAACCCCCACGATTCTTGTCCACAATGGCGAAATGGTGCCTAACTGCAATAGGCTGATCAACAGCCCCGGAACCGCCACCATCAACAAACCGGCCAAAGCGGTGACAATGCCATCGATGCGAAACAGCGGCCGTAACCTATTTTTAGGTAATAACATAAGATTTTCTCCTTAAAAGATTAGGCTCCTAATTTTTATAAAACTGACGCACCCTGAGCTTGTCGAAGGGTGGCCTATCGAAGGGCGCCCTATCGAAGGGTGATCGCTGGTCCAAAACTCAAGCTTCGACAGGCTCAGCCGTCGTTTTAGACCGTATTTGCGTCCGTCTTGTTTTATTTTTCTTGAAATAAATTGAGAAAGAACTTCCCAGTCAGATAGTAAATAACCAACATAGCTAGAGCACCCAATGCAATTCCATTGCCCATTAATTGTGACAGGCCATGCTGAAACTGAAAAAGAGCGGCCGCAAAAGCAACATTTAAAAATGAGTAGGCGATGTTAGCCTTGGGGCTAAAGCCAAACGCACTGAGCATTCGAGTTTTTGTAATCCCAAATATCCAATGAGGCATAGCGTTCATCAGAAAAAATCCGATGAGGAAATTGATAACTGTAAATTCCACAGATTGTCCTCCTGAAATAAGATACCCCTATCTTAATCAGAAACAACCTGCCAAATCGATGTTTTTTTGTGCCAAACTATGCCAGTTTTAGTGATTAGTAGGGGTGAGATACCCGTCAACCAAAATCAACTTTGGGCTTGAAATCAAAAAGGGGAACTCACCCATGGCATGCCAACAAATAAATGTTTATCGATTGCATGCCTCGGGTGAGTTCCTCTCAGGTTTCTCGATGCGAAACAGGAAAAAAGTGTCGGGTATCTCATCCCTAACAGAAGTTACCCCCCATATCCCAATCGCCCAACAGCCTCTCCCATCTCATCTAGAATCGCAGGGTCATCAATCGTTGCTGGCATTTTCCACGGCGTTTGGTCTGCAATCTTTTTAATCGTGCCACGCAAAATCTTGCCCGAGCGTGTCTTGGGCAAACGTTCAATCACCGTCGCTTGTTTAAACGCCGCAACCGGCCCAATCTGATCACGCACCATCTGCACAACTTCGGCCGCAATTACCTCTGGGTCACGCTCAACCCCAGCGTTTAGCACCAGCAGGCCGATGGGAACCTCCCCCTTCAAGTCATCTTTGACCCCGATCACCGCACATTCTGCCACATCAGGATGGCTGGCCAATACCTCTTCAATACCGCCCGTTGACAACCGATGGCCAGCCACGTTAATAATGTCGTCAGTGCGGGACATGATATGCAGGTAGCCATCTTCGTCTTTAAATCCGGCGTCGGCCGTCGAATAATATCCTTCATATTCGGCTAAGTATTTTGAGATATACAAATCATCTCGCTGCCACAAGGTTGGCAACGAACCTGGGGGCAATGGTAGCTTTACAACAACTGCCCCGATTTCACCCGCCGGTAGCTGTTCCCCTTCCTGGTTCAGAATTTGTACGTCGTATCCTGGCATCGGCACTCCGGCCGAACCAGGCTTCACAGGTAAGAGTCCCAGCCCCACCGGATTGGCACAAATCGACCACCCGGTTTCAGTTTGCCACCAATGATCAATGACCGGCACACCTAACTTATCTTCCGCCCAATGGAGCGTGTCAGGATCACAACGCTCACCCGCCAAAAACAGGGTCCGAAAATGGCTTAGATCATAATCGCCGATCAATTTGCCTTGTGGATCCTCTCGTTTAATCGCTCTAAAAGCGGTTGGGGCCGTAAACATTGCCGCTACTTTATGATCGGCAATCACCCGCCAAAACGTCCCAGCATCCGGGGTGCCCACCGGCTTGCCTTCAAACAGTATCGTTGTGTTACCATGCAACAGAGGCGCGTACACAATATAGCTATGCCCGACAACCCAGCCCACATCAGAAGCGGCCCAATAGACTTCGCCAGGATCAACCCCATACACGTTTTTCATCGACCAATACAACGCCACCATGTGCGCTCCAGTGTCACGTACCACCCCTTTTGGTTCCCCCGTTGTGCCACTAGTGTACAAAATGTAGCACGGGTCTGTTGCCCCAACCGGCACACAATCTACCGGATTGGCTGTCGCCATGGCGGCCGACCAATCGATATCCCGCCCATTATTTAAGTCCAGCTCACACCGGTGTTGCTCACGCTGCAAAATAATCGTGTGGGATGGCTTGTGCGCGGCGAGTTCAATCGCACCGTCTAAAAGCGGTTTGTACTCAACAATGCGGCTCGGTTCAATGCCACACGAAGCAGAAATAATCAGATTAGGTTTTGCATCGTTGATACGGGTCGCCAGTTCATTGGCCGCAAATCCCCCAAAAACTACCGAATGGATCGCCCCGATTCGGGCGCAAGCCAACATCGCCATCGCCGCTTCCGGCACCATTGGCATGTAGATAATGACGCGATCCCCTTTGCCCACCCCTAATCCTGCAATCACTCCGGCCAACTTGGCTACCTCATCTCGCAGTTCGCGATAGGTATAGCTTTTGACTTGCCCGGTCAGAGGGCTATCGTAGATCAAGGCGGCTTGGTCAGCTCGGCCGCCCGCAACATGGCGGTCTAAACAGTTGTAACAAGTATTCGTCTCGCCACCCTGAAACCAGCGAAAAATCGGAGCTTGGCTTTCATCTAAAGCCGTGTCCCATTTTTTCGTCCAATGAATATCTTCGGCCGCTTTTTCCCAAAAGCCAACAGGGTCCGCTTGCCAATCTGCGTAAGTAGTGGAGTAACTCATTTCCTTGTCCTAGTGTTTAGTGAGAAGTGCTTGGTGACTAGTGTTTAGAGAGGTTGCATACAGCTAGTCACTAACCACTACCTACTAGTCACTTCCTAAATGTGTAAAACTAACTCGTCATCTTCAATTGAAACTTTATAAACTTTCGCCCGCAGCTTCGCGTCAACCATACATTTGCCAGACTTGATTTCAAATTCCCAGCCGTGCCAGCCACAACGAACCAGTTCCCCTTCCCGGCCGTAGATAAACTCAGTTTTATCCGTTGGCAATGTTGTGCCGGTGACAGGGCCAGCACACAAATTGCCCCCCATGTGCGGACAGCGATTGTGCATGGCGAAATAGTCACCCTTCACATTAAACAAGCCAATGCTTTTGCCATCGATCTCAATAATTTTGCGTTCACCCGGCTTCAAATTTGCCAAACCGATATTAATTGATTTTTTAGCCATTTTTCTTTACCAAAGTGATAAGTTTAGGTTGTTCTCAACTGCTCACTTTTTTGAGGTAACTTTTTATAAACCTTGCGAATATTTAAATCAAACACGTTTTCGCGCCAATCTTCCGGAATCGCAACTTTGAAAGGATCGTCAAAATCCCAGTGCGGGTAATCGGAAGAAAAAAGAAGCGTGTTCTTGCCATCCATCGCTTCGAGCATCGCCAACAGATGCTCTTTAACCGGCGGCTGTTCAAGTGGCTGCGTCGTAAAACGGATATGATCTTTAGCATATTCACTTGGTAGCCGAGTGAGCCACGGGGTCTCTTTGCGCAGTGCTTTCCAGCCAGAGTCCAAGCGCCATAAAACAGGAGGTAGCCAAGAAATGCCACATTCAATAATAACAAACTGTAGCGTGGGCCATTTCTCAAATACCCCATGAAGAATCAAACTGGCTACATGACTCATTGCACTCTGACATAGCAGCGCATGATGTTCATAATAGAAGGTCGGGGGCATGGCAAAGCTAGATTCAGCATTAACGCCACCATTGCCTCCCAAATGCATCGCAACGGGCAAGCCCATTTCGGCCGCCGCTTCCCAAATCGGATGGTAAAACGGGTCACCATACGGCCGACGTGCGGCCGAGCTAAGCATCACCTGCACAATATCCGGGTGATCGCCTCGCCGTCGAATTTCGGCCGCAGCACCAACAGGGTCTTGTGGAGCAATTGACAATGACCCTTTTAACCGTTTGTCGAGTGAAAGCCATTCGTGAATGGTGTACTCGTTATTGGCCCGTGCCATCGCTGATGCGTAATATGGATTGGCTATCGTCGAAATGTCGATGATCTCTTCACCGGTTAAAATCGCATATTCCAAATCATATTTATCGAGTAGCTCTCGCTTCATCATTGCATAATCAGACCCGGCCGAATGCCCTTCAGCCGGATTTAAATCTGCTCGCCGATACCCTTCTGGGTGTAACCACGGCCGATGCCCATGCGGGAAGCTCTCTGGGCCACCGACTCGTTCACCACGCTTTAAGTAGTCACGAAAAGTACCTTCCATATAGGGAAGTAAGACGTTTGCATTCACCCAATCGTTGTGTACATCACAATCAATCATTTTGAAACTCCGTTTTAGCATGTCAGTTTATCAGTATCTCACCCAATACGGGTCCACTGTTTGTTGCTGAGTAGAGCCTAATTTTCACAAATTCGCAAACAAAAGCACAGTCTTTTTGCCCCACTAGCGGATGATGGAATACAGTCCTGCTAGAAATAAAATTAGGAACAAAATCATGACTTCTCTTATTTGTAACGCAACCCTAAAAACTTCTATCGAAAATCGGCTAAAATCCTTTGAATCCTACAGCCAGCCGGTTGAAGGGTTGCGCCGTGCGGCGGTGGCTTTGGTTGTAGTCGATGTACGCGAGAAACCTGCTAAATATGCCATTAGCTACAACGATTCAATGGCGGCCGAATGTGCCTTAATCTTGACCAAACGAACAGCCAAGTTAAACAAACATGCGGGGCAATGGGCATTGCCTGGCGGCCGAATGGACCCTGGT
This sequence comes from Cellvibrionaceae bacterium, assembly GCA_047638855.1. Taxonomy (GTDB): domain Bacteria; phylum Chloroflexota; class Anaerolineae; order Promineifilales; family Promineifilaceae; genus WTJY01. The sequence goes on along the minus strand of JBLIMP010000046.1, from coordinate 14,068 downwards.
GAAACACCTGAGCAAACCGCATTGCGTGAGCTAAAAGAAGAAGTAGGCTTAACGTTGAGCGAAGAGCAGATCATCGGCCGACTAGACGATTTTACGACACGCTCCGGCTTCGTCATGACCCCAATCGTTGTGTGGGGTGGCTCTTTAGGCAATCTAGCCCCGAATCCAGATGAGGTGGCTTCAGTTCATCGTATCCCCGTGCGTGAGCTCCTGCGTCCAGATTCCCCCCTGCTTGAAACAATCCCAGAAAGCGATAGCCTTGTTCTAAAAATGCACATTGGCAACAGCTGGATCGCCGCCCCAACCGGTGCTATCCTGTTCCAGTTTCGCGAAGTTGCTATTTTAGGTAAACAAACCCGAGTAGCTCATTTTGAACAGCCTACCTTTGCTTGGAAGTAGCGGTTCCATGAACCTAGCACTCAATTTGAGCAATAGTAAGAATAGTTGTGGGGTTGACAGAACAAACCATCAAAGAATTTATAACATTATGTCTTTTTCCGTTATACTATCGATGGGTTAAATCTGCTTGTTTCTAAAAAACAATTTCTACTGCAAATATTTTAATCTTTATTCTGGAAAATTAGATTTCATGCAAAAAGGACTAGTCATAAAATCGATTAGCGGTTTTTATACGGTACGTACAGATTCTGGAGAAGATTTTGTGTGTAAGCTGCCCGGGAAACTCAAAAGAGAGCGCAGCCTGACAGATATTGTGGCTTTGGGTGACCGAGTCACATTTACCTACAATCCAAATGAAGAAAACGGGCTAATAGAAACAGTAAAAGAACGTGTAAATGCTCTTTCACGCAGTCGTCCATCGGCCCACAACCGCTCATGGAAAACTGACAAAGAACAAGTGCTTGTCGCCAACGTCGATCAAGTTGTTTTTGTATTCTCACTCAAGAAACCGACCACAAGTCTGCGTAAGCTCGACCGGCTGCTTGTCGGGACAGAGCAACAAAATATTCCGGCCGTTATTTGTGTCAACAAAATCGATCTAGGAACTATTGAAGAAGGTAAAGTCCAATTTGGACTTTATAAAAAGATCGGCTATGACGTGGTTTACACCAGTACGACATCAAACGAAGGAGTTCAAGAGTTACGCGACTTGCTCAAAGATCGGGTTTCCGTTTTTGCAGGATCGTCCGGTGTGGGCAAATCAAGTTTACTGAATGCCATACAGCCTAAGTTGGGCTTACGCACCAATAACGTAAGTGATGCAACCGGCAAAGGGTTACACACAACCCGTTACGGAGAGCTGTTTCCGCTTAACTTCGGTGGCTGGGTTGCCGACACGCCCGGCATTCGCGGCTGGGCACTATACGACATTGAACCAAAAGAGCTTGATGCTTATTTCCGAGAGATCGAACCTTTTGTCTCTCAATGCCAGTTTAGCGACTGCTCTCACAATAACGACCCCGGCTGTGCGGTACAACAAGCGGTAGCAGATGGCCATATTTCGGCCGAACGCTTTGACAGTTACCACCGATTGCGGGAAGAACACGAGAATTTACTTGAAGAACCCTGGTAAATTCTTGCCTGTCACGATTTAATATCATTTGCAATGTTTGAGATTCAACAAATGTCTAACAGGCCAACAATGGCCAAACCTCCAGAAAAGCAACCCCGTTGGTTCGACTGGCTAATTGCTCGCTTGGGAGGGTTTGCTAGTTTAGCGGGCATTCTGTTGGCATTGGGGTACTTGCTTTTCGCTCTTACTGGTGCCCAAGATGGCAGTTGTAGTTATCGTGGTGACATCGAAATCCATCCGCCATTTGAACCTATATTTGAAGAATATTGTTTGGTAATGGGTCCACCTATCAGTCGCATAGCGACAGTTACTATAGACGGCTATGGTGATAAAACGATCCAATATTTTGAAGGAACCCTATTAATGGCGGCTCCCAATGATGATTCTCAAGAGGTCCAGACTTTTCCGTTGGGCACATTGCTACAGCCGAAAAACCAGCCCCCTAGCCTTACTCCGATTACAGCACAGTTTGACAACTTTTTAGCAGAAACAGGCAGTGATCAATTTCTGGGCGAGCCGATTACCGACTTTATCCAAATGAGCGACCGGCTGGTTGTCTACTACAAAAATACAAGCTTGCGTTGGAACCCAAACAGTCAAACCATTTCTCATCAAAGCTTGGGCCGTGATCATCTCCTCAACAATTACCCAGAACTCTTGATTGAAGGAGAAACGATACAGGTTGAAATCCCCAATACATCGATAATTCGATTTATATTTGGAGACATTCAGCCAGAAGCGGTCAAAGCGGATGATTTTGCCGTAAATATCGCAGTTAAATACCCGATTCTATATGCGGGCAAACAACAAGTCGTTACCGTCGAGGTTATCGATCGCATTTCAAATGAGCCTGTTTCCGATTTAACGCTTACAGGGCTAGTACATTTTGAAGATTTAGATGGTTCTGTTCAAAGTGACAATAGTGTAAAAGTCAATTTTCGTTTAGAGCCAACCGACATCGCAGGAATATATGTCGCAACGATAAATTTGCCGGATCACCCTAATGGCGTGGCTGGGCGAGAAGTAACTATTGATGTCTCGTTTGATAATGAAAATACTGAAAAAGTAACTGCTGTCAAGAAGTTCCAGACTTGGTGGTAAGGCTTAACGACCATCAGTACAACATAGCATCATTGTGCACCTAGTATTTGGCAACTGGCTTACTCAACATGACATATAGGACATTGCCAGAACCCAGGCGCATCTCTATTCTGTAAAAAGTATAAAGTCACAGTATTCCTCCTGTGTCAGTCTCATCTCTATTGATGCAGACTCACCTGTAATTTGTATATGCAAAATGGTTCATCTTTAAGACTTCTTTACATAAGCGAAGATGCTCGGCATCATCGCTTATTTGGGCAGGCCCTCGAATCTCTAAAATATAATATATATTATGCGAGTACGGGCCATGATGCGCTTGAGCGCATCGCTATGACTCCATTCGATATGGTAGCAATAAGTACCGAGATACAGGATGTTGACACGTTAGAGTTTGTGGAAACAATTCAAAATCAACCTCAAACAACCTCTATCTTAATCATGACGCAGCTTGGTGATGAAGAAGTTACAGCCAAGGCTTTAGAGATGGGGGCTTCGAACTACATAATGACTCACTCGGGAGATGCTTGGTTAACGATGCTTCCAATTGTGATACGCAAAATTATGCGGCGTCATCAACTCGAGAATGAAAAGCGACAAATACTTGCGACCTTACAAGATCGTAATCGAGCTTTATCGTATTTAAACCTCGTGGGTACAGAGCTTACCTCCATTCTCGAACCCAAACAGGTTATGGCACGCTTGATGCGCTATGCAATTGAAACTTTAGAGGTAGAAGGGAGTTCGATCTGGTTATGGACAGATGAACATCAAACCCATTTAGAATGTCAGGCTATCGCCCACCGAACAGCAACCCCTCCACTCAAAGGGCTTCGAATGGCTGCAGGGGAAGGAATTGTGGGTTGGACAGGACAAAACAACCAAAGTGCAATTCTTAATCGTGTTGATACAGACGATCGTTTTGCAAAAGATGTCGATTCAAAAATAAACTTTAACACAGTGTCGCTCTTGGCAGTTCCACTTCGGGTGCGCGGAAAGGTTTTTGGTGTTTTAGAGTTTGTGAATAAACTTGTCGGAAAGTTTGAGGAAAGTGATCAAAGTTTAGCGGAAACATTGGCTTATTCGGCCGCAACCGCCCTTGAAAACGCCCGTTTGGTTGAATCTTTACGCGAAAGCACAGCGATTCTGCAAGAACGCAATGCTGAATTGGATGCTTTTGGACATACTGTAGCCCATGACCTACAAAATATGCTGGGTCGCATCGTAGGGTTTAGCGAATATCTGTTGCAAGAAATAAAAGAAATCAAGGAAGATTCGGTCCCGAGTAAAATGATAGTTCATCCGGTCAGTGTTATCGCTCGTAACGGCCGGAAAATGAGCGGGATCATTGAAGCACTGATGCTCTTATCGGCCGTCAGGCAAGCTGATGTCGAAGTAACCCCGATTAATATGCAGCACCTTATTAACGAAACCCTCGATAGGCTTTTTGACCAGATCGAATCATCCAAGGCCAAAATCAATTATGCCACTACATGGCCGACTGCATTAGCATTTGCTCCCTGGATAGAAGAAGTCTGGTACAACTATCTTGGCAATGCACTCAAATATGGCGGCTCGCCACTTGAAATCGAGTTGGGTGCCACCCCCCAACCAGATCACGATATGATTCTATTTTGGGTTCAGGATAATGGAGCCGGAATTCCAGAGGCCCTAAACCCAGAACTCTTCCGGCCATTCGCAGATTATGGTCGAGGTCGAAAGACGGGAGCAGGGCTAGGCCTTTCAATTGTTCAGCGCATTATCACACGGATGAACGGAATGGTCGGGGTAGAAAGCGAGCCCGGAAAAGGAAGTCGTTTCTGGTTTACACTTCCGGCTCATACAAAGAAGGGTCTTGAAGCATAACCTTTAGACCAGAGAGGGCACATTTTACCCAGCTAAAAAGGGGTAAATCAAATTAGCAGCAATAAGTAAAACAAACATTGCTACAGCCAATATAAAAATCCGCCGTAAGTCTTTTAACACGTAACTATATTCTTCACGTAGCTCTTCAACCGATACGGTGCGAATCCGGCCTCTTCTGCGTCGGCCGGAGTTCGATGTTACAGAAGTTGATTTCTCAGGCCGGAAACGCTTCTTGCGCATATCTTCTCTGATTTTCTTGTTGTCTTGTGCTCGATTTGTCATGATTGTGATTCGTTGTCTAAAGTTTCTTTTAAGTCAGCCTTAATAATAATCCGTTTATTATCTATCAAATAAGGATAGCAAGAGATTAACGTTAAGCTGGAGTGATTGGTGGGAGCCATTACCTCAACGGCCGTAGGCTCGACCACTTGAATATTATTAACGATATAAGTGTAACTTTCACGCCCTGAGGAGACAACGACTTCATCTCCCGTTTCAAGTTGGTCTAAGTTTCTAAATATTTCACCATAAATATCATTGTGAGCCGAGAGAACCATATTTCCAGGCGAGCCAACTAAAGCCGTTCCAATACTGTGCCCTACCCCTTTTTTGAGTTGCTCTTCTTCGTGGCCTTGAAAGATAGGGGCATTCACCCCGATTTTAGCAATAGCGATTTGGCGCGGCTGCTCTGGGGCTGGTGTCGGAGCGATGGGTGGAATATAAGCATCTACTAAAGGTAAAAGATGTTCCGGAATACCAGCCGCTTCCTCATAAACAATCGGCTGCCCTTCAACGGGTGGTTTATGCCCAGTTGGCAATAAAACCAAGTCGATGACAGGAGGTAGTGTCGGGGTTGCCACACCATCAGCACTAGAAACAGCAGCTTGTTGCACCTCAGCAATATCGCTGTTTAACTGGCGCAATGAACCCACCAATGAAAAAACGATCCAAATAAAGCCAATTGCGGCCGCAATTTCAATCAAGAGCAATGAGCGGTTAAACAGCCAGCCCCATCGGCCGCGGCGACCGGGTTGTTCTATAGTCTCGTCAGTCTCGTCATTAGGGCCTGTCGAACCTATGTAACCCATTTGCTCATCAGATTCTTGATCCAGAACATATGTTAAAGGTCGTCTTGACCGGTCTAGGGTTTGATTGATTGGTCCATCAACAACCCGCCCTTCATCCTTCAAGCGGGTTAAACGATTTTTACGTTCAGCATAACGCTTACGATAAAGCGCTTCCTCTAGCTCACGTTCAGACAAATTATCGAGGTCTTTAGATTTCTTACGTGCCATAACTATTATGGTAGCAGAAAGGGGGATGCAAGGAGCGATATTATGGTGAAATTAAGCTTTTTGAGCCCTTGCTGTTGGCTCTTAATGATCAGACGTAAAAAAGTAACCGCCGGGAGCATAAATACTCCGGCTGCTAACAACTGATAATTAGAAAACCTACAACCGATCATAAAAAACAGCTATCATTTCCCCCATGGCGTTTTTAACCCCGCTCCTCCTCCTTTTTGGCCTATTGGCAATCCCCATCGTCGTGATGTACATGCTACGCCTGCGGCGTCAAGAAGTCGTCGTGAGTTCAACCATGCTTTGGAACAAACTCACTCGTGATCGTGAAGCCAACGCCTTGTGGCAAAAACTACGTCGGAACCTACTGATGTTCCTTCAACTCTTCATTTTAGCCTTGCTTGTTCTGGCCCTTGCCCGGCCGTTTTTACGCATCCCTAGCGTTGTCAATCGCAGCGTAGTTGTACTACTCGATGGCTCACCTTCGATGCAGGCAACCGATACAGCCGACGTTTCAAACTATCCCACCCGCTTCGATGCGGCTAAAGACGAGGTCAATCGACTGATCCGTTCGCTGGCTGGTGGCAATCAAATGACCATCATCCAAGTCGGGGCGGTTCCCAAGGTTTTAGCGGCCGCAACCGGTGATAAAAACAGACTGTTCGATGTGATAGAACTAGCCGAACCCGACTCAGCTCCGGCCGACTGGGCCGCCGCCTTTGCTCTAGCATCCGGGGCCGCTCAGGGGTTTCGGGACGCACGCGTCATCATTGTGTCAGATGGGGGCCTTCCGGCCGACTTGCCGCCGCTTCCCCCTGATACCGCTTATGTCCCCGTTGGGGTTTCCGGTGAAAACCTATCGATTTCCGCGCTTGCCACCCGGCGGGGTGAAGGCAAAGTTGAGCTGTTTACGGCCGTCACTAATCATGGCCGAGTCAATCAAAACGCTTTGCTCAGCATCGGCATCGATGGCCAGCTTTTTGACGCACGCGAGCTGTTTGTTCCGGCCGGAGAAACGATTGATCTCACATGGGATCTAGCTGAAGATATTTCTATCGCGCAAGCGGCCCTCTCAAGTGCCGAGTTTGACCACCTAGCCATCGACAATACGGCGATAGCGGTCCATGAAGGGGGCATTTCAAGCCGAGCGCTACTCGTTACCGATGGAAATATTTTTATTGAACAGATTTTTTCTGTACTACCCGGGGTCGAATCATTCAAAACCCCGGCCAATACCGATCTAACTGAATCAGTTGCAACCAATCAGTTTGACCTATATGTGTTTGATGGGGCCAGTCTGCCGGACCCGCTTCCGGCCGCTGACATGCTTATTATCAATCCACTGTTTGACACCCGTCCTGATGCGCTAATCGGAGTCAGCGGGATCGTAACTGGTACCCAGAACACCGCTGCCATCCGCTTAACCGACAGCCCTCTGCTCCAGTTTGTTGATTGGTCTGGCATCAATATTCGCCAAATGAAACAAATCGACGCCCCATGGGCCACGACATTGGTTGAAGCCGCCGAAGGGCCACTCATCTTAACCGGTGAACGCAACGGCCAACGGATCGCCATCTTGTCATTTGATCTGCGCGATTCAGACTTGCCGTTGCAAATCACCTTTCCGATTTTAATGTCTAATCTGACCGACTGGTTGAACCCCGGCCGGGCGTTTCGCGTTCCCAATGGGCTTCAACCAGGGGATGTGGTCCCGCTGGTGGCCGCCCCGACCTCAAGCGGCATTGTTGTGCAAAAGCCAGACCAAACCACTTGGACAACGCCCATTCTTGAAGGTGAGATTCTTTTCTCTGAGACCGACGAACCGGGGCTTTATGTCGTTGGTTTGGTTGAAGGGGAGACGATGCAACCAGTCGGCGCCTTCGCTGTGAATCTGTTTGCGCCGCAAGAATCAACCTTGCTCCCGGCCGAAGGGCTAACTTTAGGCGCCATTGAAATTGCGGCCGGAACCGGTGATGATGTGGGGCAATACGAGTTTTGGATATGGCTGGCGGCTATAGCTTTCGCCGTGTTGCTCATCGAGTGGTGGATATTTCACAGAGGCACACGTCTGCCCCAGTTTGGCAAAATCAGCATCGAGCCATTGCTCAATCGCTTACGAAATAGCTCTTGATCCAGCCGGGTCTTTTGGCTCAAGCTTCGACATATATTCGGTTTGATTTGCACAAGTCATTGGCAGGTGACTTGTTCTGAATTTTAAAAAACATGCTGATTGTTCAGTAAATGCGGATATTCTCGTAGGGGGTCTACGCCACCGGTATGGAGTTGTCCCCGAAGGGAAAATTTGTTCTCCGGTGGCGTAGACCCCTGCACAACGTGCTGAATAATTAAAAAATATGCTTGAAAAACCAAATATTCAGGATGAAAATATTATTTTAACCCTGCAAAAAGAGTACGGTCTGCTAATCGAAACCTTAACCTTTTTACCCATCGGCGCAGATGTCAATTCGGCCGTCTACAGGGCTGTGTCAACTGATCAAACCCGCTATTTTCTAAAGTTACGCAGCGGCCAGTTTGATGAAACATCAGTTATATTGCCTCAGCATTATCACAATTTAGGCATCATTCAAGATATTTTTGAATATTGCAAAGAGCTGCTTTTTTCACTTCATTCAACACAAAATGGCGACGATAGAAAACAATCTTTGGGTTACCTGATATCGAATTTTCAACCTAACAACCCAATCTCAGCCGCCTATTACTATGAATCGAGCTAGATGCCTTATTAGTAGAGGGGTAAGACGTTCACAGCAACGTTTGCGATGAATCAATAGGTTTGGTGCGAATGCCTAGCCCCGGTTGGGGTATTTAGAAATCGTGCAAAACATTTCATCAAAATCGTATTCATAAAAACATTTGTGCTAGAATAACATCCTTTATTTACTTCTTTTTACCCTTAACTCTTTTTCATGCCTTCTTACGTTATTCTTGACCTTGAAACGACCGGTCTCGACGCAGGCCGCAATGGAATCATCGAATTTGCGGCCGTTGTTCTTGAAAACGGCGCCGTCGTTGAAGAATTCTCCAGCCTTATCGAAAGTTTTGATCCGGTCACCGAAATTATTACCAATATTACCGGTATTACGCAGGCGATGGTTGATGATGCCCCCAGCCTATTTGCCGTCCGCAAAAAAATCTCCAGCATAATCGGCAACCACATCGTTGTGGGGCACAACGTGAGCTTTGATATGGGCTTTTTAAATGCTGAAAGCTTGGCTGTCAACAATAAAAGCATCGACACCCTCACGCTGGCGACGATCTTATACCCGCACATGCCCCGTTATGGGCTAGAGTTTTTAGCTGAAGAGCTACGACTGCCGTTACCAGAAGGGGGACAAACTCATCGGGCATTGGACGATGTGTTACTGACGGCCGAACTATTCATGACGCTAATGGAAAAGGCGATGGAACTTGATCTTGGGATTTTAGGCGAAATCGCTGAGGCAGGCGGTACAGTGGGCTGGGATGAATCTCAGTTCTTCTTAGACGCCCACAATCAGGTCATGAAAACCGCTTTCCAAGATGGGAAACGGCCGGGCAAGTATTTAGAAGAGATGTTTAGGCCGGGTAAAGTCGAAGGGGAAAAGCTGGTTGCCAAAGAGGTTCCTGACCCAATTGACCGCGAAATAGTGCTTGATATGTTTGAAGAAGGGGGCAACTTTAGCCAAGTTTTCCCAAATTTTGAATACCGTTCGCAACAAGTTGATATGGTGGATGCTGTCACCAACGCCTTTAATAATGGGCAACATCTTTTAATTGAAGCAGGCACCGGAACAGGTAAAAGTGTAGGGTACCTTTTGCCCGCCGCCTTTTGGTCTGTGACCAACGGCCGACGAGTCGTCGTATCGACAGCGACAATCAACTTACAAGATCAGCTCGTTTCCAAAGACATTCCAACCTTGCAAAAGGTGTTGCCGTTTGAACTGCGAACCGCTGTGAGGAAAGGGCGATACAACTATCTATGCACCCGCATCTTTAACCAAATGCGTCGCCGGGGGCCAACAGAACCATCTGATATGCCGCTGTACGCTCGCCTGCTTGTTTGGCTGCCCTCTACAGACACGGGAGACATGAACGAGATTACGTTGCGCAATTTTGACGAGCGTATGACCTGGAGCAAAATTAGCGCCCAAAATGACACGTGCAACCAAGAAACTTGTCGCCAATTTCGCTGTCCACGCTGGATTGCTCAACAGCGGGCCGAACATGCTCACATCGTCATCGTTAACCATTCGCTTTTGTTGTCAGACATCTCTAGCGGTAACCATATTTTGCCCAACTTTGTCGATTTAGTGATCGATGAGGCCCATCATCTTGAACCGGCCGTGACGGACGGACTCAGCTTTGAGGCGAACAAACGTACTTTGAATCGAGTCGTCGCCGATATCATCCGTGAAAAGTCCGGGACGCTGTCTCAACTAGCTGCGCAAACAAACTCTCTACCGCAAAATCAGCGGGAAGGGCTTGATCAGCTAACAAACAAGATTCGCCAATCGGGTGAGCTGGCTGAAATGCGTGCACAAGATTTTTTCACGACGCTGGCCTATTTTATGAATGATGGAAAAAAACATCGAGGAGAGTTCTCACAGCAGACTAGGCTTACAACTTCTATTCGTGCCCAGCCGCTTTGGGATGAAGTGATGGTTAGTTGGGACAATCTGAATTTGCCGTTGAGCAGCATGGGGAAAGATTTAAGCAAAGTATTAGAAGGATTAGAATATATTCTTGAAAATTATGAGGTACAAGACGGCGATTTACACCGCCAAAATATCGCCAGCGGCCGGAAAACGCTCAATGAAACCCGGGAAAATATCGACCGGATTGTGATGAGCCCTAGCGAAGATTTCATCTACTGGGCTGAAACTTTCCGCGATAGTTTGTCGATTCATGCCGCTCCATTACACGTTGGGCCGCTAGTAGAGGAGCACATCTTTCATAAAATGGAAACCGTTGTGCTCACTTCAGCCACCATGCGCACTGCGCCTGCTTTTGGTAAAGATGAGCCGAACTTTGAGTACATTCGCAATCGGCTTAAAGCAGAAGCGGCCGATGAGATGGCGGTTGGCTCCCCATTTGATTATCAAGCGAACGCCTTATTATGGCTCATGTCGGACATACCAGAGCCTAATCAGCCTTATTATCAAACCCATGTTGAGCAGGTGATCATCGACACGGCCGCCACTCTCGGCGGCCGAACCCTGGTCTTGTTCACATCTAACAAGCAGATTAAAGACACCTATTCAGCCATTCGCGGACCGTTGCAAAAAGAAGGGATTTCTGTTCTGGCCCAGTTACCAGGCAGTTCACGCCAGCAACTTACGGCCCAGTTTCGCCAAGAAGGGGCGCGTACGGTTTTACTCGGGACACGCTCGTTCTGGGAAGGGGTTGATATACCGGGTGATTCATTAATGTGTGTCATACTCACAAAAATCCCGTTTGATGTCCCTTCTGACCCTGTTTTTGCGGCCCGTTCCGAAACGTTTGAAAATTCGTTTTTTGAGTACTCTATCCCCGAAGCGATTTTACGTTGGCGACAGGGATTCGGCCGGTTGATCCGGCGTAAGTCTGACGAAGGGGTTGTCATGATTTTGGACCGTCGCGTTATTTCAAAACGCTACGGCTCCGCTTTTGTTGATTCTTTACCTGAATGCACCGTCATTCGCCAACCGTCAACACGCGTTAACGAACTGCTGGTTCGTTGGTTTAATCGTGCCAAGGCCAACCCCGAAAAATAATTATCTAGCAAACTAGCTCAGGGGTTGGCTGTGAGGCGATTTTTTTGATGCAATTGCATGTTTTATTCTCGGAAATCGCCCAAATAATAACCGGCTACCTTTTCATGACTGAATCTCGCACAACAAATTTTGTTCTTCTCACGATTGCGGCGGTCTTTGGCCTTTTACTTGCCTGTGGCATGTTGGCTTTGGGGATATTTGGCTATATTTCAGCCAGTCAACAACAGGCGTTACACAATGAAGGGGTGCTTGGAACAGCGGATGTGATAGATTCGCAAATCACTGGAAGCGACTGTTATCAGATCAAATATTCCAATCGAATCGATGGGGTTGATTACTTACCGACTGGCTACTTGAATACCACACAGGCCTGGAGTAGTTGCCTTGAAGCGGCTGATCGGGTTCAGGCACGTCAGTTTGGAACGGTCCAAATCATCTATTTACCGACCCGGCCGGAGGTGAGCCAACTGGCCGGAACTGGTGATTCTGATTTAACGATCTCATGGGTACTCACTTCGCTCTGCTTAGGCGGGGGCATAATAATTCTAGCAGGATTAATTATCGGCTGGCTGTTGCGATTTAAATATAGCGGTTCGGACGGTTCGCATAAATCGGCCGAACAAACTGCGGCCGAAGAGAGCGGAGCAGCGACGATTTATCCTCTTTTTTCTCAATATGAAACGCTGGGGAAACGCATTGGCGTTGTCCAATCGCAATTTGCGCCTACAGATCATTTTGAACAGCATTTAACACATTTAAACGCAACGTATGATGACATTGAGCAGTGGATTGTGATTGATCATTTTGGACAAACTCCACTGGGTGAGCAAAAAGTTTCGGCCCGATTTTTTTCAGGTTCTTTTGCAGAAACCAAAGGCCAAAAGCCAACTATCGAAGCGGTTGCCTCGCTTGTCTATGACATAGCCAGCCACGCAGATTACAAAGCGGCCTCTTTAATTGTCAAATGTGGCGTTTTATCGTTCAAAGTCACATCTGATCTCAAAATTCCGCTTGTTCCATTACTGCCAAAGCCTTTGCCCAAAGAAGAATATCTAGTCTTGTCTAATCAGACTGAAGAGATCGCAGGGTTTCAGGTTCAATCAGTTATCTTCCCAACGGACCTTGGCCAGCGGGTCGAAATTATTCGACATCCGCGCTACCCATCTTCCGGTCGTTACCCATCTTCAAAAGTTCTTGATATGGTACAAGCGGAGGCTAAAACCAATATGCATCTCCAATTGGTTGTCCCTCGCAAAGAGGGACGTGGGCAAAGGTTTGAACTGCATAGCAGCTATCAAACTGTTCCTATCACAGATCTTTCTACTTCAGCGATGTTTGCCATCGCTTGGGCCATTCACATGGCTCAATTGGCATCGGACACCATTCAACTCTCCGGCTATCCGGGTGATCCTGTTCTATTTGTGACAGATGATCTCAAAGTTAATGTTCAGCTTACCCCTCAAGCTGTTTTAACAAGAATTGAATATACATCTGAACCGGGCCATCCTAACAAACTAAAACACAATCAATAATCGGAGTAAAAATATATGTCTGTACTCGACCAATTTAAAATTGATGGAAAGGTGGCGGTTGTCACCGGGGCAACACGCGGGCTGGGGCAAGCAATGGCGATAGGTTTGGCTGAAGCAGGGGCCGATATTATCAGTATTAGTCGCAATGCAGCGGCCGAAGAGACAAAGATGGCCGTTACTGCTGTCGGCCGGAAGTTTACCCATTACTCACTCGATTTCGTAAAAGCCTCCGTTGCTGATTTCCAAAAACTGGTGCAAAAAATTGTTACTGAGCACGGTCGTCTCGATATTCTAGTCAACAACGCAGGGTTGGTTCGCCGATCTCCTGCTGTTAGCTTTAGTGAGGCAGCTTGGGATTCAGTGATACAGGTCAATATGAAGGCGGGGTTTTTCCTAGCACAAGCGGCTGCTCACCAAATGCATATGCAAGGCGGCGGCAAAATCATCTTTATTTCATCAGTTTTAGGTGAGGAAGGGGGGATGTTAGTTGCCAGCTATGCTGCTTCGAAACATGGGGTTAATGGCATTGTCAAAGCGCTTGCAAATGAGTGGGCCGGCTATAACATTCAAGTCAATGCGATCGCTCCGGGTTATTTTGAAACTGAAATGACTGAGCCTTTACAAAAGAATTTAGATCGCAACGAAGCGATCATAAGCCGCATTCCGGCCGGTCGCTTTGGCAAACCGGATGAGCTAAAAGGATTGATCGTTTTCTTAGCCTCAGAAGCATCTTCATATGCTACAGGGACAGTTTATGCAGTAGACGGAGGATGGCTCGCTCGGTAGGCTGGGCGATTTAGCTTTGAAGAGGGGAAATAGGTCTGCATTACTCGTTCACTAGCAGCTTGTATGCGTCCAAAAAGCGTTCGAAAATCGCACCAATCGCCGGCCGATATTGATTTAGATCGTTAATGCCCCATGCAGCGATACTTTCAGGGCTTAACTCATCAGCTATTTCCCAGCTATGCCGACTCTGCGGCATTTTGCCAA
>JBLIMP010000045.1:0-19589 GCA_047638855.1 Cellvibrionaceae bacterium | reverse complement strand
CCCCAGCTTGTCGAAAAGATTCATACGAACAACTCTATTAAAAAAACACGCGTACAAACCTTCTTGAATTTGAAGAGGGTTATACGCGTGTTCCAAGATGCCAAAAAATCTAAGTCAGATAAGGCGGGCTGGGTTCTCAAAAACCGGTGCATTGTCTAAGATTCGCCGTGGCCCCAAAATTGAAAGATCCAATTCAAGCGAGCTGCCTAATATAGTATCAGCGATATATCGGCCGACACCATGACATTGCTGAAAACCATGCCCAGAAAAACCGTTGGCCAAATAAAGCCCTTTGATTTCAGGCCATTCCCCTAAGATTGCGTTTCCGTCAAAATGATTGACCGCATACAAACCTGCCCAGCCATTCAACACCTTCAATCGATCAAATGATGGGATGAAATGGACAAGTCCTTCCCAAAAATTTTCTTCAAATCGTTCCTTGTTCCAGCTAAAGTCGGTTACCGTTTCAGGGTCATCAAGGCTTGCACCACCCGTCACAAAGTGACTACCTCCCTCATGGAGAACATACTGGCCGGTGGGAAGCAATAACATGGGCAAAATGTTTTCATAGTGTGCATCAGATGCGATTGAATAAACTTGACGCTTAATCGATTTAATTGGTAGATTCACCCCAATCGCTTTTAACAAGTCAGTTGCCCAAACCCCGGCCGTATTCACAACAATTGGGCTTTTCAAAATATCCCCTGAGGCCAAACGAACACCTTGCATTTGACCGCCCTCCTGCAAAAACGTTTCAACTTCACCATCAATCGCATATACCCCCAACGCGATTGCTTTTCGCCGATAACCTTGCAAAATATCAAGCGGAGACATTGTTCCATCTTTCGGCCCAAATGTCCCGGCCGTACATGAAGACGGGTTAAAAACAGGGTAAATATCTTGGACCTGTGCAGGTTCTAACCATTTAACTTCGGCACCATGTTCAAGCTGGGTTTTAACCCCGCTTTTCGCATTCTCAACCCCTTTCTCGTCAATAATAAATAGATTCCCTTGTTGACGAAAACTAAAATCAATGGGTGCTTGCCCCTCAACCCTCATTTCAGCGGCAAATGTTTCAAGCACTTTTAACCCATAAAGTGAAATTTTAATATTGGCTGAAAGATTAAACTGCACTCGGGTGTTACCGTCTGACAAAATCGTTGAAGATTTCTCAAACGTCTTATCTTTTTCAACAAGTGCGATTTTTAGCCGTGCATCTTGCTTGATTAAATTATAAGCAATGGCACTACCCATCACCCCACTGCCAACAAGGACAATGTCATAGTGTCTTGAAGAATTATTGATCATTTGTTTTAGGAACCTTCTAACGATTTAATATCAGCTATCACTGAACGTTGTTATGCAAGTATGCCAACGTCTATTTTTATCAACATCAAATATAACCATTTCTATTTTGTGTTACGAAACAGGTTTCTGCGACTTTTAACAAGGCTTTTACATTAACTTTGTGTAAGTAACCAAGCTACCGTAAAATACGCTTCAACTAAATAAAAGGAAGCCTGCCTATCTATTTGGAAAGGAGATTGTTTATGGGGAAGGGATTTCTCAAAAGACTCAATTGGGTCGATGTTATCTTGTACGGTTTGCGAATTGTTATCATCATCGCCGTTATTTACGGGGCTGCGGTCACACTTGCATCGGGTAAATATACGGCCGAGCAATGGCTGGGTCTATTCATGTCGGGGCTGGCGCAAGGGAGCATTTACGCTCTAATCGCTTTAGGATACACACTCGTCTACGGTATCCTGCTTATGATCAATTTCGCTCACGGTGAAATTTTTATGGCGGGTGCTTTTACGGCCGTATTTGCGGCCGATGCTCTAGCCCAAAGAGGCTGGCTCGAAACCCCTTTCTACGCCTCGATATCAATCATCTTACTGGTGGTTTTGGCATCGCTCGTATCAATGCTTCTTGCAATGCTACTCGAACGGGTCGCATACCGACCGTTGCGAGGTTCACCTCGTCTCGTCTCTCTAATCACCGCCATCGGTGCATCCTTCTTTTTGCAATATACCTTTAAAGGGCTTTACGGCTCAGGCTTTAAATCCTATCCTCTTGTTCCCATGCTTCAAGGCGGCATTCCAATTGGGGCGTTTACAATTCCCAAGGTCCAAGTATTCGTTATTGTTATCGCCATTGCGCTCATGGCCGCCCTTTACTTTCTAGTCGAGAAAACAAAAATGGGGAAAGCGATGCGGGCTGTGTCAGAGAATAAAGAAGTGGCTCGGCTCATGGGCATCAACATTGACCGTGTTATCGTTTTCACCTTTATGTTAGGTGGCGCACTGGCTGGGGCAGCCGGAGTCATCAACGGCCTGTATCGGCCACAAGGTGTCAACTTCTTCATGGGCTTCTTCCCAGGAATCAAAGCTTTTACAGCTGCGGTTTTAGGCGGCATCGGCTCCGTTCCAGGCGCTTTGATCGGTGGTTTATTGCTGGGTGTATTTGAATCGATCGGCCCCAACCTCGTTTTAGATGGATTGGGAATCACCGGTGCAAATCAGCTCAAAGATGTGATCGCTTTCTCATTGCTCGTTTTAGTTCTCATTTTCCGGCCGCAAGGCATTATGGGTGAGAAATTAGCTGAGAAAAAGGCATAATCATGAACTTAAATTTCAAAAAACTACTCTGGATTGGCTCGCTGACCGGTCTTTCTATTTTCTACCTTTCGATGGTTGGCATGGTTGCCGCGTTTAATGAACGGGAAATCATCTATGAACTATATGAATTTGGAAATGTTCAGCTGCTAACCTTGGGACAAATTCTAGTCCTCATCCCATCCATGATAGGTGGTTATTTTATAGCCAAACAAGTATCGGCCGAACAAGGCAAAGGTGCAGCTGTACTCTCCGGCCTAATTATCGGAGTCTTATCAGCAATCCCGATGGTGCTCCTCATTTTTGTCGGTACAGTATTCCCAAATGCGCGCGACATGTTTGTTAGCATCAGCGCTGAGTTAATGGAAGTGCTCACCTTGGGCTACTCCACAACAGAACAAGCATTTACAGGTGGACTCATACTCGCCGTCATCATGACAGTCTCGTCCGTCATCGGGGCCGGGGTCTTTGTCCTGCCAACGCTTTTGCGCAAATCAATCATTACCGCAACCGCATGGGTCTTAGGGGTCGGAATGATGAGTGAATTGCTCAATCAAATCCTCAACACCTTTCGAGGTTATGAGTGGGTCGAGAAAGACACCATTAAACTGATACTTAAAAGTGGCACAGTAAAACCTGGTTTTGCAGCCATCATTTTTGTTGTCGCTTTTCTGTGGCCGCTTGTTTCTCCTTATATCCGTAGGCCAGTCTCAGCCAAGTATCAAACAAGCACACCTACAGCTAAAACAGCCGTCAACTATATCGGATATGCCTTTCTAGTGCTTTTGCTTCTATCATTGCCTTGGATCGTCGGCCGTTTCTTGTCTGACGTACTAGTCACCATCAGTCTTTACGTGCTGATGGGGCTAGGTTTAAACATAGCCGTTGGTATGGCCGGTTTGCTTGACTTAGGCTACTTAACCAACTTTGCAGTTGGTGCCTATGTGACAGGTATTCTCGTTTCAACCGGGCCACAGGGAATTGCGGCCGCAACCGGCGGGCAAATCGCCTTCTTTAATCTCTGGTGGCTCATCCCCATCGCCCTGCTCAGTGCCATGCTTACCGGCTTTGTCTTTGCTCTGCCTGTACTGCGAATGCGCGGTGACTATCTCGCTATCGCCACACTCGGTTTTGGTGAAATCATCGCCAAGCTAGCACTATCAGACGCACTCAAGCCTTATATCGGCGGTGCCCAAGGAATTCTATTTATCCCGAAACCAACATTCTTCGGCATTGAATTGAATGATCCTGAGCGACTTTACTACGTCGGTTTAGCCGCTTGTCTGTTCATGCTCTATGTAACCACCCGTCTATTTAACTCTCGCACAGGTCGTCAATGGGGTGCAATTCGTGAGGACGAAGACGTTGCTGCAGCGATGGGCATTGATACCACTCGTACCAAAGTAATTGCGTTCACTTTAAGTGCTGCGGCCGGTGGTTTAGCCGGTGCTATTTTTGCGACAAAAGTAGGAACTGTGTTTCCAAACAGCTTCACCGTTATCGTCTCGATCAACGTACTATCGCTCATCATCGTGGGCGGGATGGGTAGCATCCCTGGCATCGTAGTAGGTGCGGCCGCATTGGTTGGCTTGCCGGAAATTTTGCGCGAATTTGCAGAGTTCCGATTCCTGATTTATGGGGCACTTTTGGTAACAATGATGCTCACCAAGCCAGAAGGGCTGTGGCCGTCCGAAGCTCGCAAACGCGAACTTCGTGGTGATGACGACATCGATTTAATCGAACCACTCGCTGAAACTGCGGTCCCGGGCGAATAAAGGAGCCAAAACCATATGACTGATAATATTTTAGAAGCAAAACAGGTGGTCAAACGCTTTGGTGGACTAACCGCCACCGATCACCTTGATTACGAATTACCACGTGGCTCAATTTCGAGCATCATCGGGCCAAATGGGGCCGGCAAAACAACCTTCTTCAACTGTCTAACCGGTTTCTATCAAATCAATGAAGGAACGCTTGAATTTAATGGCGAGTCGATTGTAGGTCTAGAATCTTTCCAGATTACCCGCGAAGGAATCGCTCGTACATTCCAAAACATCCGTTTGTTTAACAACATGACAGTGTTGGAAAACTTAATGGTGGGGCAAGAGCCTCTCTTAAAAGCAAGCTGGTTAGCGACGATTTTCAGCTTACCCAGCGTGTTCAAAGAAGAACAAGAGACAGAAGCTGAAGCACAACGCTTGCTTAAGTTTGTAGGCTTAACGGGCAAAGGGGACTTAATGGCAAAAAACCTCCCCTATGGTGATCAACGCCGCCTCGAAATCGGCCGGGCATTGGGTGGAAAACCACAGCTTTTGTTGTTGGACGAACCAACGGCCGGAATGAATCCCAATGAAACGGCTGATACAACAGACTTTATTCGCCGCCTGCGTGACGATTTAGGGATTACCATCCTCATGATCGAACATGATATGAAAGTGGTCATGGGTATTTCTGACAAGGTGACTGTTCTTGACTATGGGAAGAAGATCGCCGAAGGACTACCGCATGAGGTTCAACGTGACCCCGTTGTGATCGAAGCCTATCTAGGCCGAGAAGCAGCAAAAGCGATGGCAGCGGAGGAAGACGCATAATGCTCGAAATTAAAGACGTACATTCATACTACGGAAACATCCATGCCCTAAAAGGGATCAACCTAGCAGTTACCGAAGGCGAGATTGTTACGCTGATTGGCGGTAACGGAGCTGGAAAAACCACAACTTTGCGCACCATTTGTGGTCTGATGCGGCCGCGCACCGGCTCACTTGTGTTCGAAGGCAAAGATTTAACCGCTTGGGAACCTCACGAGCTTGTCTCGCAAGGTATCGCCATGGTGCCCGAAGGACGAGGTGTATTCGCAAAGCTCACAGTTGAAGAAAATCTTGAGATGGGTGCGTTTCACCGCAATGACAAAGAAGGTATCGCCGAGGATATCGAAAAATCCTACGAACTTTTCCCTCGCTTGGGTGAAAGACGTAGCCAATTAGCTGGAACGATGTCAGGCGGCGAGCAACAAATGCTGGCCGTCACCCGTGCCTTAATGTCAAAACCACGCCTCTTGTTGATGGATGAACCTTCAATGGGATTAGCTCCGGTTTTAGTTGATGTCATTTTTGACGCCATCGAAGAAATCAATAGCCAAGGCATGACAATCTTGCTTGTGGAACAGAATGCTCATTTAGCCCTCCAAGTGGCTAATAGGGGTTATGTCCTTCAAACTGGCGAAATCGTCCTTAGCGACGATGCAAAAGTGCTTCAAAAAGACCCAACTGTGCAAAAAGCTTATCTCGGTATGGACCATTAAGTTTCAGCAGATAGAGTAGGCTTTGCCATTTTCAGGCACTTGGTTAAAACAAAAAGGGGTTGATCGTAGACGAAATTCTACGATCAACCCCTTTTTACTTTACTTATTCGCGACCCAAAAAATTAAATAATCAACAGTTCAACAAATCACCCATTAGAAAAATCCTTCTAAAAATTGGTGGGTTTTTGAATTACCAAATGGCTAATTACCCGTGCAACACGAGCTACCTAATAGACTTGTCGGGATGCATCCGTATGAGGCGTTGTGGGATAGCTTATCGGATCTATTAGCGCTTCGATAATCATCGGCCGATTTTGCTCAATCGCTTCGGCCACAGCCGCCTGACACGCTTCGGCCGTATTCACCTTACGACTCAGAATACCATACGCTTCAGCGATTTTCTGAAAATCAGGATTGGTAAACACCGTCCCATACGTCTCTTTACCTGAGCGATTTTGAGCCGACCGAATGAGATCAAGTGCCGCATCATGCATCAAAATAATAATCACCGGCACACCTAGCTCAGTGATCAGATTTAATTCACCGCTTACCATTGCAAAACCACCATCACCCGTCACCGCAACAACCGGCTTTTTTCCTTGAGCCAAACTTGCCCCAATGGCGGCCGGAACTCCAAAACCCATACATGAAAGCCCATTTGAGAGCATAAAGCTATTCGGGGTAAAAGCGGGCCAATCCAGGCTGGTCAAAATCTTATGAGAGCCAACATCAGTCGTGACCAGGGTGTCACGAGGCACGGCCGCACGTACTGCCTGTAAAACCGCCTGCGGCCGCAATCGGCCGGGGGATGGCTCTGGCAATAGCTTAGCCGCTTGCTTTTGCTGAAATTGGGCAACTCGATTACCGCCCCATTCAGGGTGATCTAAATTGGGTGAATCGGAAAGCTGTTGCATGATCGGCCCCATCGTGCCAACTAATTCAGCGATAGCGGGCAAAACGGGGTCAACATTGGCCCAAGGTGCCATCCAGATTAAATTAACCGCCTGCGTTTGATCCCAGGGAAGCACTAGTTCGACCACATCAAATCCGATTGCCAAAACCAGATCAGCTTCAGCAAGTAACTCATATACAGGGTCACTTCGGGTCAATCCCAGTGTTCCGGCCGCCAGCGGGTGATCGGCCGGAAGTGCCCCTTTTCCTTTAGCTGTGGTAATCACTGGCGCGTTTAGCGACTCTGCCAATTCTTTTAACTCTGCATAAGGGCGTTCTGGCTCTAAACCCAAACCGGACAGAATAATCGGTTTACGAGCAGCGGCCAGCGATTGACGTGCTTGATCAACTTCGGCCAGATTCGCTTTTACAATTTCAACCTTATTCTCATAGCTTGAAGAAATTAATCGCAAACGAGCAGAACTCGCCTCCTTCTCACACATCTGCTTGCTCACCTGAATATGCACAGGGCCAGGACAACCAATCTTTGTTAAGCGCAGGGCGTGCTTCATCGTGTCATGCACATTTTCAGATGAAAGGGTGAAAGATGCCTTGGTCATCGGTGATATGATGGCCGACTGGTCCAGTACCTGGTGCGTATGGGCGGGCAAAACAGCATCCCACATTTTGGCGGTAATAATCAACACCGGTGCTCGGTCGAGAAAAGCATGACCAATACCGGCCACCGCATTCATCGCACCTGGCCCCAAAGTTGTCAAGACAACCCCCACTTGCCCCGTTACCCGAGCATAGGCATCTGCCATATAAACGGCCGAGCTTTCGTTATGCACCAGCACAAAACGCATTCCATGTTCGCGAAAAGCGTCCATGATAAAAATACTTTCTCCGCCAGGCATCCCGAAAATGGTATCTATCCCCGCATCAACAATTCTTTCTACGATAGTTTCTGCAACTGTACTCATAATTGGAGGTTCATTTCAGTTTAAGGAGTTCTTTCTACTGGGTGGCTAAATTCAACAAAACCACACGTAAACTCGAATTGATTATTCAAAAAAGTGGAATTCAGTATAACACAATCAAAATGATGGAGAGTTTATAAATATACTATGCACGTGAAAGAAACAACAACTCTATTCTTTAAGGCATGTGGTGTCGACACCGATCTCAATTAGACGGGACAAATCAAAGATGTTTGGCTATATTATCCTCATTAGTTAGTTTTACATCTTATGAACGAAACACTCGAAACGATTCAAAAAAGGATTCTGTGGCTAGCAACCAACATGATCCACCATGCAAATAATTTGCGGCCGAATGTGGATGGCACAAAAGTAGGCGGACATCAAGCCTCATCGGCGTCGATGGTTACCATTATGACCGCTCTTTATTTCGATTTTTTAAAGAAAGGCGATTTGGTTTCAGTCAAACCCCACGCCTCCCCTGTTTTTCATTCGATTCAATATCTACTCGACCAAATTCCGGCCGACTACCTCCCCACTTTACGCAAGTTTGGCGGTTTGCAAGCTTATCCTAGCCGCACGAAAGATCCTGAAAAGATCGATTTTTCAACAGGGTCTGTTGGGTTAGGTGCAGTGGCTCCTCTTTTTGCCGCATACGCTGAAAAATATATCAATGCCCATTTTGAAAAGAAAGACGACCGCCGTTTTGTCGCTATCATCGGCGATGCAGAACTAGACGAAGGGAATATTTGGGAAGCATTACTTGATGGCTCTCTCAGCAGCATGTCTAACATGCTACTGATTGTAGATCTCAATCGGCAAAGCCTAGATCGAGTTGTGCCGGGCATCAAGGCGCATCGGCTTAAAGCGATGTTTGCAGACTGCGATTGGCAGGTGATTGAAGCAAAATATGGAAGCAGGCTAAAAGAGTTTTTCACAATGAAAGATGGGGAGCGGTTACGAGAACGAATTGACACGATGGAAAATGCTGAATACCAATCGATCATCCGTCTGCCGGCCGCTGAGTTGCGTACAAAAATTATAGACGGAGACAGCAAACTTGAAAAACTCATCACGCGTGTGCCCGATGATGAGCTAGTTGACCTTATCAGCAATTTGGGTGGCCACGATTTTGACGAGCTGCTCACCTGCTTAAAACAAGCTGACGCAGACAAAAAACGGCCGACCGTTTTATTCGCTTATACAATTAAAGGATGGGGTTTACCGATTGCGGGGCACCCGCTGAACCATTCGATGCTGCTTGATCAAACGCAAATTGACAGTTTGCGAGGCCAGCTTTTACCGACTGAAACCGGTGAATGGGACAAATTCGAAAATGATTCTCCGGCCGGACAACTGTCTCAAACACGCAAAAAGCTACTTTACGATGACCCTCATCCTGCTAAAAAAGCAACAAAAGCGGTACCGATTGAAATACCGACCGAACTATCTGTGTCGGTTAAAGGATCAGCAAGCACTCAGCAAAGCTTCGGCCGAATATTAATGGCCCTTTCCCGTTACGAGCAGCTTGCAAAACACATTGTCACCGTCTCTCCCGATGTCTCTTCTTCAACCAATCTAACCGGCTGGATCAACAAAGTGGGCGTTTTTTCCCCGCGTGGCAAAGACGGCCACACTCAGGAACATTGGGACGTGACAGAATCGGGACAACATATCGAACTCGGCATTTCAGAGATGAATCTGTTCATGGCATTGTCGATACTCGGGCTAACGGGCGAGCTATTAGACCAAACTGTCATACCGATTGGGACCGTCTATGATCCGTTTGTTTGCCGGGGTCTCGATGCCTTGATTTACGGCCTTTATTCTGAATCAAAGTTTATATTTGCTGGAACCCCGTCTGGGGTGACTCTTTCGCCGGAAGGTGGTGCACATCAGTCGGCCGTCACCAGCTCCTTGGGAATGGAATTGCCGAATCTGAATTTTTACGAACCATGCTATTCAGAGGAGCTGACGTGGCAAATGCTTGAAGCGATAGAAAGCTGCTTGGATCGTAAAAATGGGAATTCGTCTTACTTGCGCCTATCAACCAAGCCTATTGATCAGGCTCCGTTTGAATTGGCGAAAAAACGATTAGGCAGCAAAAAGTTGCGCCAGCAGGCGTTGGCCGGTGGCTATCGCTTACACGATTGGCGAGAATCGGCCGATGTGTATAAATCTTATTTGGTACATATCGCTGCTACCGGAACGATGGTGCCAGAAGCGTTAAAAGCGGCCGACCAATTGGCGAAAGAAGGGATTCCGGCCAATGTGATTAACCTAACCAATCCACGTCGGTTGTATGAAACATGGCAAAAAGGGGAATCGCTCGACTGGCTGATTCCACAAAACGAACGTCACGCCCCGCTCGTGACTGTCAACGATGGGGCCTCACACGCTCACGCATGGCTCGGCTCAATTTTCGGGATGGCGGGGGTGCCATTAGGGGTGGATAAGTTTGGCCAGAGCGGCGCACGGGATGAGCTATATCGTTATGTCGGTATCGATGCTGATTCGATTGTGGCAGCAGCATTTAAGGGGTTGGCCAAGAACGGGCTTTAGGAGAGGGTTCGCTGGCTCGGCAGATCGGTATTCGGTAGATTGGTGCTTAATAGCGATCTACCAAATACTGGCGTGAAACCCACTGTTTACCGGTTCATCTTGTCAAATTTAAACGCCTCAAATGAAATCTGGCTTTTGCCATCTAACGCCATCTGGACGAGTCCTTCACCAATAGCGGCCGAATGTTTAAACCCGTGCCCAGAACAAGGTGACGCAATCAAAACCCGGTCCGACTCCGGATGCCAATCGAGCAAAAAGTTATCATCGGGGGTATTTGTATACAGACAAACTTTCGCCTTGATGCAGTTGGGCTTCACGCCAGCCAATCGCTTCGAAGCGAGGTTTTCGTAAAACCAGTCGATCTCATGTTGCTCAACCGTGCGGGATGCGGTGTTAGGATCAAATGCATCGACATATTGTTCAGTCAGCAATTTTAACCCTGGCGTTGACCCGGCCGGAACTGTGAACGCACCAAAATATTCTTCGAGTGTTTCCCCTACCCACAATATGCTAGGGAAGTTTTCAGGGGAGTATCTATCGAGGTCTTCAACTTCAAACCAATAAACAACTTGGCGGGTTACTCGGAAGTTCGGTTTTTGTAACTCTGGGACAAAATCGCTGGCCCAAGGGCCAGCCGATACAATAACTTTATCGGCCGAAAAGCTTTCGTCAGCAACCCTCACTATCACCTGATCCCCATTTTGCTCAACAGCAGAAACAGGAGAATTTGGCAAAACGTCCGCCCCCATCTGCTTCGCCAGCTTGATCTGCATCGCGATGGCTCGCTCAGACATCACAACTCCGGCTGTGGGTTCGAAAATCGAATGATCATTGTCACTGGCAAAGATTTGGGGGTGATGGGCGCGAATTTCGGCCGCTGACCGCAATTCATAGGGCAGTTCATTTTGTTCTGCCATTTCGGCCGAACGCTCTACAAAATTCTCCCAATGATTATATTCCAGCTTTGTAAACGTCTTGGGAACGATGATGTACAGGCCATTCTGAATGAGTAATTCTTCGCCAGATTGGGCTTCAAGTTCACGCCAAATCTCGTGCGAACGAGCCACAAGCGGCACGTAAGCTGGCCCCTCACCTACCGCCAGGCGAGTGATACGGGTCTCTGCATGGCTTGATCCCATTTCGTGAGGTGGGTCGAAACGATCGATACCCAACACACGTGCCCCACGCTTTGCAGCTTGATAGAGGGCGGCCGATCCCATCCCCCCTAATCCAACAATAATTAGATCGTAATGTTTCATATTTTTTAGAATTTCAGATATTAAATTTCAGAAGTCAGATGCCAGCTTTGCCAATGACGACTATGATTAAGGACTAATTTCTACACCCTAATTAATTCATGACTATTTACGCCATTTCTGACCTACACACCGACAATAAAGACAATCGAGACTTACTTAATGTACTTTCAGCCAATGACTATGGGGAAGATACATTGTTGATTGCAGGGGATATATCGAACCGTCTACAGATCATCAAAGATACATTTTTAACGCTCTCTGCCCAATTCAAGCATCTCTTTTTTATGCCTGGCAATCATGAGTTCTGGGTGTCGAAGGAGTCAGACAATTCACTGACAAAGCTAGATCAAATTTTAGCACTTTGCGATGATTTGGGTATTCACACTCGGCCGAAAATGATAGAAGAAGCTTGGATCGTTCCGCTATTTAGCTGGTATGAAAGTATGTTTTACCCGGCCGGTGACCCCGATTCACCAGAACTAGAAGGCTGGGGAGATTATCATCTGTGCAAATGGCCTGATCCGGTCGGCAACATCCCCTTTGACCCGCTTTCCCATTTTATCGATCTAAACAAATCGCGAATACGGGATTATGATCGGCCGGTGATTAGCTTTTCTCACTTCGTCCCTCGATTAGAGCTCATTCCGCCCCAGCGTATCTTGTTTTTCAAAAGCCTACCCATGGTTGCAGGTTCCACCAAAATAGAAGAAATGGTGCGCAAGATTAACTCAAAAGTGCATGTGTTCGGTCACACCCACATTAATGTTGACCACACGATAGATGGGGTTCGCTATCTACAAAACGGTCTACGCTATCCGCGCGAGCGCAAAATGTTTAGTCGGCCGAATGCGCTCAAGCTAGAACAAGTTTGGCCACTTGTTCACAAAGAAGACGATGTGCCGTGGAAACAGTTTCTTTAAACCAAATGACCCCTTATTGAAAAACCTGCTCAACAATATAATCGGCCAGGAGCTGATTCCCCATTTCATTTAAATGGCCGTCTGTAAAGTACAAGCTTGTTTTCCAATCGGGCGTTTGCACCACCTCTTCTACGGGGGATAAGTAAGTTGCACGGGTGCCTGCTAGCATATCCTCCACCCCAATCAAACGTCGTCTTTGCGTTTGCATTCTCCCAAATTGGTCTTGGGTTGGAATTCTAACGACGACAAACCCGCCGCCCTGCTCACCTATATCTTGTTCAATGTCGTTCAGCATTTTATTCACAACCGGCTTTGCCTCTAAAACAAAATAACTTTCACGCAAGAGATAGCTAAAAAAGACACTTTTTCCAATGAGGTTGCTAAAAAACAGCGTTGCTTTGCCTGCGGCCGGGCGTGCAATCAACTCGTCACCCACCAACGTAAAACTTGGCTTGTTTAATTTTTCCACAATCCGAAACGCTTCTAAAACCCGCTCAATATCATCGTCTATAAAGGTCAAAATAACGATATCAGGCTCGATTAAATCCTTAAACTGGTGATAGGTAAGGGCCATTTGATCGACCCCGTACCCAGGAACTCCTAAGTTATAGACCTCGTGCGTATCTGAAAGCTGGGCCTGCATTAGGCTCGCATAACTGTCTTCCACAGCCAAATGGGTTCCAAAGGTAAAAGAATCTCCCACAATCATGACACGGCTTTTATCAGCATTATTAGCCAGTTTTGTGAAATCTTGTGACGCCCGAAAACCTTGAGGGTTGATTTCGGCCGGTAGAAATGCCGGGTCAACGGTCCAACCCAAAACCGAATCAGTTTGTACCCATATCACCCCTGGCTCATCTTGGTATTGCTCCGGATAGGTCCGTTGATAAGGTTGAAGACCGATTCGACGCAGATATAGTTCTCCCAAAAACAGGCACACAAGGATGGGTAGGATATTTACCGCCAAAATAATAGAGCGTTTTTTGAGCTTACTGCTTTTGAGTTGTTTTGCCATTATCTCAATATCTGTAGTTCAATCTCAGGCTTGTCTCCCACATCTGATTGAACAATGATGAGGCTCTGATCACCAATCGACCCGTTTAAACCGGCCAAACTATCAAAAGCGATTAGATTTTCTGAAACAAATTGACCCGGAAATGCCTCAACTAAGCTATGTGGATACCCATCGGGGACAAAAATCACACTTGTGAAGTGATTTGCACCTTTAACAACAACGCCTATGCCATGCAAATCAAATTGTCTTTCTTTGTCGCAATTTCTCCCGGCCGACCAGTCGGGACGGCCGATGTTAAAGCCGACTACCAAGCACAAATCCCCATCTGTATTATATGCGGCCCAATAATGGCGGCTATTTCTTGAATCGAGCAGACGGATAGAGGTTAAATCTAAGTTTGAGCCAAGCTCAGGGGGTAGCAAGTCAAATTCATTCTGTTCTCTTTCCATCACTTTCACTTCAAGCACTTTTACTTTAGGGTTGTTGATCGGCATGACTACAGGGCGATTACATGCCGTAAAAGCAAAAATAACAAAAAGAAGCGGCAGAAAACTCACCCCCCACGGCCGAATCTTTGCCACAAGCCATCCCCAAACGTCAATCGAAAATCGCAAATCGAAAATCACGCCCGCTCCCAAACAACTTTGCCACCACATAACGTCAAATCTACCTGCACATCTTTAATCTCATCAACCGGAATCGAAAAGTAGTTGCGATCCAACACTGCAAAATCGGCCAGCTTGCCCGGCTCCAACGTCCCTTTTAACTTCTCTTCCCGTGTTAGCCAGGTCCCATCGGCCGTGTACATGCGCAACGCCTCCCGCCGAGTCACCGCCTGGTCCCAACCCACCTCACGCCCCAAATTGTTCATACGGGTCACTAAAGCATACATCCCCACAAATGGATTTACAGATACCGTACTAGGCACATCTGAACTAGCCGTTACATGCACACCACGATCCAAATATTTGCGCACCGGCTTCCAATTCGCCGCTCGTTTTTCACCCACATCCCGAAAAATCATATTCCCTTCCCAATAGAGAAAGGTCGGCTGAACCACGGCCGCAATATTATGCTCTGCCATCTGTTCAATCGCCGTGTCAGTTGGGAAATAAGCATGGATGATGTTATGCCGAGCATCCGGCCGTGGGACATCCTGAGCCACTTTTGCAAAGGCGGACGCCACCACATCTTGCGCACGATCGCCGCACGCATGGATGCCAATGTCCCAGCCCAACTCCTGCGCCATACGGAAATACCGCTCAAGGTCGGCCGGTGACATGCGGTTATAGTCGATCACCGCATCCTCTCCTTCAAACGGTTCATACATCCAAGCGGTGTGCGGTGAAGACCCTCCATCAATCGCCATTTTTAGCCCATTGATTTGGAGCCATTCATTCCCAAATCCGGAATGTAATCCATATTGTTTCGCCCGTGCGTCTAGCTCATCAGTCGTTTCATCTTCAAAAAAGCCGTGCCACGACGGCATTAAAGCCGTCCGAACACTCATCCCTGTTTCTTGGTGATAGTCTTGGAACGATTGGAGCTGATGCGGCCGTAAACCTGGCTCAATGGTTGAAGTAATTCCAAATCGGTTAAATTCTTCGCATCCCAGCCGGATGGCGTTTTTCAGGTCTGTTTGGGTCGCTTTGGGTAGCAAATTGCGCACAAGCAGCTTGGCTCCAGCCCGAATCAGGCCGTTTGGCTCACCGTGCTCATCGTGCTCAATTTTGCCTCCGGCCGGATCTGGCGTTTTGCTTGTGATCCCCGCCAGCTCCAGTGCTTTGCTATTCACTACATCGCAGTTGAAAAAGCGTTGCAAAATCACAGGATGCTGATCGGTGGCCGGGTCGATGTCGTGCTTTGTCGGCATCCGACCGTTGGCAATCCGACCGTCTGCATCGCTAAAATTTCCTTCATTCCAACCCATCCCCACAATCCAAGTGCCCGGCGGTGTATCGGCCGCTTTTTCCCGTACCAATTCCATCATCTCTTCAGGTGATTTACACTCATCAAGCCGAATGGCGGCCAGCTTTAACCCCACCTCTTGTAGATGGGCATGGCTGTCAAAAATGCCAGGAATGACCGTTTTTCCTTCCAAATCAATCACTTTGGTTGCTGGGCCTGCCATATCGCCAATCAACCGTTCATTGCCGGTAGCTAAGATTCGGCCGTCACGCACCGCAACCGCTCGCACCACGGTATTTTCAAGATCAAGGATGTGGAATCGGCCGTTGGTTAAAATCAAGTCGGGGGATTGGTCGAGTATATTCATAATTGTGAAGTGTAGAGAGTAAAAGAATGAGGGGCAAATCTTGATCGTTTCTAATTGTTTGTATTGGGAGTCGGTGGGGATTTGATTTAAACTCTCTCAGGAAATTAATAACGTTCAAAACCATAGGAGAATGTATCAAATGACAACCCTAAAGCCAGATCACATCATTTATTTTGTACCAAACCTTGACAAAGCGATTGATCTATTCGAGACAAAAGTCGGCGTACGGCCGGAATTTGGCGGACAACATCCCGGCCGGGGGAGCCATAACGCTTTGCTATCTTTAAACAATGGCAGTTATATTGAGATTATCGCCCCTGACCCCACCCAGCCAACACCGCCCAATCCACGTTCGTTTGGGATGGACAACCTAAACGAGCCCCGTTTGGTGACATGGGCGGTCGGCACACCAGACATCGAAACAGCGGTCAATGGGTCGATAGCCGCCGGGTATAATCCTGGTTCAATTCTTGACAGCTCACGGCTCCGTAGCGACGGGGTGTTAATGGAATGGAAGCTGACTCGTCGCCCCGAAGCCACGGCCGGAACAACACCGCAGGGCGATTGGCTGATTCCATTTTTAATCGATTGGGGTGTCACGCCGCATCCTTCAGAAAGCAGTCCGGCCGGGTGTACGCTGCTAGAAGTTAAAGCGATCCATCCAGACCCCGAACCGATCCGCCAAATGCTGGCCGCCATGCAGGTCAATTGTGTGGTTGAAAAGGGTGAACAGGTGCAATTAATTGCGGTTTTAGACACCCCAAACGGCCAGGTAGAGCTAAAATAACAAACCAAATCATTGGTCTTAGATTAATCTCATCGGCCACGGCCCTTGTTTGCGTGCCAAATAATCAGCTCGATGCTGTTTATAGGCTGGGTCCCACTCGGATAGACGTTTCACCGCACCATCTAACACAACATCTGGGTCGATGGTGCGGATTTTGGTTGTAAGGACAAAGTCAGGATTAGATGGGTCCCATTCAAACTGAATGTCTTTGTGGACAGTCTCTTTTAGCCGAGCGAGTTCTATATCGTCAAATGCAGCTATTTTTTGCCATACGGCCGCGTCTGTTCCCCATACGTCAGCTTGTGCAATCGCCCCCACGTCAAAGGCACGCTTAATCGTCCGGCCGGTCATCTCATAGAGACCCACCTCATTGAAGTTGGCCCAACTATGATCGTCGCATTGGATCATGACACGTGCAAGTTGATTTGCAGATGCCAAATTGTTAAACATCAGCCGTTCTTCATGCAAAATCAACCCATCCAGTACAGTTTGAACCCCATCGAGATCGATAAATTCAAACGCAAACCCATCGCGTAAGGTGTAGTCAACACGATCAGCGCAAATTCGGGGAGATGGCTGCTCTAAAACCGCGAAGGCTTCTTCATTTAGAAATGCCTGCCATGCATAACCGTGTTTTTCTAAGATGGCGGGGATATCGGTCCCGGACACGTACTCTTCTTTAACAAGGTCGTGATATGACTGGCTTTCGGCCGAATCAAAAACGTGATCCATCACATGGCTAAAAGCGGTATGGCTAACATCGTGCAACAAGGCCGCAATTTGCTCTTCGACGGTGCTACCCAGCTTACGGCAGATAATCATCGTCCCAACAGAATGCTCAAAACGGGTAACCGGCGGGGTCATGTCAATAAGGGCTGATATACCATGTTGCAAAATCAAATGGAGACGCTGGACTCCATCTGACCGCACTAAGTCGCACAAAACCGGCTCGGCAATTTCAACCCGGCCGTAAATTTGATCGTTAAAAAACATAGAAAAATACCTGGTTCAAATCGAAGATTACTTGATCACTTACTCTAGAAGCAGCCCCGCTACTTTAGCTTCCCTCGTGCAGCTATGTCCCACACAACTTCAACAACTCCGTCCCGCACACCAACTAATTCATCATGCAAAAAAAGCGTTGCATCTGTGTAACCAACCATCAGGTCAAGCGTATCGCCTACTTTTACAGTGTCATTCGGAGCATCCAGCATGATAGAACCATGTTCGGCCGAAGCCCCGTAGCTTTTAACCCCATCAATGCCCAACGGCCGAGGAGCCATATGAAATGCAGGCAGGGTCTTATACCCAGCATCAATCACGATCCGATCAGAAGCTGAGCGGCTGGTGACTAAGGCTCGCACAAACAGACATGGGGTCGTAATAACACCCCATTGGTTGTACAAAACATCAGAGAAAATAACACCACCTGCCTGGATTTCTGTGAGTCCGGGCAAAAACGGTGTGGTTGTCATCGTACCGCTACCGCCTCCACTAACAATCGAAACCGGCAGATCAGCCTGACGGCACAATTCGGCCGAATCAACCAAGTAACCAATCGATTTTTCAATTTCAGCTCGCTTAACCGCTTCATCCACATGACCCAGCGTATGCCCTTCCCAAGCCATCACACCCAAATAGTTTAGCCCAGCAGTGTCATGTACTAAGCCAGACAACGCTACGACCGGCTCGCCCGGCTGAACTCCTGTACGTTGCATCCCGGTGTTGACATCAACAACTACACCAATTTCGACCCCCATCGAGCTGGCTATCGCCCCTAATTGGGAAACGTTTGTTGGGTCATCGACCGCAACTTTAACATCGGCCGAACGGCGCAGGAAAGCCAGTCGCTCGATTTTCTTAGCACCAACGACTTGATTGGCGATCAAAATATCGGTAATGCCAGAGGCCACAAGCACCTCCGCTTCACCCAATTTTGCACAAGTGATCCCAATCGCTCCAGCCTTAATCAGCTTATGTGCGATGGCAGGTGTTTTAATCCCTTTAAAATGAGGGCGCCATTGCTTGCCAGCACTGGCAAAATGGGCGGCCGCCATTTTGATATTCGCCTCCATTATGGCCAAATTAACCCAAAGGGTAGGGGTATCTAAATCATTTAGTCTGCGGCCGATTATGCTCATGAGCGTCTCCTTGAATCGATAATTATATGGTATAGTGGTACTTCAACTGAACCAGTATATCTTCTCAAACCCTCTCTTACAACACAGATCTTTATGAGATACCTCCCGATTTTAACTATCCCAACGGCCCCGACAGCTTGGGACAACATTCAAGACATTCGCCACTTAGATTGGGACGACGTTCCCCGACTGCCACCCTTCCTGCTAGCTGAAACAGGAGTTCCGGCCGAACAGCAAACGGCGGCTCGGCTCTGTGCAGATAATCATCGGCTGTATGCCCACTTTGAATGCGAAGACCGAGACATTTGGGGAACATGGTATAGAGAGACCGAAGATCAGTTGATCCGAAAGCGGAAAATATATGATGAAGAGGTCATTGAACTTTTCATTGGTGTCGCAAACGAAGAATCGGCTCCGATTAGCTGCTACACCGAGTTTGAAGTTAGTCCCAACGGAGTTTTACTCGATGTGGCGGTCACCAACCCAAACACCAGCCAAGACGACATCAAAATCAATTTCGATTGGCATTGCCCTAACGTCATGTGGCACGCTGAACGCCACGACCGCGATAACCGCTGGACAGCCACCCTCGCTATTCCGTGGGCTGCTTTAACTGATCAACGGCCGATCCCGACCCATTGGCGAGGCAACTGCTACCGCATTGAACGGCCGCGTGACGGCACAAAGCCGGAGTTTAGCTGTTGGTCACCGACGATGACCGACCCGGCTCAATTTCATCAACCGGCTTGGTTTGGCACTTTTATCAGGCCTACTTAGCACAACTTAGCACAAGTTTCATGAAGAGGCCGTTTTAGCTAGAAGAGCAGACTGCGGTTCATG
>JBLIMP010000044.1:0-19760 GCA_047638855.1 Cellvibrionaceae bacterium | reverse complement strand
ATTAGCCGGAGGTGAAGCGATTCCCCATCGACTTGAAGGGCGGTCGCTCATGCCGCTGCTGCATGGTCAAAAGGATGTGGTTTGGCGTGACCATTCTGTTTGCGAAACCGGCTATGCAGGGCGAGAGCCCCGTGTGATTTTAGGGCTCAAACCGTCACAGTGTCGGGGGTATATGGTGCGCAGTGAGGCATGGAAGTACATTTTGTGGGAAGGCTTTCGGCCGCAATTGTTCGACATGCTAAACGACCCGGATGAACTGGTTGATTTGGGCCAGTCGGCCGAACATGAGGCGGTCCGCCGAGAGTACCACGAAAAACTATTTACTTGGATGCGTCAGCGGCAGATGGGACTATGCAGTGATGAAGATTCAGCTAAAGAGCTTGGCTCGCATAATGAAGATCGGACTGGTATTTTGATTGGCTATTGGTCAGAAGAAGAAGGCTCCTTCTAATAATTAATTGGTGAATTGCTGAACGGGTGAATTTTTAATTTTTTGGCCGTTCGTTCTTATTGCACACGGCCTACGCAATATCTGCAAAAAAGGCAGGCAACCCTTCATTCAATTTTAAGCGATAAGCGGTAAACAAACGCCGGGCCGCATAGCCTGACCAATTTTCCGGCAATAGCACCGTTGGCAAATTGGGGTCTTTGCGGGGGAATGGCTGGAACTCAAACGTCAGCATAAAGCGAGTGCGGAAACGTTCTTCGGCCGACATGTTGGCTATATCTAGCCCCTCCAGTCGGGCCTTCCAGCGGCCGACAAAAGCGGCATATTCCGCTTCCAGCTGATCTAAATCCCAACACTTCGCCACAATCTCATCATCTGTCATCAGCCCTACCCGTTGGCCATTAATCAGCGACACCTGACTGCTAATTCCCATCTCCCCCACGATTTTTTCAAGCTCTGCCAGCCTATTGTGCGCCCCCACCCACGTACCTGGAGCCAAGTTGCCAAAACCAAACCAAACGAGCTTTTTGCGCAGTTCATTGCGCAACGGTCGTTTATCCTCTGGCAGCGAATAGATCGCAAATTGCCAACCGCCGTCCCAATTGTCGATAGGGGTTTCAAAAATACGTTTGTCACCTTCAGCGATAATCGCGCGCCCTTTGTCAGTGATTTCATAACGACTGCGACGGCCGTCTTTAACCGTATCAAACCACCCTTGTTGTTTCATGCGAGATAAGGTTGTACGGGCCGCTCGGTCACTTACATCCAGTAAATCGAGCAGATAAAGCAGCTCATGCGTCCATGCCCAACCATTTTTGTAAGGCAAAATATAATCTGCAAATAGATTAAAAACGTAAAATTGCGTGCTACCTTTGGTACGGGTGACAGTCTGTAAGTCGGAAAGCATGGGGCAGAGTATAACAGGCGAACCAGCTGTTTTCATCTTGACAACTCTCTTTTTTTTGATAACTTACATCACATATTTAAAACGGCCGTCATTTATTTGCGTCACATCAACGCGTGAGATTCTAAGCTTAGCGTGATCGATTATTAATCGACGAGTACGGCACTACCAAGGCACCCACAAACGATCCAACCTTCAAACCAACAAACGACACCATGAAAATTTCTATCATCGGCGGTGGCCCTGGCGGCCTTTACTTTGCCCTTTTAGCCAAAAAAGAATGGCCCGACTACGACATCTCTGTCTACGAACGCAACCGGCGGGATGACACCTTTGGCTTTGGCGTGGTGTTCAGCGACGAAACGCTGGGCGTGTTCCAAGAATACGACACCCCATCCTACGAAGCGATTCGGCGCAACTTCGCCTATTGGGACAATGTCGAAATCGTTTTTAAAGGGGAATCGTTTGTGATAGGCGGCAACGGCTTTGCAGGCTGTTCACGAAAATCGTTGCTGTTGCTTTTGCAAGAACGCTGTCAAGAATTGGGAGTCAATCTGAACTTTGAAACGGAATTCGACCCAGCCATGCTCGATCAAGCTCCGTTTGCAGACAGTGACTTGATTGTGGCGGCCGACGGCATTAACAGCCGCATCCGTACTAAATATGTGGATCATTTTGGGACCCACATCGACCGCCGAGAAAATATCTTTTGTTGGGTCGGTTCAACGTGTGAATTTGACTCATTTGAGTATCACTTTCTTGAAACGGAACAAGGGCCGATGGTAGCGCATTGCTATCAATATGAAGCCAATGCCAGTACGTGGGTGATCGAAACATCAAAAGCGACGTGGGCCGGTTTGGGCTTTGACAAGCTGGATGACTCAAAAGCCGAACATCTGCCGTTACTCGAAAAGCTGTTCGCCAAACGGCTCGATGGGCATAAGTTTATCGACAATCGTTCCCAATGGATTCATTTCCCGATGGTGCGCAACGAGACATGGGTAAAGGACAATATTGTGTTGATCGGGGATGCCAAAGCAACGGCCCACTATTCAATTGGATCGGGTACGAAGCTGGCGATGGAAGATTCAACGGCTTTGCTGGAGGCGTTAAGAGGGGCAGATCGCCAGCTTGCTGGTGATTCTGGCGATCTACAGGTGTCCAGCGCGCTGGACAGCTACGAAAAATCAAGACGGGATGATGTCGGCCGGTTACAACATTCGGCCGATGTGTCGCTGAAATGGTTCGAAGCGATGGACCGCCACTGGCATCTTGATCCTGAACAATTTGCATTTGGGGTCATGTCACGCTCAAAACAAGTGACCTATGAAAACTTGATCATGCGGGATGCCAGCTTTATCGAACGGGTGCAAGGCTGGTTTAACAAAGATTTGAGCGTACCCCCTAAAACGCCGCCGATGTTTACCCCGTTTAAACTGCGCGAGATGGTGCTAAAAAACCGGGTCGTGATGTCGCCAATGGCCCAATATTCGGCCGTTGGTGGCATGCCGACCGATTGGCACATGGTCCATTTGGGTAGCCGGGCCACGGGCGGAGTTGGCCTCATCTTTACAGAGATGACCTGCACCAGCCCAGAAGCACGCATTACTCCAGGATGTCCTGGCCTTTGGAATGCAGAACAGTCGGCCGGATGGGGCCGCATCGTTGATTTTGTGCATCAAAACAGCGACGCAAAAATCTGTATGCAATTGGGTCATGCGGGACGCAAGGGGTCAACCAAACGGGCTTGGGACGGGATCGACATGCCTTTGGAAAACGGCCCTGATGGGCAAAATGAGCCGAACTGGCCGCTCATTTCAGCTTCGGCGATTCCGTATATCGATGGGGTGAGCCAAACGCCAAAAGCGATGGGCCAAGACGACATGAATGTCATCTTGGCAGACTTTGTGCGTTCGGCCGAATACGCAGACCAAGCCGGTTTTGACATGCTCGAAATCCATATGGCGCATGGCTATTTATTGGCAACATTTATCTCACCGCTCACCAATTTACGAGCAGACGAGTACGGCGGATCTCTTGAAAATCGGATGCGCTTTCCGTTGCAGGTCTTTGAGGCGTGTCGCCAAGTTTGGCCCGCTGATAAGCCGATGTCGGTGCGCATATCGGCATCTGACTGGTGGGAAGGTGGCACCAGCGAAGCAGATTTGATCGCGATTGCGAAAATGCTCAAAGCGGCCGGGGTTGACCTGATCGATGTCTCATCAGGGCAAACGGTGAAGTTTGAGAAGCCTGTTTACGGCCGGATGTTCCAAACCCCGTTTGCCGATGTGGTTCGCATGGAGGCTGATATTCCGACGATGTCTGTGGGCAACATTTACAACGCTGACCATGTGAACACGATTTTATTGCAGGGGCGGGCCGATCTGGTTGCGCTGGCTCGGCCGCATTTAACGAGTTCGTCGTTCACGGCGGAAGCGGCCGCTTGGTACAACCACCGGGGCCATGATTGGCCGGTGCAATATCAATCCGGCCGGAATCAGGCGTTTCAGTTGGCTGAAAAAGATCGGGAAGATAATGCTCGGATGCGGGCGGCATTACGGCCGCCGACGCATGAAGTTAAAAGTGAGAAGTGACAGGTGGGTTAGTGATCAGTAGAGGCGAGATACCCGGCTCATGCGCAAACGTTACGCAAACGCACAAGTGAGGGGAACTCGCCCGACGGAATGAAATCAATACGGCAGATGCGCAAAAAACAGCGAAAATCGGAGATTAGATTAAAAATGAAGGCTTCAGATTTACCCATTCAGTACAACGCAGTTGATATTCTGGAACACAATTTGCCCGCACGGGCGGACAAAGAAGCGCTGTTTAGCAACAGCCGGACATTGACCTTTGGCCAAATTTCGGCCGAAGCCAACCGGGTCGCCAATGCACTCAAAGCGTGCGGCGTGCGGGCCGGTGAATATGTTGGTTTGCTGGCGCATGACACACCTGAATGGGTCACCTGCTTTTTTGGTACGCTCAAAATCGGGGCGATCCATATCGGCATGAACACGTTGCTGACGGCTGATGAATATGACTACATTCTGAAAGATAGCCGGGCACGGGTTCTAATTGTGAGCGAAGCGCTTTGGGACAAGATTGACGAGATTCGTGAGGCCAATCGACAGCTTGAACACGTCATTGTGATTGGTGGCCCAAAGTTTGGGGCACAAACCTATGCGGATTGGATCAGCGGGCAGTCGGCCGACTGCGCCACCTTCCCGTCGCATCGAGAAGACATCGCCACGCTCAACTACTCAAGCGGTTCAACCGGCCAACCCAAAGGGATTCTGCATGCACACAAAGATTTAATACTCACCTCGGTTTTGTGGGGTCAAAACGTGCTGGGGTTGACAGAAAGTGACCGGACATTTGCGCTTGCTAAGCTATTTTTCACCTTTGGCACCGGCGGCAATTTACTGATGCCATTTTCTGTGGGAGCCAGTACCGTGCTTTTTGCTGGCTCTCCCAGAGTCGCCACCGAAGTGCTGGCCCAGGTCACGAAGTTCAAACCAACAATTTTCTACAACTCCCCTACCGGCTACGCCATGAGCCTGGCACTGCCCGATCTGTTGACGAGCTATGATTTGTCGTCGTTGCGCTACTGCATTTCGGCCGGGGAAGCTCTTCCCGCCCCGATCTGGCACCAGTGGAAAGAGACAACCGGACTCGACATTATCGATGGGATCGGAGCCACTGAGGTCTATCATATTTTCATCTCTAATCGGCCGGAAGACATCAAACCAGGAACCAGTGGCAAACCAGTGCCCGGCTTTGAAGTACGAGTGGTTGATGAAAATTGGGAAGATGTGGCCCAGGGTGAAATCGGCAATCTGGTGCTAAAAGGGGATTCGATCTCGCTGAGTTATCTGCATCAATACGAAAAGAGCAAGCAGACGTTTGTGGGTGAATGGCTGTTTACCGGTGACAAATATTTTGTCGATGAAGATGGTTATTATCACCATGCAGGGCGTTCAGACGACATGATGAAAGTGGGTGGGATTTGGGCTTCACCGATGGAGATCGAGAGTACGCTTATCAGCCATCCGGCCGTGGTTGAGTGTGCGGTTGTCGCCAAAGCAGACGAATCTGACCTGATTAAACCCAAAGCGTATGTGGTGCTGATGGCAGAACAAACGGCCGGCCCTGAGCTGGAAAAAGAGCTGATCGAATATTGCCGCGAAAAGATGGCCGGTTACAAACGGCCGCGTTGGGTTGAGTTTGTTGATGCATTGCCAAAAACGGCGACGGGCAAAATTCAACGGTTTAAGTTAAGAGACGAATAATCACATCAATCCTTGTTCGCAAAAAACAAAAAAAGCCAGCATACCGAATAATCATTCGATATGCTGGCTTTTTGGTTCATGCCTTAGGCCAACCCTGAAAAATCATCATTCGATAATAGTGTCTGTGGGTTGGTTAGGGGGCGATTTCGATTGCGTAAATGATTGATCTATTTTCAGAAATCGCCTGATGCCACGTCCTTAAGGGGTCTGATCGACACCCGTCTCAAGAATAGCTTGTGGAATCGTAACACCCTGTAATTCGGCCGCAGCGGTATTAAAATGGTACTGAGTCGTTTCAATACGAATGATCGGAGCGGTTGCTAAATCAAGGTCACCGTTTAGAAAGTCAACGGCGTATGCGCCACTTTTGGCCCCATCCTCAGCAAAATCAAGACCCACACCAATGGCTGAGCCACGGCCAACACCAGGTACATCATTGGTGATAATCGGAATTCCGTTGTCGTTAGCCACTTGGATTAAACCTTCTGCTCCAGATGCTACGGTGCTGTCTTGACTATAGAAAAAGATGTCGACACCGCGTGCCACCAATGCCTCGGCCGCAGTTTTGATCTCGCTAGAGTTACTGATCGTACCGATTTCAAGCGTATAGCCTAGCTCTTCAGCCAACGGGGCGATCTCATCGGTTTGAGCCACTGAGTTGGCTTCGGCCGGGTTGTACAAATACCCGATCACTTTCGCATCTGGAAATGCTTCCTGAATCAGGTCAAACGTAGCAGCAATGGGTGGGAAGATTTGAGTCCCCAAAAGCCATGCTGGGTGATCATCGGGCGAATTTGCAATACCGGCCGCATACGGGCTGGTCACCGCATTAAAGATGATTGGGATCGGAACTTCCATATCTTTGGTTACGTTATAAGCCGCCTGTAGCGCGGGGGTACTTGTCGTAACAATCAGATCTACTTCTTCCGCTACATATTGCTGAGCAATTGTTGTCAATGTAGCGATATCACCTTCTGCATTTCCATCCAGGACTGTCAGATTTTCGCCTTCCACATATCCACCTTCAGCCAGGGTTGCCAAAAAGGAAGCCTGAATACTATCTAGGGCCGGATGGCTGACAATTTTCATCATCCCAATGGTGATGTTTTTAGGTGCCGTCTCCTCTGCTACAGGTTCATCCGCCGGGGTGGTTCCACCACAAGCAACCACAAGTAGGCACATCATCGCAAGTAACAAACTTATTTTTAATCGTTTCATCATTCTTCTCCATAATAAATAAAGTGTCTTCTCAATAATCTGGTAAAAACACCCTTCGACAAGCTCAGGGTACGCACCCTGAGCCTGTCGAAGGGTATCGTCAGGCGAAAATTCTGGCTTCGGCAAACTCAGCCATCGTTTTTGGACTGCATTTGTATAAGCGGTAACACTGACATAGGTGATCTAAATAGACAACAATAGTTCGTCATCCAAGAGAGCTTCTGGCGTTGCGGCCGAAAATTTGTCAACCAGCCCCTGAACCGTCATCCCTTCACGCTCATCAGAATCGATATCCAAAATGATTTGGCCTTTATGCAGCATCAACGTGCGGGTTCCAAAAGTCAGTGCCTGTTGCATATTGTGTGTAATCATTAAGGTAGTCAACTGCTGATTATTAGTAATCTCGCCAGTCAATTCCAAAATACGCCCGGCCGTGCCTGGGTCAAGAGCCGCTGTATGCTCATCAAGTAGTAAAATTTTAGGGTTAGAAAAAGAGGCCATAATCAGGGTCATCGCCTGGCGTTGCCCGCCGCTCAAAAGGGCCACCGGGTCATCTAATCTTGTCTCAAGTCCTAAGCCAAGTGGCGCCAGCATATCGGCCAAGGTATTTCGACGAGCACGGCTGACGCCTAGACGTAGACCAGGTGTTTTTTTACGCAACATGGCCAAGGTTAAATTCTCGGCGATGGTCATCGATGCGGCCGTACCTTTGAGGGGGCTTTGAAAGACACGACCCA
Organism: Cellvibrionaceae bacterium; assembly: GCA_047638855.1. Lineage (GTDB taxonomy): Bacteria > Chloroflexota > Anaerolineae > Promineifilales > Promineifilaceae > WTJY01. The sequence continues at coordinate 12,164 of JBLIMP010000044.1, read as the reverse complement.
CTAAGTTGGCCCGTTTATGTTCTGGCCACAAGCTCACATCTTCACCATCGAGAATAATTCGGCCGCGGGTGGGTGAAAAAACGCCAGCAATAACATTAAACAAGGTTGATTTACCGGCCCCGTTACTACCAATTACCGTCACGAACTGTTTGGCTGGCAAATGTAAATCAATACCCCGCAGAGCGTGTGATTCATTGATGCTACCTTGATTAAAAGTTTGATAAAGGGATTCAATCTGCAACATACATTTACCTCTTTTCCTGAGATCGCAATTGGGTGATCGCCAAAGTAACTAGCACCAAAACGGCCGTTGCAAGCTTGATATCCTGGGCCTCGATGCGAAAGAACGCGCCGCTTGGTAGCGGAACCTTGAGACTGAGAGCGGCCGCTATAGCAACCCTATACACAATCATGCCTAAGATCGCAGCGAGTGTGGCGCGTCCAATTGTAGAGGGACGTATAATCGTTTCACCCAGAATCACAGCGGCTAAACCAGCGATAATCAAGCCCAGCCCCATGTTTACATCAGAAAAGCCTTGATATTGAGCAAATATCGACCCAGCTAAACCTGTTAGCCCATTGCTCAAGGTCACCCCCAAAATTAAGTAAAAATCAGTATTACGGCCTAACGAACGCATCATCGCCTGATTGTCACCGGTGGCACGTAAAGCCAAACCCATTTCAGTGCGCATAAACCAATCAAAGCTAAATTTAATCGCCAAAACAAACAAACCGGCTCCAACAATCGTCAATATGTTGCTTGAATATCGAACATAATCGCTACTAAAATTTGTACGGATAAATTCACGAAAAGGATCACTAAAAGGGGTCAAAATAGTGTCGGTGTTGAGCAATGGGATATTAGAACGCCCCATGACTCGCAAATTAATACTGTACAAAGCTGTTGCTGTGATAATAGAAGCCAGCAAACTGTGAATGCGTAATCGTGTTGCGATTAGGCCGGTGCAGGTTCCGGCAATCGCAGACAAGAAAAAGGCGAATACGAGAGCCAAGTATGGTGACCGGCCGTTAACCAACATGGTAGCCGTAATCGCGGCCCCCAAAACAAATGACCCGTCAATTGTTAGATCGGGAAAATTAAGGACGCGAAAGGTAATGTATACCCCGACTGCAACCAGCGACATCGAAATGCCGACTGCAATAGCCCCCAGCCACACGCCTATCGAGCTGATACCTCCGGCCGCATAAAAAGCACCGACAAACAATAGAATAACGGCACTAAACATCCCCCATTGTCGACTAAATATTTTCACTCGCTCAAATGCAGTCGTCGGTGCAAGAGTTTCTGGCTGATTCGCACGTCGTTTTTCAATACTCAATTAACTATTCCCAATATATATGTATGTCGAAAGGTGAAACGCAGCCATCCCTTTCTACCCAATTAGCCCATCTTGAGGGCTAATTGGATTAGTTTATTCTTTTAGATCACTTTAGCCATATCCTATACTGCAAATATAGTTTGACAAAGGGTTGTGTGCGAGATTCATGCAATTTAATAATGACCAACAGTGAAGATTATTAGCAAGGCTAAATATGATTGTCTGTTTTAATTAACAAGCTGCTTCTGCGCACTTGTATTGTCTGCCAACGCTTGGCAACTTTTAAATTTGCTTTATATTCCCTACTATGAAAATCCTAATCATCAACCAGACTGAAGTGGGGCAGCTTCTCCCCTATGATGAAGCGATTGAAGCGATGCGAGGAGCCTTCACCGCATTGGCTCAAGGCAAGACAATACAGCCGCTCCGGCCGATTTTGTGGCTGCCCGAAAAAGTTGGGGCGCTAGGGATGATGCCTGCTTACCTTGAACCGATTCAGGCGATGGGGATCAAGGTGGTCAGCGTTTTTCCAGGCAATCATGGCACTGAATATGATTCACATCAGGGTTCGGTGATGTTGTTTGAAACCAAAAACGGCCGACTATTATCGCTAATGGATGCAACTGAGATGACGGCTGTCAGAACAGCGGCGGCCACAGCAGTTGCCACCGATTTACTGGCCCATCCCGAAGCGACTGACTTGGCGATTTTGGGGTCTGGGGTTCAAGCACGCTCGCACATTGCGGCGATGTTAGAAGTCCGGCCGACGATACAGCGGGTTAAAGTCTGGAGCCGAAATGGAGACAATGCGGCTGAGTTTGCCAGACGGGCAACTGAAAAATTTGGCGTCCCGGTAACAGTCGCTGATTCAGTTGCAGGTGCTATATCCGGTTCTCAAATCATCTGTACCACAACGGCCGCGCCCGAACCCATCCTGCTAAACGAGATGCTGGAACCAGGGATGCACATCAACGCTGTTGGCTCTAGTGTGCCGTTTGCACGTGAAATCGACTCGGCTACGATGGCACAAGCCACGCTGTTTGTAGATCGACGGGAGTCAACGGTCAACGAATCGGGTGATTTTTTGATGGCAAAAGCAGATGGTGTGATTGATGAGGATAGTATTGAGGCGGAAGTAGGTGAAATTTTGATCGGGGAGCATTCCGGCCGATCAAGCTATCAAGAAATCACGTTGTTTAAATCGTTGGGACTAGCGATAGAGGATGTGGCGGCCGCTCATCACATCTACCAAAAAGCGGTTGAAAAAGGTGTTGGCACCTGGGTTGAGTTGGGTGGCGAACGAACAGAATTTTAGAATCTTGTCGTAGGGGGCGACGCCACCGGTGAATAATTTCGTTCTTCGGGCAAAAATTCGATCCGGTGGCGTCGACCCCTACAAAGACATTTCACGAGGAAAATAACATGTCAAACGAATCAGAAGAACTAAAAAAATATGTAGAAAGCCACGGCGGGATTCATGCTGTGCGAGGTGGCGGTGCCGATAACCGCTCTTGGAATGGAATCCAATACAGAACCGGCTTGTCCGGCAAAAATGTGGGCTCAAAAAACTTGTCGATGAACGTCGCAACCGTCCCGGCCGGTGCCATCGCTTACGCTCACATCCATGAAGGGTTTGAGGTGATGCTTTTTATCTTAAAAGGCAAGGTGCGCCACGAATATGGGGAAGGGCTGGTCCATTCTGTTGATCACGAAGCGGGTGATTTTATCTATATCGAGCCAGGCATTCCACATGAGGTGTTCAACATCGGCGAAGGTGAGCTGATGGCGGTGGTCGCACGTTCGGCCGCTGATGAATGGGACAAAATTGTTAATTATCCATCGCCCAATCGGCCGGCTGAGGAGTGATTCAGTAATCAGTGGTCAATGGGGTTGACTCACTGATCACTGGTCACTAATAACTACCCACTAAAAAACCATGACTGTTTCACTTACCAATTCAAAAGCGGTGTATCAGGGTATCAAAGATGCTGGAGTTTTCTCGCTGTCGGCGTTGCCCGAAACGTGGCTTGTTTATCTGCTACAAATGGCAGATGACGACCCGAACATGAGCCTGGTCGAAGTCGCCAAAGAAGAAGAGGCGATCGGCATTGCGGCCGGTGCTCATTTTGCCAACGTACCTCATATTTTGCTGATGCAGAATCACGGTTTTCTAGCCGCAATTAATGGCATCGTGTCGCTGGCCCAGCTATATCATATTCCGATGTGCATGCTGATTGCGTTGCGGGGCCATTGGGGTGAACCCTATCCGTGGCACACGCGCGGCGGCATCGTCACAGAAGATGTTTTGCGCGCGTTGAGCGTGCCGTTTGAGTATGCGCGTGATCCCGACAAAGTCGGCCGCCAGATCAAAGAAGCCTATACCTTTTCCCGAAGTGCCTCGACACCAGTCGCCTTGCTGTTGACCCGTGACCTAATGGAGGATTGATTCGTGATGCGTGTTTCGTTTGTGACGCACCACGCACCACGTTTTCAGGAGAATTAAATGTTACGTTCAAAATGTATCGAAGCGATTTACGAAGCCCTCGAAGACAAACTTGTTGTCACCATCATGGGTGCCTGTGCCCAAGAGTTATATGACCTGGGCCATCGTGACAACTTCTTTTATCTGCAACATGCGATGGGGCTTGCCTCATCTATCGGCTTTGGCCTCGCCTTACATCGCCCCAATGAGCATGTGGTTGTGTTAGACGGAGACGGCTCTGTGATGATGAATATGGGGGCGTTGGCCACGATGGGGCGTTACAAGCCCAAAAATCTGACCCACATCATTTTCGACAATGGCAGTCTGCTCTCAACTGGCGGATTCGCCTCGCACACGACCGATGGGACGGCCGATTTAGCCGCCATCGCAAAAGGGGCTGGCGGCGAGCATGTTTCGCTTGCTCATACCCCGTTCGAGTTTATGGAAGCGGTTGGCGACGCGTTTGACCGTGGTGAATACAGCACCGTCGTCGCCAAAGTTGAGGCGGTAGGTCCAGATCATTTTGGGATGGATTTTCAACTGCCGGAAAATGCCTTTGCTTTTAGTCGCTATATTCGAGGGTTAGATGTTGGTGGTTAGATATTAGATATTAGTGGAAAGATCACCACTAACATCCAATATCTAACATCTAATATCTAACTCCGTTAGGAGTTCAAATGTCAGCACCAGTTACTGTTTTATCATTACTTGTTGAAGAGATGCGTCAAAATCGCATCAAAGTGGTTGACCTAACCCAGCCGCTTGGCCCTGACACCCCGGTGATCCAACTGCCGGAAATGTTTTCTCAATCTCCCCCTATCTCGATTGAAAAAATCTCGCAGTACGACGATGCGGGTCCAGCCTGGTACTGGAACACGATCACATTGGGCGAGCATACCGGCACTCATTTTGATGCGCCGTCCCACTGGGTGACGGGCAAAGATTATGCCAACAACACGACAGACACGATTCCGGTTGGGCAGTTTGTCGGCCCGGTATGTGTCATCGACTGTAGCGAAGAGTCGGCCGCCTTTAACGACTTTTTGCTCACACGTGAACGAGTGCTAGCGTGGGAAGGGGAGCATGGGCAGATTCAGCCTGGCTCGTGGGTATTTATGCGTACCGACTGGTCAAAGCGTGAAGGGGCGGCATTCTTGAACACGGCCGAAGATGGTCCGCATTCTCCGGGGCCGCATCCTGACTGTGTGCGCTTTTTAGCGCAAGAGAGAGATGTACTGGGCTTTGGGGTTGAAACAGTTGGGACCGATGCGGGGCAAGCGGCTGGATTTGATCCCCCATTCCCATGTCATAATTTGATGCATGGGGCTGGGAAGCTAGGATTGGCGAGCTTAGCCAACTTGGATCAAATGCCAGCAACCGGTGCGGTTGTGGTGACGGCCCCGCTTAAAATTGTAAATGGATCAGGTAGCCCATTACGAGTGGTAGCCTTGGTTCCGGCCGGAGAGTAGCAATTTCCATCCCAACATGGGATATATTGGTAGATTCTTCAGTAGGGGTCTACGCCACCGGGGACCACGGTTTCCCTTCGGAGACAAGGTCAAACCGGTGGCGTAGACCCCTACTACCGTTTTCTGGTGCCGTGACGATAACGACAATTGCGATTTGGAGGTGTGGGTGATCAAAGGAAATGAAGCGGGTAATAGCGATGATGTTCAGCTAGGCTTAGCCGATCCTGATTGGCCGAAGACACCTGAATTTGCATGGACCGATCATCTAATGGAGATTCCGGCCGGATTAGGGCCGATCCGTATCGGTTTCCTTCTGCGAGCAGATAAGGAAGTTGGCGGAGATAAAGTTTATCTAGATTCGATTCAGATAGAAGAGAAATATCAGGTGTTCTTACCCCTTGTTGTCCGGTAAAATGACCTAATCGCGAAGGTTCGGGCTTTTAGATTCCGCACCTTCGCACCAAAAACCTTATGACCATTCGCCAAAAATTCCCAATTTTCAAAAAGAAAGCATTTATCAACAGTTGCTCTAAAGGGGCATTGTCAGATGAGGTTCGCCAAGCGTACAACGACTACCTGACCGACTGGCAAGAGCTAGGCTCGCCGTGGGAGCTGTGGGTAGACAAGCTCGAAGCGGTCCGTTCTGCCTTCGCCAATCTGGTTAATGCCAAGTCGAGCGAAATCTCTGTCACGACGTCAGTGTCAGCCAGCGTCAATGCGATTGCCAGCTCCATCGATTTTAGCGGGGAGCGCAACGAAGTCATCATCGATGATTTTGCCTTCCCAACGACGGCTCAGATTTGGCATGCTCAAAAAGCACGTGGGGCGAAAATTGTGCATGTGCGCGAAGCTGGCAACGCGATCCCGCTATCTTTTTATGAAAAAGCGATCACCGAGCGCACCCTAATCGTTTCACTGACCCATGTCTGCTATCGCAACGGCATCATGCAAGATGTGGCCGAAATTATCAAAATCGCCAAGCGCAAAGGGGCGTTGGTCATGGTTGACAGCTATCAGGCATTGGGGACGATGCCGATTGATGTGCAAAAAATCGGGGCTGATTTCCTGGTCGGCGGTACGCTCAAATATCTGTTGGGGTCATCGGGGTTGGGATTGCTGTACACCAAGCAAAAGCTAATAAACCAGTTGAATCCGACGAGCAGCGGCTGGTTTGCCCAAGCTAATATCTTTGCAATGGATATTTATGCCAATACCCCATCGCCCACCGGCCGCCGGTTTGAAACCGGCACACCGCCCAATCCAAACTTGTATGCAGCCCTAGCTGGCATCAAGCTGATTCAATCGATTGGGCTTGGAAAGATCGATGCCCATCGGCGGGAAATTACCGGCATGATCAAAGAAGCATCGCTCAGAAAAGGGTTTAACCTTGTGTCGCCAGTTAGCCCAGACAAACATGGGCCGATGGTTTCGATTAAGTCAAATAGCGTGGAGGTTTTGGTAAAGTGGCTTGAAAAAGATGATGTGATTGTGTCGAGCCGTGACGGGAATTTACGCATCTCGCCCCATATTTATAACAATGCGGCCGATGTCGATCAGTTGATGGATGGGTTGACGAAGCACAAAGATTTGTTGGTTTAACAAAACTTGAGCTCATATATGCCACATTCCTGATAAAAACTCGTTTGCCGTTTGAATAAATTGTTCTTCCATCATGCCGCCAAATGCAAGATGTCCACTATTGGGCACAATCCAAAGATGCGATTGAGGCAAGGACTGATGCAAGTTGACGGCCGTTTCTAAATCAACAAATTCATCTTGATCGCCAACCATCACAAGGGTTGGGACCTTAATCTGCTGTAATTCAGTTTCAGACAAAATACTTTCGTAATTCTCAATCTCTTTAAATATAAGTCGAACCTGTTCTTCTCCTTGGGCGTGCGTGTTGAGAAGAAATTGCTGAAGGCCCTTGTTTAGAATTTCAAAGGTAAATCCCCAATCATGCTTTTCAAAGCGGTGTGAAGCCCCGATTAAAATCATAGAATCGAACCGCTCGGGATGTTCTGCAGAGGCTCTAAGCAAAAGCTCGCCGCCATAGCTAAAACCAATCGCCTTGGTGCTTTTTATGCCCAAATGATCCATTAAACGAATCAGTTGTTGAGCGGCATCTTCAAGCCGGAATGTTGTTTTCAGAGGGGACGATTTTCCATGGCCGAGTAAATCAACGACGTAAACTCGAAAATGATCTTTAAACCCTTCAATGTAATCTTCCCAAGATACGGTAGTCTGGGTCCATCCATGAAGAAGAAAAAGCGGTTCTCCTTGACCATACACTTCGTAGTAGCATTCTAAATCATTAAGCTTTACTGTTTCTGAGAATTTTTCCAATTGATTAACTCCTTTAATTCTTTGTTTTCCCAATAAAAACTAAACTCGAGCACTTCTCCCCCGCCCGGCGGTGTCCAAATGTTGCTTTCCACATGGATGCCGCCTAACGCTTCATAAAAGCCGATTGCGGCCGTGTTTGAAGCGACAACCTCAAGATATAGCCCAGCATCAGGATAGGTTTTAAGTGACCATTCGGCCGCCTGCAAAAACAACCGTTTGCCAATCCCTCGGCCTCTGTGCGATTTGTTTGAATGCAGGTTTTCGATCAGGGTGCCGAATTGTGCGTGGTGATTGCCATAGGCGCACACAAAACCGCAAAGTGCATCCCCTTCTTTCGCCACGAGTACAAGCTGATTTTCGGCCGGATGAGTAAGCCGCTGAGTCCAATCTTGCTGGCGATCATCTGATATTTGATCGTCCAAATAGCGATCGGCTAACGCCCCACGATAGGTTTCGCGCCAGTTATCGATATGCAGATTAACTATTCGGTCTTGGTCTTGCGAAGTAGCGGTTCTAAATTCCATAGGTCAAAACAGATCGGGGGCGCTAGGAGCGCAATAAATTTCTTTCTGTTGATATTAATCAACCAAAGCTTGATAAGCTAAAATCTGCAATACGTTCTGCGGTTTTTCGGGATACACCATCGCCTGCGACAGCATGATACCAATAAGCTCTTCCTGTGGATCAATCCAAAAATAGGTACTTGCGGCACCCGCCCAACCGTGCTCTCCAACTGAGCCTGGTATCTGTGATTCAGCCACATCCATAAGTACACGTGACCCTAAGCCAAAGCCGTACCCATAGTTTGGAGGATCAGCTACTTTAAAAGGTAAAAGCGAGGCCGGAAGATGGTTGATAACCATGAGGTCAATCGTCTTGCGCCCCAAAATTTTAGCCCCATTTAATTCACCCCCGTTGAGCAACATTTGAGCAAAACGCATGTAATCCCAAGCGGTCGAAAACAATCCATGACCGCCTCTAGCAAATGTTTCAGGCTGGTCTGTGGGGTTCGTTTGCGATACATCAAGACGTTCGTTAAAACCGTTTAGCCATGCTTCGCCGAATGTACTCATACTATTCCCCATCCCACCGATGTCTGGCAAGCCGTACATGGTGGCCAACCGAGATAGCTTCTTATCAGGAACAGCAAACCTAGTGTCCTTCATTTTCAAAGGGGCAAAAATAGTTTTCTGCAAATAGTCACCCAACGTCTGGCCGGAAATAATCTCAACCAAGCGGGCGGCCACGTCGATCCCAACGCTGTAATGCCAAATTGTGCCTGGCTGATATGCCAAAGGAAGTTGGGCCAGCTGATCAATCATTTCTTCTAATGTTCTGCTGGCGTCGTTCATTAATCGGGCTTGGCGATAGATTTCAGAAACGGGTGAGTCTTCTAAAAAGTCATATGTTAAGCCGGATGTATGGGTTAAAAGATGTTTAATCGTCACCGGCCGATCTAAATCTACCGTCTTAAGCTCGCCATCTTGGTAGCTGTCAAAAACTTTTAAGTCATTAAATGCCGGAATAAACTTGCCAACTGGATCGTCTAATAGAAATTTCCCATGCTCATAAAGGGTCATTAAGGCAACTGAGACAATTGGCTTGGTCATCGAATAGATGCGGAAAATCGCATCGGCCGACATCGGGACATTGGCCTCTTTGTCCATTTGCCCAACTTGCTCAAAATGAACCACTTTTCCTTTTCGGGCGATCATGGTGCTCAGGCCAGCAAATGACCCACTATCCACAAAGGTTTGCATGGCGGGTCGAATCCGTTCTAAACGCTCGCGGCTCATACCCACTTTTTCCGGTTTGGTTACTTTTTGTTTCATACCTGTGTCTCCTTTTGATTCGGGCTACTTTTCTACATAATCGTTCTTTAAATTCGAGAGGTTAAGTCTGACAATATCAGTTGTTTTTAAGAGGAAAAAGACGAAGTTGGTTGTTCTCTTGACTCTGGTTATTAAATATCACCGGCAAACGCTCTTGGGTGATTGGGTCATATAATCCAACGAAAACAGCCATCTTGCCAGGGTCAATATCAAAAGCGTAGCTATCTATTAGAACCTCGTTTTTTCTCCATCCGCTTGTCGGCCGCCACCAATCAAGAGGCTCTCTATCTTGTTGAGTCATTAATTCCCCAGATTCTGGATCAATGAGATGGATAAAAACAGTGTAATTAGTAGTCGGCCGTTCTTTCGCTTGCCAAATCAGCTCAATCGCATATCGATCACCCTCTTCGGTTGGGCGAAGTCGATACCCGTGCAGATTAATTGCGCTACCAAACAATGCGCCTAAGTCAATAATATCAGTATCAGAAGGTATATCTGTTACCAATGGCCATGAATCAATTTGGATTGCCCCTGCCTTTACCCAATCGGAGTTAGGGCTAAATATTCGGTTTTTGCCCTTGATCGTTTGATTATTTATCAAGATTTTCCATTCAAGGTGGTATTCACCTGGAAGCCAGCTAGCCTGAGCAAATAAATTAAGAGGAGTGGTCACTATCGCTTGATCTGCCCAATTGTGATTAGGGTTAATTTCACCTTCTTTTTCGGCAACAATTTCCCCCGCATAATTTAGCATACGGACTTTGTATAAAACGCTGTCTGTCATTGTTTTGCCGCTTTGGTTTTCCCAAGCAATGCGACCTGTAAAGTGTGTGCCGGGGAAGAAAGACCCTGCTTGTTGAATCCCACCGAGTAGGTGAATACCATTCTGCCAGTCGGCCGTGAATCGATTATTGATTTTCGGCCGGAAATTCTGATGCCAATGATTAGACGCTTCAATTTGTACTTTACCAATGAAACCATTGGTATTTGACTCTACTAAATTATAGATGCCGGCTGGCATACCAAAAGGTAGCCGGACCGGCCGACTATCACATCCTTTTCCGTTTTCGCTTGCCTGCGTTGCCTCGTTCCATGAGTTACCGTTTGTATCTTGAACATCTATTGAAAATCCCCCCGCATCCATTGGGGTTTTAACCCAAATAACAGGCAACGTGATCGGATTTAGGTTGTTTGAAATTTGGAAATTAGGTGGGCAGGCTTTGTTTTGCCATTGGTTTGTACTGAAAGCCACCATGCCTACCGTGGTTGAATGACTAAAAAATGACCACCGCTCAATTCTGTTAGTGTGTGCATCTAGCCAATTTTGGACCATTCGGTCATTGTCCAAATCGATAATCGGTGTGCCCACAACAAACCATATTCGATCATATTGGCTCGCTAACGTTTCTAAGGTTGCAAGCGTATGTTCTTGTGTTGGATTTGAATAGTCGGGCAAGGCCGTTACCGGCAAATCTGGCCTAAAACTGTAATGTTCATAAAGAGTCAGGCGAGCCGCATTATTAAAAAGAACAACATCGTTATTTCCTGCATTCTCCATGATTGTGCGAACCAACAAGCGGTAGTCATCTTTTTGCGATCCATCTTGCGCATCTGGAAAATAGGCGATTGTTCTGCCGGCCGACGTGAGTAGAAGTAGCCCCAGAAGAAAAACAGCCAACCCTTTGTTGAAGAAACGGTTTGACAGGTTAAATAAGTTTGATATGCCGATAGAAGCAAGCAGGATAACAACGGCTCCGCTAGAAATGAGATGTCTTGGATGAAATACCTTTTCAAAGCCAGGGGTCAGCGCTGCCATTAAAAACAACCCAAATGGAACAGTTAGCCAATGCACGAGTATAGCCACACGATTCCGCCAATGGTGGATACCGAGAATGCCAATGGCCAAAATTGGGTAAATAAGCCATTCAAAAATCGGCTTTAATGGCTGAGGCATACCGCTTGATGCTGAATAAGTGGCCAAGTTTAAACTGTTTGAGATCAGGGTTTGCCCAAAGCGAACAAGATCGGGAATATTAATCGATTGATTGTCGAAGTAAGGTAGCCCTGGTTGAAAAAGCAACCAAGTGCCAGCTGATATGAATGCCCCCAGCCCAACTATGAGTGCCAATGCTTTTTTATGCCCTAAACGCCAGATAAACCACATAAGGATGATGGTTTGAATACCGGTAAAAGCCCAAATCGGGTAGTTGGTTAAAACCAAAAGCAAGGAGCAGAACCCCCAAATCAACAACTTGCCTATGGGTAGAGAGGGCTGGTTGTGTTTAAAAATATGCAAAATTGAGTAAGACGCAAATGTAGCCATGAAAAGGATAAATGTATACATCCTTGCTTCTTGAGCGTATTCAATAAAGGTGACATTAATAGCACCAAGCCCCAATGACAAAAGCCCGGCCTGTGTTGAGTGCAACTGCTGCCCCAGCTTAAACAGCAAAGGCAGTAGAAGGGTTGAAAAAACAACAGAAATAAACCTGTAACTAAAGTCAGACTCGCCTAATAGCCGATGGCTACCTGCTAGCATAAGATAATAAAAGGGTGGGTGTGACTCGGGATACGAAGTGCCCTGAATCGTTATTTTGCTTTCAAGTATGTCTAGAATGGGATAGTGAGCTACCGCAACAGAGGTTCCCTCATCCACCCATAGACTTGAATGCTCAATCTTGTGTAGGCGCAACGC